>JBEKVC010000131.1:0-3422 GCA_049514395.1 Terriglobia bacterium
ATCCGCCGCATAGCGAGCAAGTCCTGGGCTGCTTTATCCTGGCGTGCGAGCAAGCTCACGCCTGAGGAGTTCAGCATGACTCGGAGCACCTCCATTTCAACTCTCAACAGAAATGGTTGACAGTGCCTGTCCTAACTCTCCGTTGTCATTACCTGAGCTAGTTGATACACTTGAAGTCGTAATTGACCCTTGACGCCTATGCCGCGACGATCTATTTCGCCCAAGCCAGGACTTATGGACCCTCTGGAGGATTCCACGAACGGTTCTAAGGGCAGGCTCTTTGTGGTTGGGACACCCATTGGGAATCTGGAGGACATTACGCTGCGCGCTATCCGCACCCTCAAGGAAGTGGACTTGATTGCGTGCGAGGACACGCGGCGGACGCAGGAATTGCTCAACCACTATCAGATCCGAACTCCTACCATAAGTTACCATGAGCACAATGAGATGACTCGCGCGCCGGAACTGGTCATCAAGTTGGAAGAGGGAAACAACATAGCTCTGGTGAGCGACGCGGGAATGCCCGTGGTGTCCGATCCGGGATTCCGCTTGGTGCACCTGGCAGTCCGCCACAACATCCCCGTGGTTCCTGTCCCCGGCGCCTCGGCTTTTGTGGCGGCGCTGGCTGCGTCGGGCATGCCCGTGGACAATTTCCGGTTTCTCGGGTTCCTGCCCAGCAAGAAAGCGGCGCGCAGGAAGGCCTTGGAAGAACTAAAAACAGCAACCAAGACTCTGGTCTTCTATGAGGCGCCGCATCGCGTCCTTGAGATGCTGAGGGATGTGCAGGATATTCTGGGGGACCGCGAAGTGGTCTTGGCGCGCGAAGTGACCAAGGTCCACGAAGAGTTTTTGCGTGGGACGGTGTCCGGATTGTTAGAGCGCGCGAAAGGCAAGACGATGAGGGGGGAAATAACCCTCCTGGTTGGGACTGCCTCCGCGTCGGGGGAAACTCGTCCTGCGAATTCGCTTATTAAACGGGAGATCGAGAAGTTGATGGCCGAACGCGGGCTCGACGAACGCGCGGCGCTCAAAGCGGCCGCCAAGGCCCGAGGCATCTCTCGCAGTGAGGCGTATCGCCTGCTGCAAATGGAAAAGACCGAGCGAACCTAGCGGGTCGCTGAGAAAGAAAAGTGACGAGTGACAAGTGACGAGCAGGAGTCAGAAGTCAGGAGTCAGAAGTCAGGAGTCAGGAGCCAGAAGACAGCAGGCGAAGCGCAGGTTCTGGTCCGCAGGAGTTGCAGGCCTGCGGTTCTTCAAAGCCGGTACGCAAAGGTCTGTCGGCGGTCGTCCCGCCGCGGCGCGTTGCGCTTCCCCAGGCCCCCTGCCCCCTGATGCCTGTCAGCTGATACCGGAAAGCTTTTATTCTGACTCCTGACTTCTGACTTCTGACTCCTGACTTCTTCGCTCCCAACGACACACTAATACCTTTCTTGAGCATCCTGCTAAGGAGTCTCGGCGCTGTAAGTGGTCAGGGTGGCGCCGATGAACCGGAGGATAACGCGGTACGAGTCAGCCTCTTTAAGGACGCGGAGGACAGCCGCCGTCGAAAAGAAGTCCGTGGGCCCTTCTCCGGCGTGCCTTGGTCCGCGGCCGGGGATTACCACCGTCACCGTGGCAGGAGTTTTCAATTCTATTTCGGTCAGGAAAGAAAGGCCTCGCCGGCTTACTTCCACGGTTTCCGCTGACACTTCAAATTCCGTTCCCTGTGCATCGACCCCACGGACCCGGATTGGTATCGCGGTTTTCAGCCGCCTCTGAGCCCGTCGTTCACTTCCAGCCGGTGTTTCTGAGTTGTCCATGGGCGAGTAGAACCTCCCTGTAGTTCAAGGGGCGACCTCCTGCGGCTCGGTCACTGCTGAAACGCAGGGGCTGAAGAACTGGTCGACTCGATCCAGGACTTCGCCCGCCGCACGCGCGCTTTGGATCGACCTGCGGAGTTCTGCCCCCTTGCATACTCCCTGTGTGAACCAGCTTGCGAACTGTTTCATCTTGCCTAGCGCGCCGGGAACCTCTTCGGTCACCAATAATTGATAATAGGAACGGATCAACTGGTAGCGGTCAGCCTCGGTGGGCTGCGTGAATGTCCCGTTTCGGAAGAAATCCGAAAGCTGGCGGAATATCCATGGATTGGAGGCGGCGGCGCGCCCGATCATCACGGCATCGCAGCCTGTCTGCTGGTAAAGGGCAAGGGCGTCCGGCGGTGTCACCACGTCGCCGTTGCCGATTACCGGGATGCGCACCCGGGACTTCACCTCTTGGATGATCTCCCATCGTGCCTGGCCACTGAACCCTTGCAGGCGCGTCCGAGGATGAACGCTCAGCGCCTCAACGCCGCACTCCTCAGCCATGCGTGCCACTTGGAGTGCCACGATCTCCGCCTCACTCCAGCCGGAGCGGAACTTTATGGTAAAGGGAATCCGTACCGCGGCGCGAATCTTTCGCAGGATCTTCTCGAGCAACGGAAGGTCGCGAAGCAAGCCTGAGCCGCCGCACTTTACGACCTTCTTGGCTGGGCAGCCCAGGTTCAGGTCGACCAAGTTGAAGCCTAGCTCTTCGATCACGCGCGCCGCCTCCGCCAGGTGGTCAGGATCGGCGCCAAAAAGCTGCGCGGCAATCGGTCTTTCTTCCTCGGTGTAATACAAGTAGCGCTTCGAGCGCAGGTTTTGACGAAGCATTCCTTCGCTGGACACGACCTCCGTCATAATCAGTCCGCATCCACCCAATCGTTTGATGAAACGGCGGAACACAGTGTCGGTAATGCCGGCCATGGGCGCCAAGATATGGGCCGGCCGGATCACCACATCACGAATTCGCAGTTCTTCGAACAGCATGGAGTCAATCAACCAGGAGTCAGAAGTCAGGAGTCAGAAGTCAGAAGAAAACCGAAATCCCAAGTAATCGCAGCGAAGGTCGCGTTGTTTGGGCCTGCGGCCCTTAAGCAGCAGAATGCTGCCTTTTGTCGCCCCGCCACGGCGGGTTGCGCTTCCCCAGCCCCGCTGACCCCGATAGCTGTCACCTGATACGCGAGGGCCCTCATTCTGACTTCTGGCTTCTGACTTCTGACTCCTTCCCCAGAATCTCTGCTGCGTCGGCAATCGCGAACCGCACTCTCCCCTCGGCCACGAGTTCCCTTGCGTGGTAGATGGCTCCGTGGAGTTCACCCAGACGCTCTCCGATTTTTATCACCTCGGCCTCCACACGGAGGGTATCGCCGGGCTCAACTGGCTTCATAAGTTGTGCCGAGGGAATTTGCAGAATCACGGCCACTTTCCCGGCCATCTCGGGTCGCTCCATAACCAAGATTGCTCCAAGCTGGGTGACCAATTCCAACAGTATCCCGACCGAAATGATCGGGGAAGCCGGAAGGTAACCGCGCGGGGCCGCGTCGTCCACCGAAAAGCGTTTGGTGGCCGCGATTCGCT
>JBEKVC010000132.1:0-3393 GCA_049514395.1 Terriglobia bacterium
TGTCGGCGCGCATTTAAAAACGTAGAAATTTGAACACAAGCCGGTTGCCGGGGTGAGGTTCAACGTCAGCCTGTGGTGGCCGTTCTGGCGTCTGCAGGACGCAGGGCAACTTTACTGCGCAGGTAAGTGAGATAGGACTCTGGGACAGGGTTGGCGAGCAACTCCTCGATCACGGGTAGGAAGTAATGCAGAGAGCGAATCGGTCCGAGGGGTATCGCGTCGGGGCGGCGAGCGGCGCGGCGGAGGGAAGCCAGGAGGAAAGCAGTTTCGATGACGGTCAGCGGGATCTGGCGCTGCCAAAGTTGGCCCAGCAAGCGCAGATCGAAGCGGCTGAGACGGCGGGGCGTGTCGGGGAGGCGGAGATAGAGGGCGATGAGAGTTTGGCGATACGTCTCCCGATCAGTGAGCATGGGTTTTCCCTCCGTTTTTGGGTTTGTTGCGGGCCGTGGCTTCCAGTTCGCTTTCGCGGACGCGGTAAGAGGTGCCCTCAATGACGGTGATGTCGGCGTGATGGGTGAGGCGGTCGAGGAGGGCCGCGATGCAGGTGGCATTGGGGAAGACCGTATTCCAGTCTTTGAAGACTTTATTGGTGGTGAGCAAGATGGCCTTGCGTTCGTAGCGCTGGTTGACGATTTCGAACAGCAGGTCAGCGGCGTGGGCGTCATAAGCGAGATAGCCACATTCATCAATCACCAACAGAGCGGGGCGGGCATAGAGGCGGAACTTGCGGCGGCGCAAGCCCGGGGAATCGCCATCCAGATCGGCGAGCAGATCGGCGGCGGTGCGAAAGAGGACGGAGTGGCCGGCGAGCACGGCGGCATGGGCGATATTTTTGGCGATCATGGTTTTGCCCAATCCATTGCTGCCGATAATCACGCAGTTGCGAGGCTCGGTGAGGAAGTCCAAGGTGAGGGCGCGTTCGATCAAGGGGCGATCGATTTTCTTGGGCCAATTCCATTCGAAGTCGGCCAGGGGTTTGAAACGGCCCAGGCGCGCTTGAGCGAGGCGGCGTTCGAGGCTGCGGCGGGCGAGGTCCTGGGTTTCCATGCGGGCGACTTCTTCCAGCAGTTGGCGCGGGCTCCAGTGCTGAGTGGCGGCGCGGGCCAGCAGGTCATCCAGGGAGTCGGCGGTGCGGAGCAAGCGGAGCCGCTGCAGTTGCGCGACGAGGTCACTGCTCGGGGTCAGAGTCTTCAGGGTCTTGGGAGAGTTCATCGTAAGCCTCCAGGGAAGGATTTGAGACGGACAGGTCTTCCAGATCGGGGCGGCGCGAGAGGTTCACCGGCAGGGGAACGCGGCGTCGCAGTTGGCGGTAGCGGCGGGCCAGGATAAAAGCCACGGAGGAAAGGCGCGGGGTGTGCCGGTCCAGGGCCTCGCGCAGGGCGGCGGCCAGTTCCCCGGTGCCATAGTCATCGAGCAGGTGAAGGAGTTGCACGGTGAGTCGGGCGGTCGATTCCCCGCGCTCGCAGGCGGCCTGAAGAAAGACTTGGCTTTCCGGGACCAGCGCGGCCAGACGGCCGGAGGGGGTCGAGCCCAGAGCCTTGCGTTTTTGTTCGAGCAGGGCTTGGCGGTGAGCGGGGTCTTCGACGAGTTGATGCCGGTCATAGGAACGAGGGTGGGAAGCGATTTCCGTCGAGCCGTCGAGCAGGCGCACGCGGGCGGGCGAGGCAACGAGAGTCAGAGCGCGGCCCAAGGCTCGGGGCGGGACAGAATAGTCATTGAGATCGAAGCGGACGCAGAGGGTCTTATCGGCATAGACGGTACGCGTCAAGTCAGAGGAGAAAGGGTGAGCGGGAAGGGGCAGCAAGTGCGGTTTCTCTTCCGCGAAGACCTGGGCGACGGTGCGCGAGTCGTCGCCGGGCCAAGCGCGCTGATGCGCCACCTGGTTACGCCAGTCGAGGGCTTGGCGATTGAAATCCGCCAGGGTGGTGAAGGGACGGGCGGCGAAGAAGCTGTGCCGAACATACTGGATGGCGCGTTCGACGCGGCCTTTTTCATTACCACGGGCAGGACCACAGGGTCGAGCGGCAAAGTGGTAGTGAGCCGAGAGTTCCAGGAAGCGGGGGTGAAAGTGAATGGCATCGCCGCGGCGCTCCAGGACCACGCTGCGGAGATTGTCGGTCTCCAGGTTACGGGGTGCTCCGCCCCAATCCTGAAAGGCGTGGACGTGTCCGAGGAGAAAATTCTCCAGGCTCTGGTCGAGAAAGAACTCGACCCATAAGGCGCGGCTGTAGGACAGGGTGAGGACGAAGCCGGACAAACGCCGGTGGGCGCGTCCGAGGGTGACTTCCCCAAAATGGGCCCAGTCAGCCTGGGCTTGTTCGCCGGGGAAGGTGCGCAGGCGCAGAAAAGCTTCGCGTTGAGGCGGGCGCAGTTCGGCCACTACGCGGCGGAGCTGGTTGACGCTGCCGGGATAGCCGCGCAGACGGATCATCTGGAAGAGGCGAGTGGCGCGCAGGCGGGGATACTGCTGCAAGGTCTGGCGCAGGAAGTCGAGGTAAGGATCGGTGAGACGGTCGCGCAGCCGGGGCTGGCTGCGGAAGCGATCGGTGTCGAGCGCGGCGCGCACGGTATCGGGATGCAGGTGCAGTTCTGCCGCAATGGTGCCGATTTTCCAATGTTCGGCGTGGAACAGATGACGAATCTGAGCGACTTGTTCATCGGAAATCATGCTTCACCTCGGGAAAAGGATTGAGCCAGCGCCCCCGGCGTCCGCAGATCTGACAAACGACCCAGCCCGGAGCGAGTTCCGCGCCTGGAGGGGTGGGCGGATCCGGCTCGGGGGTCTCGGCAAGGGGCTCGAAAGCCGGAGGCGCCATCAGGTTCACACAGGGAGAATCCCGAAGGGAAGATTGATCCGTCACGCGGGCGCACTGCCGCTTGCGATATTCGCGCTGGCGGTCGCGATGATCCGCACGCCCTTCGGGGGATTGTTGATGGCGGCGGTTAGCCTCGCGGCGTTGCAGACGGCGGGATCTTTCCCGGCAACGGGAGCTGCAGTAACGCTGCCCACGATCACAGTGAGGACAGAGATAAAACACCGCGCCGCAAGGAGGAAACTGACACACGCGCTGGCGAAAGACAGCGGAACAAGCCACCCGCACCGGTTTCGAGAGGGAGCACTGGACAACCGGCGACGATCATGGCAGGATGACTCTCGCGAGCAAACTTGGAGCTCCTTTGATCGGGGCCACCAATGAAAAACCCCGGTTGCGCGAACAACCGGGGTTCTCCTCTGTACGCCTCCGGGAACCTATCCTACCAAATCCCGCAGCCTCTCGAACGCGCCTACGGGGATGATATTCAAAGCCAAAAACCGCCTGCGGCGATGATGATGACTCGCCCTCCAAAACCGGCCTGTGTTCAGATTTCTACGCTTTTAGGTGAGTGCCTACA
>JBEKVC010000133.1:0-3362 GCA_049514395.1 Terriglobia bacterium
TTGGCGTGAGTTGTCAACTACGCCACAACGTAACCTTAAAGGACAACGATTCCGTGTCATTCATCCCCATCATCCCTGGTACGGACGCGAATTTGAACTGCTAACCCACAAGCAGACTTGGGGCGAGGACCGAGTTTATTTCCACGATGAAAGAGAACGGCTGGTCGCCCTGCCAGCGGCTTGGACCGACCTTCTCCCACCCGATCCGTTCATTGTTGTGGCAAACGGCCGATCGGCATTCCGTGCGGAAGATTTGCGGGAACTGGTGCAGCTACTGCGCAAGGTGTCAGCGTGAGGGCGGGCTTGGCGTGTAAAGGAAATTACGTTCCTTGTGTAATGATAATGATGTCATACCGCATTGGACGCCGATCCGTAAAGACTGGAGGCTGCATGGATATAGTTATGTATACTTCGTTGGTTCTTCAGGTAAATAACCAACATAAGAGGCTTGACGCCATGCCGAGATATGACATGATTGTATTTACACACCTCCTCCTTGGAGAGGCCGATGCCGAAACACTCCGACCGAACATCCAAACGCCAGTTCTTGCGCCAGCAAGGTGCCCTCAACCCCCGCCCGCAAGATGTGGCTCACGAACTGTTTCGCAATCAGGAGTTTTTCGACCCCGAGGATTTGCTTCAGGTCAAATACGAAATGCTGCGCCAAGTACGGGTCGACAAGCAGGCCATTCAACCGACGGCGCGCAGCTTCGGATTGTCGCGTCCTTCGTTCTATCAAGCCCAGGAGGCCTTCGGGAGATCTGGCTTAGCGGGCTTGCTCCCACAGCGACGTGGACCACGACAAGGTCACAAACTCACCAGCGAAGTAATGCAGTTTGTCACCCAGACCAAGACCGCAGATCCTTCGCAGTCGCTGAAGCAACTGGCACGTGCGGTGAAGGAGAAGTTCGATATTGTCGTACATCCCCGCAGTATCACGCGGCAATGGCAGCGTCAAAAAAAAACACCGTAAGCTCGGTTTCGACCGTCCTTGCCTGTGCTGGCGACCCGCTCATCACCGCTTACGAGGACTTGCGGTGTCAGTTTCTTGGTGGTACCGGGGGCAGCAAATCAGGATCCGGTCTAGCGCTGTTGCTGAGCCGCGGAATGTGGGAATGGGTAAAAGCTTGTGGGCGCCTTTTGGAACTCGTTCCGCAAAGACCCGCAGAGCACGCGCACGCCGAACAGCCTCTGCCCTCCGGCGTCCGGGCGGAAATAGTAGTGCTACTGACCGGAATGGTACTGCAGCGCTCCCAGAGGATCTCATGACTTACGACACTCATCAGAAAGTCAGCTCCAGCCATTTGAAACGAGATGCGTATCTCTACGTACGCCAGTCCACCCTGCGGCAGGTGTTTGAGAACCAGGAGAGCACCAGACGTCAGTACGCTCTGAAGCAGCAGGGGGTTGCACTCGGTTGGGCACCAGACCGAATCGTGGTCATCGACTCCGATCTCGGAGAGTCAGGGGCGGTCAAGGATCGAGAGGGCTTTCAGCGCTTGGTGACGGCAGTTAGCCTGGGGCAGGCCGGGATCGTACTCGGGCTAGAAGTCTCGCGACTGGCACGTAACTCCATCGATTGGCATCGGCTGTTGGAGATCTGTGCCTTCACCAATACGCTCATTCTGGACGAAGACGGTATCTATGATCCTGCCCAGTTCAATGATCGCCTGTTGCTCGGGCTGAAGGGAACTATGAGCGAAGCCGAGTTGCACGTACTCCGTGCGCGGCTGCAGGGTGGCATTTTGAATAAGGCCCAGCGTGGCGAACTGTGGGTACGGCCGCCGATTGGGTTCGTCTACGACAACGAAGATCATCTGGTGATCGATCCCGACCGCCAGGTCCAGCAAGCAATGCGCTCCTTGTTCGAAACGTTTCGCCGAACGGGATCAGCGATGGCCACGGTGAAGACGTTTCGGCAACAAGGACTACTGTTTCCCCGCCACCTTCATTGCGGGCCGAACCGAGGAGATGTCCTGTGGGGTCAACTGCAGCATAACCAGGTGCTGCGTGTCCTCCATAACCCACGCTATGCTGGAGCGTTCGTCTATGGCAGGAGCCGCACGAGGAAAACGGTTGACGGCGACCCGATCCTGGAGCGCGTCCCAGCGGATCAATGGCACACGTTTCTTCCAGGTGCCCATGCGGGATATATCGGCTGGGAGGAATACGAACAGAACCAGAAGCGATTGCTGGAAAATGCCCAGGCCGTGGGAGGCGATCGTCGCAGGAGTCCGGCACGCGAAGGCCCCGCCCTGCTACAAGGAATGATTGTTTGCGGGCGCTGTGGTCGGCGCATGACGGTGCGCTACCATTTCCGTTACGGGCGTCTATGTCCGGACTACCTCTGCCAACGCAGAGGCATCGAAAACGCCGAACCAATCTGTCAGCAGATTCCTGGCCTGCAAGTAGACGAAGCGGTAAGTAATCTTTTAGTCGACCTGCTCAACCCAGTCACACTGGAAGTTGCATTGATGGTTCAAGAGGAACTCCAAGCAAGACTGGAGGAGGCGGATCGGCTGCGGAAGCAACAAGTCGAACGAGCCCGATATGAAGCCGAACTCGCCCAAAGACGATTCCTGCGTGTTGATCCCGATCATCGCTTAGTGGCCGATTCCCTGGAGGCCGACTGGAACCACAAGCTGCGAGCACTGACGGAGGCACAAGAAAAGTATCAGCGCCAACGCGAAGAAGATAGCAAGATCTTCACTGCAGAACAGCGGGCAGGGATCCTTCAGCTGGCCACCGACTTTCCCCGGCTGTGGAGCGATCCCAACACACCCGACCGCGAACGCAAACGCATGCTTCGGTTGTTACTAGAAGATGTCACCCTCCTTCGTGGCGAGCAGATTACCCTCCACGTTCGCTTGCGTGGGGGCGCCGACAAGACCCTTGTCCTTCCATTACCACAGACCTCATGGGAAAACTGGACGACCAGTCCACCAGTCCTAGTTGCGATCGACGACTTACTGAATCATCATACCTACCGAGAAGTCGCCGCCATTCTTAACAAGCGCGGTTTGAGATCGGGGAAAGGCCACAATTTTACCGGTCGCTATATCGCTAGGATCCAGAGAAACTATTCGTTGAAAACACGCTATGATCGCTTACGCGAAGCCGGTATGGTGACGGCGCAAGAGATGGCCCAAGCACTTGGCGTGGCGCGGACGACGATAAGAATCTGGCGTGTGCACGGACTACTTCGCGGCCACGCTTATAACGACAAAGGAGACTATTTGTACGATCCCCCAGGCGAGGATGCTCCAAAGAAAGCTCAGGGTCTCAAATTTTCCCGAAGATCACTGACCGACCAGATAATGCCGGGTCGTACCAAGGAGGTGCAATATGAAGCGTAATCCTTC
>JBEKVC010000134.1:0-3344 GCA_049514395.1 Terriglobia bacterium
CGCGATACCCCAGCCTCATTGATCTCCTGATTCCCATTGATTCTCCCATGGAGATAGCGGCGCGAGAGGTGCGGAACAAGAAGATGAAGGAACTGGGCTTGCGGCGGGACGAGATTGGGGTCATCTACCTGACGCCCTGCCCCGCCAAAATGGTCGCCATCAAGTATCCTCTCAGGAAAAGAGCCTCCCACATCGATGGCGCAATCGCCATATCCGACATTTACCGCTCCCTCCTTTCAGCGCTCAGCGACATGAATAACACTGGGCACGAAATCGAAGAGTCAGTGAGGGGCATGGGCCTGGGCTGGCCAGTCCTCGGCGGGCAAGTTTCCTCCTTGCGGGCCGAAAGCAGTCTGGCGGTGGGCGGTCTTGGGGATGTGGAAAGGATTTTCAACGAAATTGAGCGTGGAAGACTCGGTGATATCCAATTCGTTGAGTGCCACGCATGCGCGCAGGGATGTTGCGGCGGTTCACTTACCGTGGGTGGTCCCTATGTTACTCGGGGCACGATTCTGAGCTTGGTAGCCCGGTTCGGGAATGTCCCCTGCCAGGACCGGGCAAAGATACGAGAGTTGTATCAAAGACGCTATTTCTCGCTGCCCGGCAAGATCTCTTCAAGGCCTTTCGCCCCACTGGATAAGGACATTGGGAAGGCCATCGAGAAAAGGAAGCGCATTCAGGAAGCACATGAAGGACTGCCGCAGATCAATTGCGGGGCCTGCGGCGCACCCACCTGTCTAAGCTTTGCCGAAGACGTGGTCCTGGGGCGCGCCCAGTTTGAGGACTGCGTGGTCCTCACCGCGAAGCAGGCTCGGACGGCGGTCGGTGCCTCTTCCGGGCTAGCCAGCAACCCGCAGGTGCTCATTCTATGACGATCCGGGAGGTTGTCGACAGTTCGCAGCTCGAGATTCTGGGGCAACACGATGGCCTCGACAAGGAGATAACAGGAGGCTATGCCAGTGACCTCTTAAGTGACGTTATCGCCCACAGCAAGGCAGGCAACCTTTGGATCACCATGCAAACGCATCGCAACATCGTCGCGGTGGCCACGTTAAAGGATCTGGCCGCGGTCGTGCTGGTGAACGGGCGAACCCCTGATCCTGAAACACTGGAGAAAGCCCGAGAGGAGAAAGTTATCTTGTTGGGCAGCCGGCTTCCGGCGTTCGAGCTGGTGGGAAGACTGTACCAGATGGGCATCCGGGGGATTCTATGATGCCGCGAATCTTTAAAGCGGATTTGCACATTCATACGTGCCTCTCCCCTTGCGCCGAGTTGAACATGGGTCCCAAAACGATCGTAGACCAAGCCCTCCAGCAGGGTTTGGACGTGATTGCCATTTCCGATCACAACTCCTCGGAGAACGTGCCCGCGGTCGTGAGGGCGGCGCAACATCGAAACCTCACGGTACTGCCAGGGATGGAAGTGACCTCGAAGGAAGAGGTGCACATCCTGGCGGTTTTTGACACCATCGATCGGGCACTCCGGCTACAGGAGATCGTGTACGAGCATTTGCACGGAGAAAACAATACGGAAGCTTTCGGGCTTCAGGTTGTGGTGAATGAAGACCATGACGTACTCGGGTTCAACAACCGGCTGCTGGCCGGCGCCACCGAACTCTCTGTCGAGCAGGTAGTGGAAAGCATTTGTGGCTTGGAGGGCCTGGCGATCGCGGCTCACGTCGATCGCGAGACGTTCGGGATCCTCGGGCAGTTGGGGTTCGTCCCTGAAGAATTACACCTGGATGCTTTAGAACTGTCTCGAAACACCAGCCTCGAGGAAGCAAAGCGGCGCTTTCCGGAATACGCTGGCTATGCTTTCGTTCGTTCGTCCGACGCACATTCGGCAACGGATATCGGCAAGGTCTGGACTTCGATGCTGTTATATGAGCCCAGCACGCGGGAAATCAAGAAGGCCCTGCGCGGGGAGGACGGCAGACGGGTGGTGCCAGAGGAGGCCGGCGTTTGCACTCCTCGGCGAGAAGAACGGGCGTTGGGATAGGTTTCACATGGAAGATCTTTCTCTGCACGTACTGGACATCGCGGAGAATTCCATCGCAGCGGGAGCCGGCCATGTGGAAATCCGGGTGCGAGAGAGCCGTCGAGAGGACCGGCTCTCGATCGAGATTTTCGACGATGGACGTGGAATGAGCGCGGACATGCTTCAGAAGGCGACGGATCCCTTTTTCACGACTCGAAGCACGCGCCGGGTGGGGTTGGGCCTGTCCCTTTTTGAGCAGGCAGCAAAGAGGGCCGGGGGCGAATTCAAGATCGCGTCTTGTCCCGGAGGGGGGACAAAGGTCACCGGCTTGTTTCAATACAGTCATGTTGACCGGCAACCCCTGGGCGATATGGACCAGACACTTTTAGCCTTGGTGGTCGGAAACCCACAAATCGAGTTTACATACTTGCATCAAGCCGACGATTCGGAAATTTCGTTCAGCACAAGAGAAATCAAGGCTCAACTGGGAGACATACCGATTAATTCTCCCAGAGGAATATCGGCCGTCAGGAGAAGTCTGGAAAAGGTGAGGGAGCAGGTCGACAGTAGCGCCTTCCTTTAGAAGGCTGCTGAAAAAGTGTTCCGGCGCGTTCCGGAAGGGCGGGGCTTTAGCCCCGCCGCCAAGCGCGTCCCAACATTTTGAATGATTTATGTTTACGGTGTCGGTACGGCGGGGCTAAAGCCCCGCCCTTCCGGGACCGGCGCTACCGAGGGAGGTAGGTGCATATGCAGTTGGAAACGGCTGAAAAGATCATTCAACAACATAACGCGCAGAAAAACGCGCTCATCGCTATGCTTCAGGACGTGCAGAACGAATTCAGCTATTTGCCGCAGGATGTTCTCACGTATATATCGCGCACTATGCACGTACCCCTCAGTCGCACCTACAGCCTGGCCACCTTTTACCGGGCTTTCAGCTTGAAGCCCAAAGGGAGGCACCCGGTAGCGGTTTGCCTGGGGACGGCCTGCCACGTGAGGGCTGCTATAAAGATCCTCGAGAAGTTCGAACGGCAACTCGGTATCAAGTGCGGGCAGACCACGCCAGATCTCAGTTTCGGTCTGGAGGCGGTCCGCTGCCTCGGATGCTGCGGGCTTGCCCCCGTGGTCACCGTGGGTCCAGAACTGTACGGCAAGGTTTCTCTCAATAAAGTAGACCAGATCATCAAGCAACACTCAAAGGAAGGAGCCGGAGATGCCAAAGCTTAAGTTGGAAGACTTGGCGGAGGTCCGAGAGAAAGCCAGGAAGTCCATGTCCCTCCGCGAGGGCGCCGCCCGCGTCAAGATGACGGTTCACATGGGCACTTGCGGCATTGCGGCGGGCTCGCGCAAGATCCTTGAAGCTGCCT
>JBEKVC010000135.1:0-3340 GCA_049514395.1 Terriglobia bacterium
GTATGCTTCAGTTTCTTCAGGAAAGCAAGACGCCCCGCTCTCATCCTTTCCGCCATTCGAGTCTGTGTGCCCGAAAAATCGCCACACATTTCAGCCACATCCTTTTGGCGGTCCCTGTTTCCATCCAACAGTTCATCTCGGAACGCTCGACGGCTTCCGCGCAGCGCCTGGATCTCCCCGGATAATCGAGTCATATCCTCCAACAATTTACCCATCGTAGTCCTCCTTTGATTTTTCCTGCCTCTGGCGTCTCCTCCATCTGCCGAGCGGAGGGCTGCACAGTAGCCCCCCGCTCAACAGCGGTCGGTCCCCCACCGGTATTAGGCGGGAGCCGCAGCAGTGGCTGTCAGACCGATAGCCTCGGCATACTTCAGATAGGTCTCGACCGAGGCAATCACGACGCGGGCTTCGACCGACAGCAGCTCGATGCCGACTAGCGACACCTTCAACCAGGCGTCGATCACGATTCCCTTGTCGAGAATCCGATCGACTACTTCCGCCAAGCTTGAGGAGTCGGTCGACTTTGCAACCTTTGCCATGGCAGTTCTCCTTCCGGGTAACAAGCTACCCAAGTTTCGCTTAGGGCAAGCTTCACGTTAATGTGACCTGCCCCAGCCGCCAGTTGAGCAGGTCGGGTGCCGAAATCGAGAAATTGCACGCGGCTTTTCCATCATCTTGATTCACAAGAGAAAGGCGATGGCCGGCAAAGAATAAGTGGCTCTGCAACGGGCGATTGTGGAATTCACTCCATAGAACGCGGGCCTTAGATGCGCGGCATGTAATCCCTGACCTGCCAGATCTTCCAGAACTCCTTGCATGTCCACCTACGCTTGCAGGGAATCAACAAAGTTGTACGGTGGCCAGGGGCCGCTCAAGAGTAGCTTGACGGATTCGTTCGCATGATGGTGGCGAGCGGCTCGGCGAAAAGATTCGACTGAATCGCGGGGCACGAGGAAGTAGAGGGACAGAAGACGGCCTCTGCTGGAAGAAGGCAATTCGACTTTGTGGCGAACGAAGGAGCCGCACAGCGAATCGCAAAGCTCCTCGACCAACTGGCGCTGCTCCAGGCCCGCTCGGTCCAGGCCCAGATAACGCTGTCGCTTTGCGGCAAGGTAAGCAGCGCCAGTATCCCAATCGAGGGGTAAGGATCTTGCGCGAACAGGCCTCGCCTTGCTCTCCCTTCCATCTCCGGAAGTGTCGAGGAGAACGTGAACACCCATTTCCCCCAAGTCCTCGAGTTCGTGGAGAAGCCCGCCATAGGCATCGTGATTTTTTCTCAACAAGCCAACGGCCTCCCACGGAGACTCAACCCGACACCCATATCGGAGGGGAATCACGGTCAGGCGGCGATAAAAGGACTCCACGACCGTCTCATACAGGAGAAGTTCCGAGGTATCACGAGGTGAGTCGGGCTCTGCCAGTTCAGAAAGTACAGCGCCCAAGCCCTCGTAGTTTACTGTGAACACACGTTGCCCTCCGACCCCGTTGGTAGTTTCGAGGTCGGCCGGCAAGGGCCCACGAAAGATGCAGTAGAGTAGGTAACTCATGGGGTTGCTCCTATCGATAGAGGAGGAACGAAGCGATAGGGGGGCCAGGGTCCGGACAGTTCGAGGACCAGTCCCCCCATGGCATGTTTCTCATTCACCTGATTGATTCGCGCCCGAAATGCCGGCGTCGCACTCTTGGGCAGCAAAAAGGCCCAATTCAGCACAACCTCGATTCCGCTTTCTGGGGGCTCACGAGGCACCTCCGGACATTCGCAAAAATCCGAAGCCTGCGGCCTCAGGTGGTTCGCGACCTGGCGGCGGGTTTCCTTTAGCCAGAGGCTCAATTCTTTCTCTGCGCCTGCCCGGATTCGCTGTTCCTCGAAGTAGCGTCTCCCCGGCAGCAGCGCCGCGAGTTGCGCTTCCTGTGCGGCCAGGCTTGCGGACGTGAGGGCGCGCCCGGCCTGCCTTCTGTCGAGCAAGCCCCTGACTGACCATTCCTCCTGATCAGCTACCCGCTCCAGGAACTGCGAAATCGCCGCACCATGCCTATCCACAAATTCTGCCAGGCGTTCCTGGGACGAGAAAAGGGTTCCGAAACGGGCGGGCAGCACGGGAGAATGACGCATCACCTCCTCAACCACCGCCTCGTGCCGCAAGGCGCGCGGCCCTACCCAAGCCAGATCCCGCATGCGCAGTTCGGCCGTTCCGCCGCAAAAATCTTCCAAGCGCACCTCGCTTAGGACGGCACACAGATTCGGGAAGGGCCGAAATACAGACAAAGGATGCTGGCCATCCACACCGGTCCCCTCGAGCTCCCCAATGAGGTTCGAGCGGGCAAAGCAAAACAGGTAAAGCGCATTCTGGACCGTCTCCATCTACTGTTCACCACATCCTTCGAGAGGCTGCTGACGAATTTCTTGCAGTGCGCCCTCCAGGTCGCTGGCCTCAATGGTTACCCGCGCCTGCCCGTCCGGTGTTTTACCGCCCGCCTGAACGGCTCGCCGGACAGCTCGCAGGGCGGCTCGGGTGCACGTCGAAATGATATCGGCGCCGCTAAATCCACCGGTTCGTGAGGCCAGGTTCTTGAGGCTGATCACCGCGCCCAGAGGTTTGTTCTGCAAATGGATCGCGAAAATCTCGCTGCGCTCGCTCTCGTCGGGAAGTGGAATCTCCACAACCTCGTCAAACCGCCCAGGCCTGAGAATGGCGGGATCGAGCAGATCTGACCGGTTGGTCGCGCCCAATACCAAAACCCCTTTCAGCTCTTCCACCCCATCCAGCTCCGCGAGGAACTGGCTCAAGACGCGCTCCGCCACGTGCGAATCCGACGCACCGGCGCTGCGGCTGGGCACCAGGGCGTCAATCTCATCGAAGAAGACGATGCAGGGCGCAGCTTGGCGCGCTTTGCGAAATACCTCGCGCACGCCTCTCTCAGATTCCCCCACATATTTCGAAAGCAGTTCCGGCCCTTTGACCGAGATGAAATTCACCTTCGTTTCGCTGGCCACCGCTTTGGCGAGGAGGGTCTTTCCGCAGCCTGGGGGACCCGAGAGCAGGATTCCTTTGGGCGGCCGTATACCCGCTCGGGTAAACAGGTCGGGGTACTGGAGAGGCCACTCGACGGCTTCCACGAGGCGCTGTTTGATCTCGGCCAGACCCCCGACGTCCTGCCAGCGCACGTTGGGAACTTCGACAAACACCTCGCGCAGCGCCGAAGGCTCTATGTCCCGGAGGGCCTCCAGGAAATCATCCATTCCCACCTCGAGCTTGGCCAGTTGGTCATAAGGAATTCGCGCCAAGCCGAAGTCCACATCGGGCATGATGCGCCGCAGGCAAATCATCGCAGCTTCCCG
>JBEKVC010000136.1:0-3336 GCA_049514395.1 Terriglobia bacterium
TCGCCTTGCACGAGGCCGTACAGGTTGGGCGCGCCCGGCTTGGAGGCAAAGTCGTCCATCTCATCGTTCAAGAGGAAACCCGCGCCCTCCACCGTGACTCCACTTCCATAGCCGTTATTCAAGGTGTAGGTGTTCGCCACCGCGTTCCCCTCAGCGTCCACCACGGAGTAGTGAGTGGTCTGGGGACCGTCAAACGCCTGCGGATTGCCCGCCTGGATGGGGGCATCGGGCTTGGAATGCAGGATCTCCGCGCGCAGCTTCGCCGCATAGTCTTGACTGGTGAGGCAGGCCACCGGCACCGAGACGAAGTCGGCATCCCCCAGGTAAGCAGCGCGGTCGGCGTAAGCGTGACGCATGGCCTCGGCGATGAAATGCATAGATTGGAACGAATCCGGCACTCCCAAATCAAGGGGCTGGAGGATATTTAGCATTTCAATCAACCCCACGCCTCCGGAACTCGGCAGGGGAACACTCAGAACCTCGTAACCCCGAAAGTGACCAACCAGTGGCTGGCGCAGCGTCGGCTGGTAATGGGCCAAGTCTTGCTCGGTGATGAGGCCATGGTACTTGCCCATGGTGGCGACAATAGCCTGCGCCTCGCGCCCCGCATAAAAGCCCTTCGCCCCCCGATGGGCGATTGCCTCAAGCGTTCGAGCTAGTTCCGGCTGCTTGAAAACCTCGCCAGGCTCGTACAAGCGTCCATCCCGGAGGAAGATTCGGCGTGAAGCATCGAACTTCGAGAGGAGGTCCCGGTCCAGGCGGAGCGATTCGCTGAGGTCGTAGCTGACCGCGAAACCGTGCTTGGCGAGGCGTATCGCGGGCGCCATCACGCGGGCCAGCCCAAGTCTCCCATATTTCTGCTCGGCCAGCGCAAGACCGGCCACCGTGCCAGGAACCCCGGCCGACAAAGCTCCAACCGTACTGGCGTCCGGAATGAGTTCCCCACTGGAATTGACGTACATGTTTCGGGAAGCCGCCGTCGGCGCCGCCTCACGGTAGTCCACCACCACGGCTTCTCCACTCACCAAGCGGATCAACATAAATCCGCCCCCGCCGATATTCCCCGCCATCGGATAAGTGACCGCGAGGGCAAACCCAACCGCCACCGCAGCGTCCACAGCGTTGCCACCAGCGCGAAGGACTTGGACTCCCACTTCGGATGCCAAAGCCTCGCTCGACGCCACCATCCCATGCCGCGCGGCCACTGGACTGAAAGCGAGCGAGGAGAGCGCGAAGGTCAAAAGAACAAGGGGCGGGAAAAGCTTTTTTTGCCAACTGAAATGCACAGTGCCTCGGCCACGAATGCTAGTGCTTAGTTGCATTAATTCCCGATAATATTTATGAGCCTCGGAAGGGCGGGGCTTTAGCCCCGCCGCTGCGGGGCGGAGAGTTGAATGGGCCTTTAGGCCCTGAAGCCGCGTCGCTTCAGGGGCTAAAGCCCCCAAATCCCGCCTGCGCCCTGCGGCGGGGCTGAAGCCCTGCCCTTCCATCCCCGACAAATAAGGTCGCTAACTTCTACAACCAAGCACTAGACGGTGCGAATGAGCGTTCGCCGCTCGTTGACCTTCGTGAATACGTCTGCTGGAACACCTTACTCTATGGGAAACCACCGAGAGGCGTCAAGGTGAAGGAATGTCATTGTTTAACCCCTCAGTCTCAGGTGGCAACGGGCGTAGCGCCGGGCTTTAGCCCGGCACGTTCCGCCCTAAAGGGCGGCGCTACACTCCCGCGCCCCGGAGTCGTCCAGAACAGCGTTCGGACCCAAGGCCTGCGGAACGGCGATCAGTCTCATCTTTGCGCGTCGGGTTCCGCCACCGGGAGTGTTCATTCTTTCGGTTCAATGCGATTTCTCATCTCTTTGCGGATCAGGTCAGGATTATCAAGTGGTTCGCCGGGCTTGGCCTCGAGGCCCGGTTCCTTTACTTTCGCCGGATCGAAAATCCGCGTGTCTGAAGGCAAGGCGGTGTACGGCGTGAAGTCCGGAGTGTTTGTAAACATGTCGGAGAGGTCCGAAGCTGCGGCGTCGTATTGATTGATGAAAGGCATGCCAAGAATCAAGTCGATGGTCTTGATAATGCTCGCCATGCTGGTATGACGGTGTGCGACACCGGGCTTCGCATAAGGGCTGATCATCAGCAACAGGCTGCGGTGAGCATCCACGTGGTCCTGGCCGTCCTGCGCGTCGTCTTCGGTCACCAAGATGGCCATGTCTTTCCAGAAAGGGCTGTGAGAGAACAACTCCACCAGCTTGCCCAGCGCCAAGTCGTTATCCGCCACGTAGGAAGCCCGATAGGGGAATCCATCCTGAGGGCGCGGGTCGGAGGTATGATCGTTAGGGAGCCAGATGTAGATGAACTGTGGCAGCGGTTTCTTCCCGCTCACGAATTCATCGAATTCTTTCCTAAACTGGGCGAAGCGATACTGGTCGGAGATGTTGGTATTGAAGGTTGGATAGTCTCGCGAGGTGTTATCGAACAGGACCTTCGGCATGGGCGTATTCACGGATTGCCGCACGCCCGTGGGATACTCCCCCGTACTTTCGTCGTCGCCCGGCAATTCCAGTCCTTCGCCATAATTGCGGAAGGTAAGATGAGCCCGCGCCAGGTTTTCCCACAGCGAACCGTTTTCAAGGTAAGTCTCGGGAATTGGGCATGAGGCCCCGATGTCCAGCCGTCCTGGGGCGTCCTGGTCGGGCACGAACTCAAACTTGCCGCCGTAGGCGGCGGGCCAAGCCGTTTCCAAGAGTTCATTGGGGTAGTTGCCTACCAGCCAGTGATGGCCGTCCACCGAGACGTCCGAATCCACGTAGAAGTTGTCGCTGAACGCAAAGCGCTTAGCCAGGGCATGTTGGTTGGGCGTGACCTTCACGTGCTCAAGTGCAGGCTCATCCTCTCTCTTGACCGTAGCGTCAATCCCCCAGCGAGCCAGCGTGGCGTCGCGCTCCGCGTCGGCCCCGCCCAGGTCGCCCAACACTTCGTCAAAGGTCCGGTTCTCTTTTGTGATGAAAACCACATGGCGGATCTTCGAGCTGGGTGAGCCGGGGAAGGGAACAGGGAAGTCTGCGGAACGCTTGGGCGCTGGCGCCTGTGCCTGCGCCAGGAAGCTTGGAATAAAGCCGTTGTTCCTCATCACCTGGAGCGTGAGGGGGCGCAACTGGTAGTCTTTCGGGATCGTCAGGATTGAAACCGTCCCCTTGGTGATGTCGCCGACGTAAGCTCCCTCTGGGCCGAGTTGAAAATCTCTCCCCCCATTGGGGCCTGCGCCAAAGCCCTTGGCGTTGGCCACAAAGAGCGTCTTGCCGTCAGCACTCACAGCCACTCGCGCCGGGAACCAACC
>JBEKVC010000137.1:0-3304 GCA_049514395.1 Terriglobia bacterium
GTCGAAATTAACCGGCCAATCTTTTTAACCACACCTTTAAGGGCTATAGCTGAGAAGCGTTATTCTTCTCCAGTTGGGATTTTTTTCTTCAGGAGGAGGGGCCCCGCTTCCGGCTCAGATCTTGGCGGGTCAACGCCGGAGCAGAGCCCCTATGAACCACGATTCTTTTTATCCCACTTTCTGCTCCGCCGCACAAGCTGGAAAGCGATTGGGCTCGCGACAGCGAGAAGGTCATGCTGCGGCGCTGCCCGGTTTGCGAACGCGATTCCATCATCGGTCACGGTCGCCGTCGCAAGCAGGTACACGATGAACATCACGACTGGATTGGGATCCGACGCGGCCTTTGCCAGGGTTGCGGGAAGACCTTCACCCTGCTTCCCCTGTTCTCTCTCCCCTACACCCATTACAGCCTGCTGGCTCGCGCTCAGGCGCTCCAACGACACTTTACGGAGAACTGCTCGTGGGAAGAGGCGACGCCCACGCTGAAGGACCCCGATCGGGTGCCCGATCCCTCCACCCTCCGCCGCTGGTCGGGCGGCCTGGACCGCTTCCAACCGGCGACTTCCTTTCGGTGCCAAGCGCTCGCCCGCCTGGCCCATTGGCTGGGGCGTGGTGCTCCAGCCGATCCCCAGGCTGCGCCGTTATCGGTGCTGACTCCGCTTCTGCAGGTCCTCTGGCCTCTGCGTCTCTGAGAAATTTTCTGCTCCCCCACCATCCTTGCCTGGGAACGCCGCCCACCTTCTCTTAGGCTCGTCTCCAGAGGCAAAAACCGCGCCATGGGCGAGGATCTCGAACAACTCAAACAACGGCTTCCGCTGCTCGATTACTTGCGACAGCAGAATTGGACCGGCCGGCCAGCAGGTCAGGGCCCCGAGTTCGTGGGACTCTGTCCGTTGCACCGCGAGACTCGGCCTTCCTTCTATGTCAACGCCCGCAAGAATCTCTTTTACTGCCATGGTTGCGGTCAGGGCGGCGATCTGATTCGCTTTGTGGAGTTATCCCAGCACCTATCCTTCCGCCAAAGCCTCACCTATCTCGAACAGCAAAGCGCTCTGGCGGACCCCGCCGCCGTGTTGCGGCAGGCTTCAGCTTTCTATCAACAGCAACTCGATCGCTACCCGGAGGCACAGCGGTATCTGGAACAACGCGGACTGCACGACCCCGCCCTGATCCGGGAACTGCAGATCGGTTATGCCCCCGGCGGGAACTTGCGGCGTCACCTCCTAGCTCAAGGCTATTCGCTCGGTCTGCTGAAGCGCACCGGCCTCGTCAACCCCCAGGGCCACGACGCCCTCTTCCAGCGCGTCGTCTTCCCCTGCTGCCGGGACAGCCACATCGTCAACTTGTATGGCCGCAGTATCAACACCGCTTTCACCCATCGATTCCTCCCCGGCTCCAAAGGTGACTTGGTCGCCTGGGAATCGGTTCGCCAATTTCCCACCGTGATTCTCGTCGAAGGTATGTTTGATCTCGCGGTGTTGTGGCAGGCAGGTTTCCGCCACGCCACCTGTTCGTTGGGTACTCATCTCACCTCTGACCAGTTTCGACAACTGTGCGACCGCCCGCGCACCGTTTATCTCACCTTCGATGTCGATGCCAACGGCAGCGGCCAGCAGGCCGCACAGGGGTTAGCCCATCGTCTGCGGGCGCAGGGCATCACCACCCGCCGCGTCCTCCTGCCCCCTGGCCACGATCCCAACTCCTTCTTCGTCCAGGGCGGTGACGCGCCACAGTTCCATTCCTTTCTGGAGGCTGCTCAACTATGAGATTCCACGTGATTCGCCCGGAGACTCCCAACCCAGCCCAAAGCCCCCTTCGTGTGGTCGAGCACGAAGCCGGCCGGGAAGTTGGCTGGGTCAATCGTTACCTGGACCGCGAGCGCGTCCGCCGCTTGGCGGACACCACTCTGCGCGCCTGCGCTTACAACCTGCTGCACTTTGTTCGCTGGTGGGAGAGCCTTCATCATACCGGTGACGTGGTGGAAGGTGACCTGACCAAATCGACGCTCCTGGATTATCTGAAGTTCCAATGCAGCCACCAACCTCCGTTTTCCAGCTCCACCATCAATGTCCGCGTCGGCGTCGCCGAGCGCGCCTTGCGCAACGAGTTCCCCGACGCCCCCGACCCGACGGCTCAGGGCTTTCAGCAAGCTTATCTGCGGCGCGGACCGCTGGGCCTGGGCCGGTCTCGGGTAGCGATGAGCCGGTTGCGAGTGAGAGTGCCCAAACGCCACCTCCTTCCGCTCTCGGTGGACGAGGTGGCACGTTTCTGGTCCAGCTTCCGCACGGCCCGAGACTTGGCCATCGTGGGCTTGATGCTTCTCGAAGGACTGCGCTCGGCCGAAGTATTGGGCTTGAATGAGGACGACGTGTTGCTTTCCGAGGCGCAGTTGCGCGTGCGCGGCAAAGGTAACAAACTGCGCTTCCTGCCGCTGGCGCCGGAAACCGTGCAACTCCTCGATCACTATCGCCGGCTGGAACGGCCCGCTACCGGCACCGCCGCCCTCTTCGTCTCGCTCAAGGGACCCGCCCGCGGAACCCGCATGACGCTGGCAGGATTACGATCCTTGTTCCGCTACCATCGCAAGTGCACCGGCATCCAGCTCGCTAACCCGCATCGCTTCCGTCACACCTTCGCCTCCGACATGGTACGCGCCGGGATCAGCCTGCCCGCGCTTATGCAGTTGATGGGTCACGCCGACATCCAGACCACCCTGCGCTACGTGGAGATCACCCCGCAAGACGTCTACCTGCAGTATACGCGCGCGGTGGCACAGCAAGTTCGGCCCCTTCCGAGGCTCTCCTCATGAACCGCGCCGGACGCCCTCCCCTACCACATCCGCTGGCCTCCGTCTTCGACCGCGCCGTGGATTCTCTCTGCGCGGCGCTCGGCCCGGAAAGCACTCGTCAGTACCGCGGGACCGTGCGCAATTTCCTCAACTATCTCGGCGCCGCTCACCCGGAAGTGACCTCCCTTGATCAATTGCGCCGCGAGCCCTACCTCCTCGGCTGGATGTCCCGTCTGCGCTCCCAAGTGCCACCGCTCGCCACCTCCTCCTATATCAACCGCCTCATCGCTCTGCGCCCCCTGCTCACCGAACTGGCGTGGACCGAACAGCTTCCTCAGCTCGCCCGCCTGATTCGTCGTGAGGACATCCCGCACCCTCCGCAAAGACTTGCACGCCCGCTCACCGCCCAGCAGGATCAGCTTCTGCAGCAGGAGTTCGTCCGCCGCAACGATCTGGGAGGTAACGCCTTTCTGCTGATCCGCCATACCGGCATGCGCATTGGTGAGTGCGCCGATT
>JBEKVC010000138.1:0-3288 GCA_049514395.1 Terriglobia bacterium
CCGGGACGCCGCCCGCGAGTTTCACCATCTCCGGGTAACTCACCCAATAGGGGGCCGGGAAAATGACTTCGTCCTTCGGGTCGAGGATGGCGTGGAGCAATACCATAATCGCCTGCTTGGCTCCACCCGAAACGATCACGTTATCCGCCGAGATGATTTTGTTGTAGCGCTCCTCGGTGTATCGAATGATGGCCTTCTTGAGTGCCGGAATGCCATCCGGTGGCGTATAACGGATATCGCCGGTATTTAGTACGGATGTACAACTGATTACCGCGTCCATTGGGGCTTTGCTTTTAGGCTCGCCGCCGCCCAGGTGAATCACTGGCTCGCCCTTTTCCCGGAGCAGGGCAGCGGTCTCATTCAGCTTCAAAGTCACTGATTCTTTGATAGTTCGAGCAAGTTGACTGAGGCTCATAGGATTGAATTCCTCTTTTCAGAATGCGCCAGGGAAGAAAATAACACGATTGTTTTAATTCGCGCAAACATTTGAATTTATGCAAGTTATAAGCATATCCCAAGAGGACACAATGTCATAGGACTTCCCCCCTGGGTGATCTTTCTGGCCCGAAGAGTGCTGCAATCAAGACCCAGGCGTGATATCTTGCTCTTTTTAGCGCCGACCGTCCTATGATAAACCGACTTCCACTACCAAAATCAATGACTTTTTATTCGGGCACGTCCTCGCCCCCTTCTTGTGGCCGGGGCGTTGAAGGCGAGAAAGAGCAAGTGATTCCCGAGGTCCATTTCACACTTCCATCCCTCGAGACTGGCGGGAACAATCCCTGCCTGCGCACGCGGCTGGCTGTTGTAGCTGTGATCCGGGAACTGAAGGGGGCATCAGAGCGGCGGTTTGAGAATCCAGGAAGGCGAATTGCCCTGGCTGGATAGGCTACAAGGAGAGGCAGAATCCCTGCCGGAGAATGGGAATGCGGCTGAAGCTGATCACTTGCGAGATCTTCTACCGGGAGTTTTGCTCGGTCGTGGCGCGTTCCCCGAACACCGTGGATGTGGAGTTCCTTCCTAAGGGTCTGCACGACATCGGCAGCGAGGGCATGCGAGCGCGCCTGCAGGCCGCGCTGGAGCGTGTGGACGACCCCAAATACGAGGCCGTGCTGCTCGGGTACGGCCTCTGCAACAACGGTGTGGTTGGGTTGACTGCCGGCAAATACCCCCTCGTTATTCCTCGCGCCCACGATTGCATCACCCTTTTCCTCGGCAGCTCAGGGCGCTACTTGGATTACTTCAACAACCACCCCGGTGTCTACTTCATGACGACTGGATGGATGGAGCGCGGCAAGGCGGACGGCGAGCTCAGCCAGCTTTCCGTGGGGAAAATACTGGGCGTCGGTCAAAACTACGAAGACCTTGTGGCGCGCTACGGCGAAGAGAATGCCAAGTATCTCTGGAGCGAGTTGGGCGACCTGACAAAGAATTACAGCCAGTTCACCTACATTGAGATGGGGGTGGGGCCGGACGAAAGCTTTGCGCGCGAGGCGCGCGAAGAAGCTGCCAAGCGGGGATGGAAGTTCGAAAAACTCGCCGGTGACCTCGGCATGTTCCAGCGACTGGTGGATGGGGTCTGGGACGAAAAGGAATTCCTGGTCGTCCCGCCGGGAAGGCAGGTTGTGGCCGATTACAGCGGAGGGCTTATCTCAATCAAAGGGACTGAGTGATGAATTCCCTGGACTTGGTAGGGGCGGTTCGCGAACCGCCCCTACGATCTGCTGACCAGGCGCGCGGGGCGGGAGTTGTATGAATAGTCGCGAGCGTGTCCTCGCCATGTTGCAAGGGCAGTCGGTGGACTCCCTTCCCGCCATGCCCATCACCATGATGTTTGCTGCCGACCAGATCGGGGCGAAATACCTCGACTACGCCACAGACTATCGCGTCCAGGCCGAAGCTCAGATCTGTGTTGCGGAGCGATTTGATATTGACCACGTCAGTGTGATCTCCGACCCTGGTTGTGAGGCGTCGGCGGTGGGCGCCACCCTCAAATTCTTCCCCGACCAGCCTCCCGCTATCGACGAAGAAAACGCTCTGCTGAAAGATAAGACCAAGCTTACCAGTCTCCAGATCCCCGACCCCACCAGTCCTGGAAGGATGCGCAACCGGGCACAGGCCGTCAGGCTGATGAAGGAACGCGTCGGGAATGATAAGGTAGTGGAAGGTTGGATCGAGGGTCCTTGCGCGGAGGCCGCCGACCTGCGAGGCATTAACAGTCTCATGCTGGATTTCTACGATGATCCGGCTTTTGTCCGAGACGTGTTTGAATTTGTGGTCGCGATGGAATTGCGCTTCGCGCGATTTCAGGTGGAGATGGGAGCGGATCTAATGGGGGTCGGAGATGCAGCAGCCTCGTTGGTAGGGCCGAAGTTTTACGACGAGTTTGTTTGGCCTTATGAAAAGAAGCTGGTTGACGCGCTGCATGGTGCGGGGATAAAAACCCGTTTGCACATCTGCGGGAATACGCGGCGCATTCTGGCGGCGATGGGCAGGCTGCACTGTTCCATTGTTGAACTGGATTCGCTTTCACCGGTGTCCGAGGGACGTGAAAAAATGGGACCTGAACAGGTTCTGCTCGGTAACATCGACCCCGTGAAAGTCCTGAAGGACGGGACGCCCGAATCCGTTTATGAAGCGGTCGGCGAGTGTCATCGGCAGGCTGGAGAGCGCTTCATTGTGGGAGCGGGTTGCGAGGTTCCGCGGGAGACATCCCCCGCCAACCTCCGGGCCATGGTGCAGTACGCGCGTGAGCACTCCGGACCTGGCAATGGGTCAGTTTGATGTAGAGGCGGCGGAACCTGTCCCGATCTGATCGGGACGCCGCCACGCGGATGTCATTCCGAGCCATGCGGATGTCATTCCGAGCGCAGCGAGGAATCTCGCTCTGCATTGAGGAGGATAGGTGGAAGAAAGAATCAGAGCGAGATTCCTCGCTGCGCTCGGAATGACACCGGAAGCAGTGGCGAGGTAAACTCGCCGCTGCATTTAAAGGTGATGGAAAGCCCTTGACTGCGAACCCATCCCATCGGATTATTCTCTGGCCCACGCGGGTGGAGCTGAGTGCGCCGGCCGGAACGCCGCTGCGCGATTTGCTGTTCGAGCAGGGAGTTGAATTTCCCTGTGGCGCCCAGGGGAGGTGCCGGGGCTGCCGCATCCGTGTGTTGAACGGAAAGGCGGAAGTTAACCGGGCACAACAGGAGCGGCTTTCGCCTGAGGAGATCGCCAGTGGGTGGCGTCTTGCCTGCCAGTGTGTTGTCGAGGGCGACCTGGAGATCGAACTCCGCC
>JBEKVC010000139.1:0-3282 GCA_049514395.1 Terriglobia bacterium
CACCTTGGCTCTCCAATCCACCGCCTCCTCCATTCTGGGCTCAGCCCAGAACAGAGTACTCGGCTTAGCTCCAAGGGTGGGCCAAATCAGACCATCACAGTGGGCCAAATGAGGGTATCGAAATCACAGCCGATGCGTGCAAGGGCATAAGCCGGCCTCACTGCGCGAACAACAAGGCGAGCAAGTACAAAAGTGGGGCCTAGCGATCCGGTGGTTCTGCAGGGGCGGCCCTTCACTCAACGGATAAAAAGTTACGCCGGGGATGATAGGCTAATTGGGGCCACGAGTTCACATCTCGACTTGGCATCACTAACGAGTAGTCGCCTAGGTTTATCAACGAATCCGCAAGGGCAATCCGAAGTTTTGGCCCGGCGACGGCGAGCTCGGAAGCACCTTTTCCTTGGGTTAACGCTTATGGGGGAGTGCCCTGCACCATACGGTACAGGGCTTGCCCCGGCCCTGGCCAATCCCGCCATGCGGGACTGGCCCTACGCCGCTGTGGGCGAAGGCGGGTTCTTGCTCGCGGCCTTTGGATAGTAGGTCAATTTGATGGCGTAGCGGCGAGTTTACCTCGCCAAATGGCGGCGTAAAGCCGCCTCTACATCAAGCCTTTGGATCGTGGGTCAATCTGATGGCGTAGCGGCGATCCAGCAAGGCGGGATCGCGAAATGGCGGGATCGCCAAATGGCGGCGTAAAGCCGCCTCTACATCAAACCGACCCACTACCGGGCTTTGGCTCTGGAGCAGCTTGGGGCGCGGCTTCTTCCTCTTCATCTCTCACGTCGTGTTCCGGCGCGCGGCCGCTCACGAAGGTCCACTTCAGGGGGTAAACGTCCGGATCAAAGATGACGGCGTAGAAGTGCCAGATGACAATGGCGAGAGTGGCCAGGATGGCCTCGTAGTAGTGGACGGCCGTGGTTCGAGTAATCGAGCGCGCGAGGCAAAAAATCAGGCATGGACTTCTGCTTGTGACTTCACCGGCACGATTTGCGCAACGCGTTCCATGACCTTCTTGTTTTGGGCGGCCTTCTTCAGGTCGTACTCTGCTTGCAGGCGCATCCAGAATTCGGGAGTGCTGCCCAGCAGGCGGGAAACCTTCAGGCACATGATCGCCGACAGAGGCTTCCGCTCGGCCAAAATGTCATGAAGCATTTGCCGCGACACGCCCAGCGCCTTCGCGACAGCCGTGACGGACAGGTCGACCTCGGGAAGAATGTCTTCCCTGAGAATCTCGCCCGGATGTACGGGTGGCAATCCGTTCTTACGATCCATCGTTTCCTCCCTAATGGTAGTCCTCAAAATCGACATCCTCCGCGTTTTCGCCTGACCAGGCGAAGGTGATGCGGTAGTTTCCGGTAACGCGCACCGACCATCTCAGTGGGCTGCCGCGCAGGCGGTGGAACCTGTACCCGGCCAGGTTCATCTCCTCCGGTCGCGTCGCCACTTCCAGCGACTGAAGGATACGCACGCACTTCCTGACATATTGGGCGCCGATCCGGTGTGTCTTGCCGGTGAGGTAGATCTCTTCCAGCCCTTTATGCCTGAAGCCGCCGACCATTTTCGGACTATAAACCAAAAGGCTTACAGTGTCAACTATTTAGTTGACACCATCCGGGCCCGGCTCGCCCCGCTACCGGATGGCGTGTTATTTTCCATCGCTAGCGGCGATTCAAATCCAGGTGTCGCCGGGCCTTGAGCTTTAAGATGGAGATGAAGTCCCCCGCATTGATGAAGGCCTCATATTCTGCCCGTTCCTCCTCACTGAGCACGCCATTATTGGCTCGTTCGGCGAGGCTGTCGATCCGCGATTGGACCGCAGGATCAATTCGGAACTCAGTCACACGCCGGGCGGACTCGGCGTCGAGGCAGCGGCTCAACGGATCCAGGAGACCGTCCAGCGCTGTGGTCATGGCAGGATTTCCCATATCTGCAACATTACCATAGGCAGGCCCTTAGCAGGCTGCGGAAAAACGCTTCCAAGCTGTCATTCCGAACGGAGCGAGGAATCTCGCTCTGAGTATTTTCAAGACAATGCGAGATTCCTCGTCGCCTGCGGCTCCTCGGAATGACAGGCCAGACGGGTTTTTCCGCAGCCTGTTAGGGGCTATAACAAAGAAGCAAGAACCAACGATAACTGACTTATTTTGATTCCGGAGGAGCTTGCGGCGCGGCTTCTTCCTCTTCTTCTCTCACCTCGTGTTCAGGCGCGCGGCCGCTCACGAAGGTCCACTTCAGGGGGTAGACGTCCGGATCAAAGATGACAGCGTAGAAGTGCCAGATGACAATGGCGAGAGTGGCCAGGATGGCCTCGTAGTAATGGACGGCCGTAGCGATGTCGAGCCAGACCTTGGAGAGGTATTCAAGGACGAAGTTGTGCGCCCAAAGGAAAATGCCCGTGACCGCCATGACCACGGTCCCCCAGACCAGCGCCCAGTACTCGAGCTTCTCCGCGTAATTGAACTTGGAGTAAAGCGGAGCCTCCCGGCGGTACCCCAAGTTATAGCCCACGGTCTGGACCGCCTCGCGCGTATCTCGGACCTTGGGCAACATGGCACGCAGGTCTCGCCGCCCCTGCGGAGTGAAGATGAGATAGAGAAGGTGATAGAAGCCCGCGCCGATCAACACTACCCCCGCGATGCGATGCACGAGGCCGCGTAACGGGAGCCCCCTCTCCCACCTCACCAGCGGCGCCGCCCAGAAGCTTTCCGGGAACTTCAACATGAAGCCCGTAATCACTAACGTAATGAAGCTGATCAGCAGCAGCGCATGCTGAACCCGCTCGCTCAGGGTAAAGCGGAGAGGTGTTTGGAGCAGGCGGTACCGGGCGACATGGCGGCGCAGCTTGCGCAGCCAGTCCAGGAGATTGTGCAGTAGCATGAACCCTACGACGGTGGGAATGGTAAAGAGATAGAACAGCCGCACGTAGAAAAGCCAGCGACTTTCGGCCGCCGAGGCTGGCAGCACGTGGACCGGCCCAAGGGCAAACGTCTTCCCGGCGTCCGGATGGCATTTACCACACGTGGCGGCAAGATTGGCCTTGGCGATGGTGGAACGAGGATCGGCAGAGGGCAAGATGTTGTGTACACCGTGGCAGGACGCGCAATTGGCAACGGTCTGTGAACCGGCCTGCGCCGCCAAGCCATGGTAGCTGTTTTCATAGCTTGACACGCGGCCCGCGGGGAGGGCAAAGCGCGCATTCAGCCGCTGGTCCGCGTGGCAGTGCGAGCAGGTTACGCGGGAAATGTTGGCCACATAAACCGGGGAGTTGGGGTCGTTCGGAGC
>JBEKVC010000140.1:0-3236 GCA_049514395.1 Terriglobia bacterium
CATCAAGGATCAGGCCCGCACCCTCAGCCCCAGCGAGCGCCACCCCATTCGCCAAGAGCACGCGCCGCCATTGGATGCTGTGGTATGCTGGTGCACAGCTTTTTGGATTTCAACTTGCACATCCCAGCCAATGCGGCATGGTTTGCAGTCCTTGCAGGGATAGCGACAACAGCGCGGGCTTCAGCCGCAACCGACAACCAGGTTTTCATTGCCGATTGCTGATTGGCGATTGGCGATTGGCGATTGGCGATTGAAAAAGTGGTATTCGAATTTCCTGCGCTGTCAATCGGCCCACCACGGCGGGTCAATCGCGAAGCAGAAGTCAGGAATGTGGAAAAGGAGTCTGAAATCTGGAATCTGGAATCTGAAGTCAGAAGTGAAACCCTGGGCCTTCAGCGATCAGCAAGAATGCCCCTATGTCGTAACTGAGGGCTGAGAGCTGATAGCTGACGGCTGGTACAGAAGTCAGAAGTGAAACCTTGGGCCTTCAGCGATCAGCAAGAACACCTCTATGTCGTAACTGAGAGCCGATAGCTTCGTATTTGAGTTAGTTGGTTAATACATTAGTCGGTACTAAACAGGCTCTGGCGAATGCGCTTGACCATGTGTGTTTATCTGGACTCGTGGCATCTACAGGATGCCGGGAAATGCCCTCAGTGGCTCCCTTTGGGTTTTCATCCTGCCCCTGTGGGCGCCGTGCCGCATCGGTGCCGAGTGCCCGGCGCGAGCCCGTTACGATACGCAATTGACGTGGTCGCGGACCGTCGGCCGGGGCCATGGCATTCTTAACTAGCCGAACTTTCGCAGTTGAGGGGTCATTGAGGCAGTAAGTGTTGTGTTTTCAGCAAAGCGGTCTCGAAGGTCTACACTACATTTTCAACTCCAGTGTGGCCGCCGAGTCCTGTTCCGACGCCTTGATGCGCGGCGGTGGTTGTGGCGGCAGGAGCAAGTGGAGCTGGTGGAGCAAGAGCATTTGCTCGGGTTCGGGCTGCGTATAGCGAGGCATGATCAGCCAGCGGCCATCGGCGGTGGGGAAGCACACATCGAGCATCTGAATGGGGGCCAGTTTTTCCAGCACCGCGCGGGGCGTGAGGCCTGGCGCCAGGGCCATCAGCCGCTGCCTGAGGGTGACGGAGAGGGCGTAGGCCAGGAAGGCCACGAAGATGTGAGCTTCCACGCGCTTCTCCACTTGGTGATAGATCGGACGCAGCCCCAATTCGCTCTTCAAGGTTTTGAAGACGGCTTCGATTTGTGTCAGTTGGATATAACGTTCCCACAGCACCGCAGGGTCTTCTCCCACCAGGTTCGAGCGCAGCAGATAATGTCCGTCCCGCAACTCGGCCTTTCGCAACTTCTCCCGGTCCAGGTGGAAAGTGAACGTCTGGCGGGTGACGGCTTGGCCTTCCGTGGGCAGGCGAAGGCGCACCAAGCCGAACGCCCGTCCCGCCTTTTTCTTGGCCGCTCCCACCCGCAGCAGGAGTTGGTCGCGAGCCGGGCAACTGTGGCGCAGCTTGCGCAGGGTCTTCAACAGCCCCACCAGCTTGCGCCGCCGAATCGCCTGCTCCTTGGCCCGCCGCCCTTCACTCTTGGCCAGTACATATAACTCCCCCTCTTCCGCCCATAGCTTCACCTCCACCGACTCGCGCACCTTCCGCCACGGCAACTCCAGCCATTTCTTCTCATACTGCTGAATCTTGCCGCGCGGCGTGCCCACCAGGTAGTACACCTGCCGTTCCGGGTCGCGCATCTCCTCCAGCACTTCTTCGGTGGGAATCCCACGGTCCATCACCCACACCCGCTGCGCCCGCCCGTACTGCGCTTCGATCTTGGCCAGAAATCCCCGCAACGTGGTGCGGTCTGAGGTGTTCCCTTCCATGACTTCGTAGGCCAAGGGAAACCCCTCCGGCGTCACCACCAGCGCTATCACCACTTGCCGACAGTCAAACCGGTGATCTCGGCTGTAGCCGTGCTTCGCCTTGGGAATCTCTTCTCCCTCGCCTTCTATGTAGGTGCTCGTCAGGTCGTACAGCAACACATCGAATCGCGCCTGGAACAGGTCTTGCCAGCGTTGCTGCAGATGATCGAACAGCGCCGCCTTGTGTTCCAAAATGCGGTCCAGACACCGATACAACCGGTCCTTCTCGGCCAGCGCAAAACCCCTCCCCAACAAATCCCCCATCGCACTCTGATCGAATCCTTGCCGGTGCAAACGAAACTCGCTGCCCGGCGCTACCAGCCGGCTTACCACCAACAACTCCAGCACCTTCGCCCAAGGAACTTCCTCTCGACCCTCCCCCAGCCGCTCCGCCCAGAACTCGCTCAGCCCCAACTGCTCCCACAACTCACATCCCAGCCAATAATTGCCAAACCCCCGCGGCCGGCGCAGCTCCATCTCCTCCAGCTTCACTTGAATCCCGTCCCGCGCGTCAGCCGGAACCTTGCGATCCTCCGGAAACAAGCTCAGCGTCCTCGCCCGCTGTTCGGCCTCGTCAAAAACTTCCAGCGTCTTCCGCCACGCTGCTTGCTGGCCGTCGTTGATCTCCCCCAAGTACAGAACCCGCCGCTGCACCACCCGCCCCGACCGCAGCCGGCGGCTCTCCTCCACACTCCAGTAGCGGTGTTCTTTGCCGTCCTTCACTCGCTTGTTCACTCGCAGATACATGGCTCGAAGCCATTGTGCCGAAAACGCTAGGGGATTGGGAAGGGGGTAGGTCTACACTACAACGACCTGAAACAAGTGCGCATTCATCGCCAAGAACTTATCCGGCAGGAAAGCCAAAAGTCAGATGAAAATCGCTCCCAACTGCGAAAGTCGGGTTAACTTGTGCATGCAGAGGAGTTAGCTCTTTTTTGGCCTTCGCGTGTAGTTACTAATATCTTGTGGATTATGTAAGAATATGGTTGACATTGCGAATTAACGGCTTTAGGTTTGTAGTCACTATGTATATCACTCAGACTGCCGCCCCGTCCAAGTCAGGCCAGCCCTATATCTGCACCTTGTTGCGCGAATCTTACCGGGAGGGGGATAGGGTCAAAAACCGCACGCTCGCTAACCTTAGCCATTGTAAGCCCCAGGAGATCGCCGCCTTGCGCCTGGCCCTGGAACATAAAGACAACCTGGCGGAGCTGGGGTCGATTGAAGAATCCCTCCGCCTGCAGGAAGGGCTCAGCCTGGGTGCCATCTGGACGGTCCATACGGTCGCCAAGCGCTTGGGGATCGAAAAGGCCTTGGGAAC
>JBEKVC010000141.1:0-3208 GCA_049514395.1 Terriglobia bacterium
AAATGGCGTATCGAATGCACTTAATGGTTTGTGCGGGGACGGGCTGCGTCTCCAATCGTTCGCTTGAGTTCAGGGACGCCTTGCAGAAGGAGATCGAAAAGCGCGGGCTGGACAACGAGATTCAGGTGGTGACCACGGGTTGTAATGGTTTTTGCGGCGTCGGTCCTCTCATGGTCGTTCAACCGGATGGGATTTTTTATCAGCAACTCAGCCCCAAGGACGTTCCGCATCTCGTGGAAGAGCACTTTCTGAAGGGCCGACCTGTCAATAAGCTCATGTACGTTCCGCCGGAGACACGCGCGCCGATTCCCAGGATGATGGACATTCCTTTCTTTGCCCGTCAAATGCTCATCGCGCTGCGGAACCGAGGTCTGATCGACCCAGAAAGCATCGATGAATACATCGCCCGAGACGGTTATGCGGCGTTAGCCAAGGCGCTTACCCAAATGACCCCGGAGGAGATCCTTAATGAAGTCAAGATCGCCGGGCTGCGAGGCAGGGGAGGCGCAGGGTTCCCGGCAGCGACGAAGTGGGAGGCCGTTCGGAACGCGGAGGGAGAGCCGAAGTATGTGATTTGTAACGGCGACGAAGGGGACCCGGGCGCCTTCATGGATCGCAGCATAGTCGAATCGGATCCTCACTCCGTTATTGAAGGAATGCTGATCGGGGCCAGAGCCATCGGGGCCCGCTGGGGCGTGGTTTATATCAGAAATGAGTACCCCTTGGCCGTCCAGCGAATCCATATTGCCATCGATCAGGCGCGCGAGTACGGCCTTTTAGGGGAAAACATCTTGGACACCGGGTTCGATTTTGACATCTCGGTCTCAAAAGGAGCCGGCGCATTTGTTTGCGGAGAGGCGACGGCGCTGGTGGCGGCCGTGGAAGGCAGACTCGGAGAACCGAGAGCTCGGCCTCCTCGGCTGGCGGAAAAGGGACTCTGGGGGAAACCCACCTGCCTCAACAACGTCGAGACGTGGGCGAACGTTCCTCCCATCATCAACCGGGGTGGCAATTGGTTTGCCCAGATCGGAACCGAAAAGAGCAAAGGCACGAAAGTCTTTTCGCTGGTCGGGAAGATCAAGAGCACCGGGTTGGTCGAAGTCCCCATGGGCATTAGTCTGCGCGAGATCATTTACGACATCGGAGGGGGGATTCCCGGCGGCAAGAAATTGAAGGCGGTGCAGACCGGGGGACCTTCCGGCGGGTGTATCCCCAACGAACTGATCGACTTGCCGGTTGACTTCGAGACCCTCACCGAAGCTGGCTCCATGATGGGCTCGGGCGGCATGGTGGTGATGGATGAAGACACCTGCATGGTGGATGTGGCCCGCTACTTCCTGGGCTTTACTCAGGACGAGTCTTGCGGCAAATGCACTCCCTGTCGCGAGGGGACCAAGTTGATGCTCGATATCCTGACCAAGATCACCGAAGGCCACGGGACCATGGAGGATCTGGAATCCTTGGAGGAAGTCGCCAAGATCGTCGCAGAAACGTCGCTCTGCGGATTGGGAACGTCGGCCCCCAACCCGGTCCTGACAACCCTACGTTATTTCCGCGATGAGTATCTTGCGCACATTGAGGCGCACAAATGTCCCGCCCATGTCTGCCGGCAATTGAACACCTACCGGATCGACCCGGAGGTCTGCGTTCAGCGCGGACACGGTTGCGGTGTGTGCCGGCGCGAGTGTCCGGAAAAAGCGATTTTCGGCGAGAAGAACCAGCCGCACAGGATCGACGCCACTTTGTGCAGCAAGTGTGGGACATGCGTGGACATGTGCCACTTCAATGCGGTGATTGTGGAATGAGAGGTGGAGCGTGATAAGCCTGACCATTGACGGAAAAACAACCGAGGTGCCGAAGGGGACGACCATCCTTCAGGCGGCGAAGCTCCTGGACATCAAGATTCCAACGCTTTGCTACCACCCGCTGATTAAGCCCTTTGCGGCCTGCCGCGTGTGTGTGGTGGAGACGAAGACCAAGTGGGGAGACGAGTTGGTCCCCTCCTGCCAGGTGGCCTGCCGGGATGGCATGGTGGTCAATACCAACAACCAGCACGTCCTCAAGGCCCGCCGGTTCATCCTGGAAATGATGCTGGCGCGATGGCCCAATGTGCCCATTCTCCGAAAGTACGCCGAGGAGGCCGGGCTCAAAGCAACGCGGTTCACTAGCGCACTCAAGGATGAGCGCCAGGACGCGTGCATTCTGTGCGGTTTGTGCGTGCGGGCATGTGACGAGGTGGTCGGCGCGAGCGCCATCAGTTTCGCCGACCGAGGAATTCAGCGCCGCGTGGCCACCCCGTTTAACCTGGAATCGGAGGAGTGCATTGCGTGCGGCGCCTGCGCGCTGGTATGTCCCACCTCGCACATTAAATTCGAGGTTGAGGATCACAAGGGCAAGACTCCTGAGTTCCTTCTGGGGCCGAACACCGCGATCTACGTACCCACGCTTCAAGCTGTGCCGCGAGTGCCCGTGATCGATGCTGAGAGCTGCATTCATTTCAAGACCGAGGGCTGTCAAAAGTGCGTTGAGGTCTGTGAACCGTGTGCCGTCAATCACAAGATGGTGGATGAAGAAATCGAGCTCAATGTCGGGCAAGTGCTGATCGCGACGGGCTTCGATGCGTTCGACCCAACCCCCATGGCTCAGTACGGTTACGGGAGACTCGACAACATTTACACGGGCCTGGATGTGGAACGAATGCTGAACGCCACAGGGCCTACGGGAGGGCGAGTTCTTCTCAAGAACGGACAAGCCCCGCGCGCCGTGGGGATCCTGCACTGCATTGGTTCCCGGGATGAGAACCACCATCGTTATTGCTCGCGGGTCTGTTGCATGTTCGCGCTGAAGTTCTCCCATCTGATCAAGGAGCGCACTCAGGGAGAGGTTTACAACTTTTACATTGATATGCGGGCCTTCGGGAAAGGGTATGAGGAGTTCTACTCACGCGTCCTGCACGAAGGCGCCAACGTCATTCGCGGGAAGGTTGCTGAGGTAGTCCAGGCGGGCTGGTCGAAGCGTGACGAAGGTACACTGCTGATCCGGTGCGAGGACACGCTGATCGGCCGGTTCCGCGAGATCCCAGTCGATATGGTGGTGCTCTGCAACGCCATTGAGCCGCGCCGGGACGCCGAGCAGGTCGGGCGTCTTTTCGGCCTCAGCCGCAGCCCGGATGGTTTCTTCCTGGAGCGTCATCCGAAGCTGGATCCGG
>JBEKVC010000142.1:0-3192 GCA_049514395.1 Terriglobia bacterium
CCTTGGAGAGCTTGGTAAATGCGCGTCGGTTCCATCATGCGACGCGCCAGCGTGGTGTTCAGCGGAGGAAGCGCCAGCGCGCTGTCCTTGAAAACTTCCACCAACTGCCCGCCGGTTCCAAATAGCAGGACAGGGCCAAACTGCGAATCCAGGCTGCTGCCGATGATCAACTCGTAGCCATCCAAACGGACCATGGGCTGAACCGCCACACCCTGGAAGTGCACTGCGCCGGCCTTCTCTTTCACCGCGCACTGAATGCCGTTGAAAGCATCCTGCACGGCCTTGGGGTCACCCAGGTTCAGACGCACCCCGCCCACGTCGGTCTTGTGAGTGATGGTTTCAGAGTAGAGTTTGAGCACCACCGGATAGCCGAATTTCTCCGCGAGTTTGACGGCCTCTTCAGCAGTCGTGGCCACCTCCGTGGGGACGGTGGGAATACCGTAGGCACTCAGAAGCCGCTTGGATTCCACCTCAGTGAGGATGGTCCGTCCTGAGTTGCGAACGTTCTCAATTATTTTTGCAGCTTCCGCCATGCCGGAGCCTAGGCCGTCAACGTCACCTGGCAGTACCGGGGTTTGGTACAGACCCTGTAAGTTGTAACTGTATTGCCACATGTAGTGGAAAATCTTGGCGGCAGTGTCGGGAAATGCGAAAGTGGGGATTCCAGCATGATTCAGGATGTCAATCCCGGCCGACACCTCAGCGCCGCCCATCCAACTGGCTAGGAAGGGCTTCCCTTGCAGCTTGGCGTAAGGCTTGAGTTGCTCGGCAATCCGCGTTGGGTCAGTCATAGACTGCGGGGTAAGAACCGCGAGCAGGCCGTTCGTGTTGGGATCTTTCGCGACAATTTCCACCGCCCGAGCGTATCGCTCCGGGGTGGCATCTCCCAGGATGTCGATGGGGTTGTTGTGACTCCACTCCTTGGGAAGGAAGCCGTTCAGGGAGTCCATCGTTTGCGGAGCCAATTGCGCCAACTCGCCGCCCTCTGCGATCAGCGAGTCGGTGGCAAGCACCCCAGGTCCCCCGGCGTTGGTGAGGATGGCAAGGCTCGGACCCGTGGGGTGGGGCTGCTTGGCCAGCACATCCGCCATATGAAATAGGTCCCCGATACTCTGCACGCGCAACACGCCCGTGCGCCGGAAAGCCGCATCAAGCACTTCGTCGCTTCCGGCCAGAGAACCTGTGTGAGAGGCGGCGGCCTTGGCGGCTGCCGCACTGCGACCCGCCTTGATCACAATGATGGGCTTGGAAAGCCCCACTTCCCGCGCCGCCGAAAGGAAAGCGCGCGCGTCGCCGATCGTCTCCATATAGATGATGATGCTTCGTGTGCGCGGGTCATCGCCGAGATAGTCAATCAAGTCGCCCCAGCCAACATCCGCCATCGAGCCGATGGAGCTGAAAATACTGAAGCCCACCATTTCGCGGAAGCTCCAGTCCAGAACCGCAGTACAAAGGGCCCCGCTTTGGCTGAGGAAGCCAATGCTTCCGGGGCGAGCCATGGCGCTTGCGAAAGTGGCATTGAGCCCGGTGTTGGGACTCATGATGCCTAAACAGTTGGGGCCGACGATGCGGATCTTGGCCGCCCGGGCCTTGGCAACAATCTCATTTTCCAGTCTGGCGCCTTCCGGGCCGAGTTCCTTGAACCCTGCGGAGATGATGATCACACCCTTCACACCCGCTGCGGCGCAATCGTCCATGACTCTCGATACGGTTGAGGCAGGAGTGACGATCACAGCCAGATCGATCGGCTCCGGAATCTCGAGCAAATTGGGATAGGCTTTCACTCCTAGAACCTGTGCCCGCTTGGGGTTCACCGGAAAGACGGTCCCTCCGAAAGGATTACTGATCAGGTTCCAAAACGTGGTACGGCCGACGCTGCCAGGATTCTCCGTGGCGCCAATCACCGCAACCGCTTCCGGCGAAAAGAAAACGTCCAGCGGGTGCTTGCGACGATGCAGGATGTCATGGGCAGATTCGAATTTCGGTATCGCAGTTGGTTTCATTACGAATGTCTCCTATATGACTAAATGACTTAGATAAAAGATCGAAAGACGCTAACCATAATACTCGCATCGGGCCGCGATGTTCAAAGCCCCCGCACGGTGTAGAGGTAGATCTCTCAGCCAAGCAGGTCAATACACCGAGAATTCAGTTTTTGGTGTATAATTCGATTGTGAGCCGAACCAACATTGAAATCAACGACGCGCTGATCCAGAAGGCCCGCAAACTCACAAGACTCAGCACCAAGCGAGCCATTGTGGACCGGGCGCTGGAACTCCTCGTGCGAACCGAGAGCCGGAAAGGGATGCTCCGCTATTACGGCAGCGGCATCTGGGAAGGCGACCTGAAGGCGGCGCGCAGGACCCGCGTTTGACTCTGGTGGATAGTTCGGTCTGGATTGATTTTCTCAGTTCCTCGCCGGGCCCAGCGGGCGGCGAACTGCGGCGGATGATTGCCGACGCGGAGCCCATTGCCCTGACCGGCATTATCGCGAGCGAGGTCTTGCAGGGCCTTACACGCGATGTCGAAGAAGTGGAGCGCTTCCTGGCAATGTGGGATGTGCTGGAACCCCAAGGCATATCCACCTATCGCGCCGCCGCTTCCATCTTTCGACTCGGACGCTCGCGTGGCATCAGCTTGACTACGATAGATTCGCTCCTGGCAGCAATTGCCCAGGAACATAACGTGGCGGTCTTCTCTCTCGATAAGGATTTTGCCCACATCTCACGTCTTACCGGTCTGCGTCTGTACCAGATTCCGCAATAGAGATGGCTGGCCGGTGGCGATCAATCCAGTAAAACCAGGGGACGAACAGCCAACCGCCAAGAGCCGTGATCTTCAGCGCCTTCAGGCTGGGCGGCGGTGGGCCAAAGAGGTTCCCAAGGTAGAGAATGACGAAAACGATTATCAAGGCCCAAAAGGAGAGGACTCCGGTCTTGTCCTTGGCCCGCGTGCTCCTGAGGTAGATCGCCACGCCTGTAACAAACATCGCTCCTTCAATAAGCAGCGTCGCAGGAAGCGAATTCCATAAGCCAAAGCCGATGAAGACCCGCCCGCCGGGATAGAGCGGCATGTCAGGCCGGTGGGAAATAACGTCGAGAATCCAATGGCTCATCACGCAAGCCCAGATCACGAAAGCGCCTTTCGGGTAGCGTTTGACGATCAGGTAGAGCCCGGCAAACAATGACGCCC
>JBEKVC010000143.1:0-3172 GCA_049514395.1 Terriglobia bacterium
TCATCCGATGCTTCCACGGGAGGAAGAAGTTGCATGCGGATTTCCGCAGGGAACTCTTCGATGACATCCATCCATTCATCCACGAGCTTGGCGCCCTGCTTTATCAGGTGATTGGGGCCGAAGCTCTGCGCCGAAGTTATGTTGCCCGGCACGGCGAATACCTCACGGTTCTGCTCCAGGGCCAGGCGCGCTGTAATCAGGGAGCCGCTGTATTCTGCAGCCTCCACAACCACTACGCCCAGGGCAAGTCCGCTGATCGTGCGGTTGCGAATGGGAAAGTTCTCGGGAGCGGGTGAAGTGCCGGGCGGAAATTCCGAAATCAATGCGCCGCACTCGGTGACTTGTTCAGCCAGGCGCTTATTTTCGCGGGGATAAATCACGTCAATCCCCGAGCCCAGAACCGCCACCGTCTTTCCCGCTGCTTCGAGGGCGCCGCGATGCGCCGCAGAATCGATACCCCGAGCTAACCCGCTCACGATTACCAACTGCCTCTGCGCGAGGTCGTGCGCCAGCCGCTGCGCCACCTGGCCGCCATAAGCCGTCGGCCGCCGCGTGCCGACGATGGCCAGCGCATAACGCGAAAGTACCTTGACATCCCCACGAACATAGAGGACCAACGGCGGGTCGGGGATTTGTTTGAGCCGCGGAGGATAATCGTCGCTGGAGTACGCCACAACTTGGCAAGCCGCTTTGGCGGAGGCTTCGAGGTCTCTGGCGGCTTCCTTCAATCCCGCCTGAGCAAAGATCGACTGCGCCACTCGCGCCGGAATTCCGCAGCTTTCAAGCTCCGTCAGCGAGGCCATGTAGGCGGCCTGCGGCGAACCGAAATGCTCCACCAGCCTGTGCGCGCCGCGTACGCCCAGACCTTCGAGCTTCGTCAGCCCCAGCCAGAATTGGGTGTTCTCGTCGCTCAAGTTTCCTTACCACCTTGCGCAGAGTTGTTTTCCAAGCTTGCGCCTTTTCTACACACACGCCACGGCTCCGGACCGCCCACCCAACCCTTCGCCCTCGGTGCTGGCGCTCCTCTAAAATCGCAGAACATGTGATGCGGAGGCAAGAAGAAAAGTTTTGCCTCGAAGCGACGGCCCGAAAATCCGGGCTTTTCTTTCGGTGGGTTTCGGCTTACATCTGTGGGTACTGTCCTAATATGCGACGTAGGGCCGGGGCTTGCCCCGGCCTGGCCGCCCCGAGGGGCGGCCCTACATTCTAATTGGGACCCTACCCATCTGTGCGTGGAGTTTGACAGAACCGAACGTTGGGATAGAATTGTGGTTTCAATTTGGCTGTGATCTATATGTCTACCCTCAGAATCTCCGTCGTTCAGTACCTTAATAGTGTGCCGCTGATTTGGGGCATGCTCCATGGCCCGCAGCAGGGCAAGTACGAACTCCAGTTCGCCACTCCGGCCCATTGCGCGGACGCGGTGCGGGACGGGAATGCAGATATCGGCATCATCCCCGTCATCGAGTACCAGCGCATGGACCGCATGCAAATCATCGCCGGCATCTCCATCGCTTCGAAATCGCGCGTCCGTAGTGTACTTCTTTTGAGCAAGGTCCCTATCGAAAAAATCCAGAGCGTTGCAGTGGACACCTCCTCGCGAACATCCGTGGCGTTTCTTCGCATCCTGATGGGCAAGTTTTACTCGCGCACGGTCAACCTCATTCCCTCCGCCCCGCGACCGCATGAGATGTTGAAGCGCGCTGATTCGGCGCTCGTGATCGGAGATCCGGCGCTCACCTATCGCGGCTCGGCGGAGGTTTATGACCTTGCCGCGGAATGGAAAAAGTTTACGGGATTGCCGTTCGTCTTCGCCTTCTGGGCGGGCCATGAAGACAAGAACCTCTCCAAGTGCCGGAAAGACTTCGAAGCCTCACGGGAGTTCGGCCTTGCTCACATTGATGACATCGCCGCTGAATACGCGCTGAAGCTCAATATGGAACCTGCGGATGTCAAGGTTTACTTGACCGAGAATATCGATTATTCTCTGGATGAGGAGAACTGCAAGGGCTTGCGCCTCTTTTTCAAGCTGGCGTGCGAGGCGGGCATCATACCGGTCGAAAAGGAAATGTACTTCGTCTGAAACCGGTCGTAGCGCCGGCCCCGTGCGGCGGGACTGGCAAATGCCGCCGGGACGGCGGCGCTACAGCGTCCACCCGACGGAGAGGGACATTGGCAATGGCTTTAACTCCTGCGCAAGCTCTCGACATGCTGAAGTCCGATGATTTGCTCGGCCTCGGCTTTGAGGCTGACGCCGTGCGCAAGCGGCTCCATCCTGAAGGTGTGGTCACCTACATCGTTGACCGCAACATTAACTACACCAATGTTTGCACGGAGTACTGCTCGTTTTGCGCCTTCTACCGGCCGGTGGGTTCGCCTGAGGGATACGTCCAACCGCTCGAGTCGATCTTCGAGAAGATCGATGAAACGCTCGCCCTGGGTGGCACGGGAATCCTCATGCAAGGCGGCCTTCACCCTGACCTCAAGATCGATTATTACGAGAACCTGCTCTCCAGCATCCGGCAGCGTTACCCCCTCCTTCATTTGCACTGCTTCTCCGCTCCGGAGATTCTGAACATCGCCGAAGTGTCCGGCATGAATGTTCGTGACACGATTATGCGTCTCATGGATGCCGGCCTGGATTCCATCCCCGGCGGCGGGGCGGAAATCCTGGACGACGAGGTACGCCAGCGCATCGCGCGGCTGAAGTGCACCACTGAGGAGTGGCTCCTGGTGCATCGCACCGCGCACCAGCTCGGTATGCGCACCACCGCCACCATGATGTTCGGCTGCGGAGAAAGGCTCGAGCATCGCATCAACCACTGCGCGCGCATCCGCCAACTGCAAGAGGAAACCGGCGGCTTCACGGCCTTCATCCCCTGGCTCTTCCAACGCGAGAACACCTCGCTCGGCAACTTCGTAAAGGAGGAAGCCAGCGCCGTCGATTACCTGAAAACGCTTGCCGTGTCCCGCATCTATCTGGACAACATCCTCAACGTCCAGGCCTCGTGGCTTACCCCGGGCCACAAGATCTGCCAGATCGCTCTGCGCTTCGGCGGCAACGATGTGGGTAGCATCCTCATCGAGGAGAACGTGGTTCGCGCCGCCGGCGTCACCCGCACTTCCAGCGAGGAGCAGCTCCGCCGCCTCATCGAAGAGGCGGGCTTCCGTC
>JBEKVC010000144.1:0-3170 GCA_049514395.1 Terriglobia bacterium
CGCTGTCGTGACTCCCGTCGCCGTGGCCGCGCCCCGGGAGTTCGCCAAGACCACCATCACCTCCTTCGGCTACGTGCTCCACCAGATCTGCCACGGCCGGCGCCACTTCATCATCATCGCCTCCGACACCGAGGACCTGGCCAGCGACCTCACCGGCTATATCTATCTGGAACTGCTCTACAATGAGAGGATTAAATGCGATTTCGGGGAGCTGGTGCGGAACAACTGGGCGGTGGATGATTTTGTCACCCTGAACGACGTCCGGCTCAAGGCCCGGGGCCGGGGCCAGCGCCTGCGCGGCCTCAAGCACAAGCAGCACCGCCCCGACCTGATCATCCTGGACGACGTGGAGAACGACCAGCAGGCCCGCTCGCCGGACCTGGTGCGCAAATTGCTCTCCTGGATCACCGGCGCCATCTATCCCTCCATCGACGCCGGCGGCAACCTCTTCTGGATCGGCACCATCTTGGCCCGCAAGAGCGCGCTCTACACCGCCATCCATTCCGAGGAGGAGCCCTGGAAGCACTGGACCAGGCGCATTTACCGCGCCCTCAATGAAGCAAGCAGTGAGCAGGAAGCAGCAGTAAGCAGTAACTGCTCACAGCTCACTGCTCACGGCTCACTTGCATCTCTGTGGCCGGCGCGCCACCCGGTGGCCAAGCTCCTGGAGCAAAAGCGCCTCATGGGGTCGCTGGCCTTCAACCGGGAGAAGCAGAATAACCCCCTGGACGAAGAAGGGGTCTTCCAGGAGGCCTGGTTCCGGTTCTATTACCCCGCGGACCTCACCGGCAAGGACCTGATCGTGGCCGGCTATTTCGACCCGGCCCTGGCCATCGGCGCCAGCGCCGACTACAAGGCGATTATCACCGTGGGCCTGGACCGGAAAGAGATGATCTTCTACGTCCTGGACGCCTACATCCGCCGGGGCAGTCTCGACGAGGCCCTGCGCGCCGCCTTCATCCGCCACGAGCAATGGTATTACTGGCGCTTCGGGGTGGAGGATGTTCTTTTCCAGAGGCTGCTGATCAACGAATTTCAACGGCTGGAAAAGGAGAGGAAGGTAATCCTGCCACTCCAGCCGGTAGCCGTCAAGCTCTCCAAAGAGGTCCGGATCTCCCGGCTGAGCCCTTTAGTGGAGCGGGGGCAGATCCGCTTTTGTAAGGGACAGGGCAACCAGGATTTGCTCCTGGAGCAGCTCCTCTATTTCCCGGCCAGCACGGTGCACGACGACGGCCCCGACGCCCTGGAAGGCGCGGTGGGGCTCCTGGAGGGCGCCCCCGGCATGGGAATCTTCGATTATTACAAAGGGGAATTCGACAACATGGCGGCTGAAGAAAGGCGGTTGCACGGCTGAGAATATTAAGGAGGGGTAAAAGGGTATAAGAGTAAGGGGGTAAGAGGGTAAAAGGGTAAAGGGATAAAAGGTTTTGCTTTTCCTTTTCCCCATTTCCCCTCTTCCCCTTTTCCCCCAGAAGCATTTTCCCTCTTCCCCTTTTCCCCCTTGGTTAATGGTCACTGATCACTGGTAACTGGTAACTAAACAATGGCAGCCGACCCTAAACACATACCCCTGACCCCGGAGATCATCAGCGCCGCCCAATGGGCCGCGGGGCGCCGTTTCACGCCCACCGGCACGGGCAGCGCGCCGGGGCAGCCGGACCCGAGCAAAGACTTCTTCGGTCCCGGCTGGCCGCTGCCCCCTCTGGCGCCGCCTGAAGCCGCGGGCCGCCAGTTCGACTACCCGGTGGGCTACAACCTGCTGGTCACCCCCCGGGGCGACCTGCCGATTTCCTTCCTGGACCTTAGGAACCTGGCCCAAAACTGCGACCTGGTGCGCCTGGTGATCGAAACCCGCAAGGATCAGATCGCCAAGATGAACTGGTCCTTCTCCCCCCTGGACCCCAGCGGCGCCAAGCTGAAAGCCAAAAAGGACGCCTCGGCCGAATCCCTGCGCCAGGCCAAAGAGGCCACCGCCCTGATGAAGCGCCCCGACAGGATGCACTCCTTCAACGCCTGGATGCGGATGCTCCTGGAAGACATGCTGGTGATCGACGCGGCCACCCTCTATCCGAGGCGGACCAAAGGCGGCGGCCTCTACAGCCTGGAGGTGGTGGACGGCGCCACCATCCGCCCGGTCATCGATGAATGGGGGCGCAGCCCGCTGCCTCCGGACCCAGCCTACCAGCAGATCATCAAGGGCCTGCCGGCCACCGACTACACCCGGGAGGAGCTGCTCTATTATCCCCGCAACCCTTTATCCTGGCGCCTCTACGGCTTCTCGCCGGTGGAGCAGGTGATCATCATTACCAACATCATCCTGCGGCGCCAGATGCACCTCCTGCAATTCTACACCGAAGGCAACCTGCCCGACGCCCTTTTAGAAGTGCCGGAAAACTGGTCCACCGCCCAGATCGCCGAGTTCCAATCGTATTGGGACGCCCTCCACGCGGGGAGCACCGCCCAGCGGCGCCGGGGCAAATGGGTGCCCCACGGCATGACCCCGCACCTGATGAAGGAGGGGGACCTGAGCTCCCCCATTGATGAATGGTTCGCCCGGGTGGTGTGCTACGCCTTCTCGGTGTCGGCTCAACCGTTCGTCTCGAAGATGAACCGGGCCACCGCGACGACCGCCCAGGAGGCGGCGCTCTCCGAGGGCCTGGCGCCCCTGATGGAATGGATGGCGGACTTCATCAACTACGCCCTGCAGGGGAACGGCTTCGACCAGGTGGAGTTCGGCTGGGAGGAGGACAGCGCCATCGACCCCGCAGTGCAGGCCAAGGTCGACGACCTGGACGTGCGCAACGGCATCCGGCTCCGGAGCGAGATCCGGGAATCCCGGGGCCTGGAGGACGACGGCACGCCGGATTTCATCATGACCACCCAGGGCCCGGTGCTGGTGAGCGAGATTGGTAAGGAGCCGGAGCCGGCACCTGAGCCGGATGGCCAAAAAAAGCCCGATGGAGGGAAAGGGGGAGGTGAAGGGCCAGACACCCCCGGGGCGGCGGAGGGGAGCTCTTCGCCAGGGTCGTCCGCCGAGACGCCGCCCCAAAAACTGGCCAAGCAAAGCGTAGGGCGGGAAAGCGCAGCGCATCCCGCCTTTAACAAGGCCGTTAAAAAAAAAAGGAAAACCGTGATCAAGCCCATTGACCGCGAGCGGCCGGAGATCGTCG
>JBEKVC010000145.1:0-3166 GCA_049514395.1 Terriglobia bacterium
TCTTCAGAAAGCCTTCGTAGTGGCGCATAATCAACTGCGCTTCTACCTGCTGAACAGTGTCCATGGCCACGCCCACGACGATCAATAACGAAGTTCCGCCGAAGTAGAAATTCACGTTCAGCCCGTGGAGCAGCCAGGCAGGAAGGTTGGCGTCAAACCACGCTCCCCCGATCCAGGTGGGCAAGTGGTTGACACGCAGACCTGCAAGCATAACTTCCGGGATCAATGCGATCAGGGCCAAATACAGCCCACCAACCCATGTGATCTTCGTGAGAACATCATCGAGATGATCGGCCGTGCGCTTGCCCGGGCGAATGCCGGGGATGAAACCGCCTTGCTTGCGGACATTATCAGCTACTTCATCAGGGTTATAAACAATCGAGAGGTAAAAATGAGCAAAAAACATTATCAACAGCACGTAGCTGAAGGTGTATAAAGGCTCACCCCAGGCAAAGAGGCTGACAAACTTAGCGATTAAACTCCCCAAAATACTGCTCTTCGATAGGAATAACCCCACCGTTTGCGGGAAGGTCAGAATCGAGACGGCAAAGATGATGGGCATCACGCCGCCGCTGTTCACTTTCAGCGGAAGGTGAGTTGATACACCCCCCATCACTTTTCGGCCCACGATCCGCTTCGCGTACTGGATTGGAATGCGCCGTTCTCCACGTTCCACCGTGACGATAAAAGCGACAATCGCCACCATGAATACCAGCAACAGCAGGAGGACCGGAAAACTCCATACGCGCGTGACGAAGACCTTTTCATAAAGGTCAGCCATGCCGCGAGGCAGACCCACCACGATTCCGGCGAAAATGAGCAGCGACATGCCGTTACCGATTCCCCGCGAGGTGATCTGCTCTCCCAACCACATGATGAAGACTGCACCCGTGGTGAGCGTCAAAACCGTGGCAAGAACAAATCCAGGTCCCGGGTGCGTCACCAACTGTACGCCTTGGCTTGTGTTCCTTTGAAGAGCGACCCCAATGCCGAATGCCTGGAACGCGGCCAGGACCAAGGTGAGCCAGCGCGTGTACTCCGTAATCTTTCGCCGGCCCAGTTCCCCTTCCTTCTTCAGCTTTTCCAGGTGAGGCGAAACCACCGTCAACAACTGGAGAATAATCGACGCCGTGATATACGGCATGATTCCCAGCGCAAAGACGGTCAGGCGGCGCAGGCTGCCGCCCGAAAACATGGCCAGCAATCCAAAAAGGCCGCCTCCCAACGACTGATTAAACATTTGCTCGAAGACATCGGCATTGATGCCGGGCGTCGGTATGAAGGCGCCCAGACGGTACACCGCCAGCATGGCGAGAGTAAAAAGGATGCGCCTGCGGAGATCCGGAATCTCAGTGATGCTCTTAAGGGACTCGATCATGCGGAAATAACCTCAGCCATCCCTCCTGCCTTTTGGATCTTTTCCCGTGCCGATTTCGAAAAGTGGTGGGCCGCAATCTTAAGCGCAACTTTCAACTCTCCATCACCAAGGATCTTCAAGCCGTCTCGGAGCTCCTTGAGGTAGCCGCGCTGCATGAGCAGTTCGGGAGTGATCGTCTCTTCCGGGGTAAAATCCTGAAGATCCCTCAAGTTCACTAGCGCGTAATGCTTTTTAAATATGTTCGTAAACCCGCGCTTGGGAAGCCGTCGATGCAGGGGCATCTGCCCGCCTTCGAACCCAGGGCGCATCCTCGCCCCAGTCCTCGACCGCTGCCCTTTTGAGCCGCGGGTGGCGGTCTTACCGTGGCCTGAGCCCATCCCCTGGCCGATCCGTTTGCGCCGCTTCTTTGCACCCCGAGGTGGGCGGAGCGTTCCAATGTGCGTTGCCATATGGTTGTTGCCTGCTTCGTTCAAGCTTTAGGCTGGCCTTCCTCCGACCCAGCCTCTTCACCTGCTTTAGCGCTTTCCTCTGCACTGGCGTCGGCTGACATCCTTATCTCTGTTGCAGCCAGACCCCCAGGTGTTTCAGTCGCAACTTCAACAGCCGTCGGAGCCTCCACGGGTTGCGGCTCATCAGCGGCTGCCGCTGGAGCGCCCGTCACCTCCCCCGTCGCGGCAGCCTCAGTCTTCTCAATTTCCTCAGCGGGAGTCTCAGGGGCAGTTTCGGCCAGCTTCGACGCCACAGCTTCCGGCGCGTAAATGGTGTACTCCGGCACCAAGGTCCACGCCGCTTTCGAAGCTGCTTCCACAATCTTGACCAGATGGGGAACCTTCGCCACCAAACCGCGAATCTGAGGCGTGTCCGGTCTTTCCACCTCCTGATTCAACTTCTTTAGTCCCAGACTTCGAACGATACGCTTCTGGTGGTAGGTAAAGCCTATCCCGCTGCGAACCCATTTGATGCGAATGGTTCTTTGAGCCTTATCGGACACAGTTGCTTGACCCCTTTAAAGTTCTTGCGCGTTCTTGCCCCGCATGGCCGCCACTTCCTCCGCGCCGCGAAGCTGGAGGAGGCCATCCATGGTCGCCTTCACCACGTTGTAGGGATTGGTGGTCCCCAGCGACTTCGTCAATACGTTCTGAATTCCTGCTGCCTCAACCACCGCGCGCACGGCTCCACCAGCGATCACTCCGGTTCCAGCCGAGGCAGGCTTCAGCAGCACCTTCCCGGCGCCGTAGTGCCCAATGACCATATGCGGAATCGACGTCGCTGTGACATGAACCTTGACGAGCGCCTTCTTGGCGGCTTCGATGCCCTTGCGGATGGCCATCGGAACCTCGCGAGCCTTGCCCGATCCATAACCGACGGTTCCCGCCCCGTCGCCCACCACCACCAGCGCTGAAAAGCTCAGGTTCTTGCCACCCTTGACCACCTTGGTGACACGGTTGATAGAAACCACCTGATCCTTGAGTTGCAGCGCGTTCGGATCAATCCGATTTGCCAACGCTTCCCTCCCCGCCATCGCCCCTAGAATTTGAGTCCCGCTTCGCGCGCCGCGTCGGCTAAGGCCTTTACCCGCCCGTGATAGGCGTACCCACCACGGTCGAACACCACGCGTGAGATTCCGGCTGCACTGGCGCGCTTGGCCAGCGCCTGTCCCACTACTTTTGCCGCAGCGATATTTCCGCCCGTCTTCAGCGTCGTCCGGACTTCCTTGTCCCGGGTGGAAGCGGACACCAGCGTCTGCCCCCGGAGGTCATCAACAATCTGCCCATAGATATGATTGAT
>JBEKVC010000146.1:0-3085 GCA_049514395.1 Terriglobia bacterium
TGGGTTACGAAGAGGGGGGCCAACTGACGGAGCGGGTCCGGCGCGCGCCTTACTCCGTGATTCTCCTGGACGAGATTGAGAAGGCCCACCCGGATCTCTTCAACATTCTGCTTCAAGTCTTCGAAGATGGGCACCTAACCGACGGGCTGGGGAATACAGTGGATTTCAAGAACACCATCCTCATCATGACCTCGAATATCGGGGCTCGGTATCTGCAACGCCGGACGCACCTGGGGTTCCAGTCGGCGGCGGAGGGTGCGAGTGAGAGGAAGGCTGAAGACATGGTGTTGGCCGAGGTCAAGCGGCTGTTCAATCCGGAGTTCCTCAACCGGCTGGATGAAGTAATCGTGTTCAATGCGCTTAGCGACCATGATCTGGTACAGATCCTGGACCTCCTGGTGGCGCAGATGAATCAGAATCTGGAGCACAAGAACATTTCGATTGCCTTGTCCCGGGAGGCGAGCCAGTGGATTCTGGAAAAGACCTGTGAGGACCGTTCCTATGGCGCTCGTCCGCTGCGCCGGGCGCTCCAGAAGTACGTTGAAGACCCGCTTTCGGAAGCGTTGATCCAGGGAGAGATTCAACCCCCATCAGTTCTGGAAGTCGTTGTTGAGAACCAAGGCCTCTGCTATCGGTCAATGAATGACAAGCTCGTCGCGGCCACGCCACTCTCGCGTTAGTGCGGCCCGTCCTTAGCAAAGCAGGAAGCAGAAATTCCACGTCGTCTGTGCCTGCCGGAGTTTGCTCCTGAGAGGGATGCAGGGATTGCTTCTGCGATTTCGAGTCTTCGGGCCAACTTCTGGTGAGTTCCCGGCATCGGATTCTCTGAGCTCGATCCAAAACGAGGGGGAAGACCGTTTCTTGAGGAGAAGTTCTGCCACGCGTAGACGAAAGAGGACACGGTTTGGGTTGGGATTCGTCGCCTTGCTATTGGGCTTGCTCTCTGGCATGGCGCTACGGGCACAGAACCCGCCCGCGGAGCAGAAACCACCCTCATCACCAGGCGCTCCACCGCCTTCGCAGCCAACCCCAGGGACTGAGCAGAACTCGCAAGCCAAGCCCTCGCAGACCCCGCCGGCGGCTCCCCCGCAGAAACTCCAACTTGAAACGCCTAAGGAAGCGCCCGCTCCGCAGAAAGCTCCTGAACTTACAACTCCCGGCGCGCCTCCGCAGCCGCAAGCCCAGCCCGCCGCCCAGGCAACTATTCAGTCGATTATTTTCCGAGGGAACCGACGCATTCCTGTTGCGACCTTGCGGGCCCGCATTTTCTCGCATCAAGGCGACGTGTATAACGAGAACATCCTTGAGCGAGACTTCATGGCTCTCTGGAATACAGGCTTCTTCGATGACATTCGGTTGGAAGTGGTAGATTCGGAAAAGGGCGGGAAGATCGTTACTTTCTTCGTGCGAGAAAAGAAGTTGGTCCGGAGCATTGATTACAAAGGATTAAGCAGCGTTCAGCAATCGGACGTACTGGATGAATTCAAGAAGCGCAAGGTGGGCCTATCCATCCAATCCCAGTACGATCCCGTGACCGTTAGACGGGCTGAGGTGGTTCTTCAGGAGATGCTCGCGGCGCATGGGAAGATGTTTGCTACCGTCCGGCACCGCACGCGGAATATTCCGCCCAACTCCGTGGCCCTGACGTTTATCGTGGAGGAAGGCCCCAAGGTCAAAGTGGGCAATGTCCGCTTCAAGGGAAACCAGGTTCTCTCTTCTCGCGAACTTGACCGCGCCATGAAGTATTCCAGAGCTGCCGGCGCTCCACCCTGGTTCTACTGGTTCCATAAGACTTACGATAAGGAGAGGATTGAGGCCGACCTCGAAAACATCCGCGACCTCTACAGGGACCACGGTTACTTTTACGCTCTGGCGAAAGAACCGGAAACGAAGATGGTGGACACCCGGCGGCGTTATCCGTTCTTCTTTTTCAGTTGGGGCCGGGGCAAACGGGTGGACCTGACGATCCCGGTGGAGGAGGGGTTGCAGTATCGCTTGGGCAGGTTTGTCATCCGCGGAAACAAGCTCTTCACGCAACAACAGTTGGCGCCTATCCTGCGGCTCAAGCCTGGAGATCTCTTTGCGCTGTCTAAGGTTCGGAAGGCCATCGAGAACTACACCAAGCTCTATGGCCAGTTCGGTTACATTAATTTCACCGCCTCTCCGGACATCGAGCCTGATAACAAGCGGCGAGTCATCAACCTGGCGCTGGACTTCGAGGAAGAGAAGCAGTTTATTGTTCATCGCATTGAGTTTTCCGGCAATACCAAGACTCGCGACAAGGTGATTCGACGGGAATTGCTGCTGAGCGAAGGGGACATGTTCAACTCCTCGTTTTGGGACCTCAGCGTCCTCCGGGTGAATCAACTGGGATTCTTTGATACGGTGAAGAAGGAGGACTACGAGATCACCCAGGACGCCAAGAACAGCACGGTTGATATTACTTTGAAGGTCAAGGAAAAAGGCAAGAACTCCATCGGGTTTTCGGGCGGGGTCAGTGGCTTGGCGGGGAACTTCGTGGGGGTCAATTACGCCACCAACAATTTCCTGGGGCTGGGTGAAACCTTGAGCGTTCAATTGCAGTGGGGGACCTATCAAAAGATGTATTCGTTTGGGTTCACTGAGCCGTACGTTTTTGATCGCGCCATGACCGTGGGGTTTACGGTCTATCACAGCAATTACCGCTATGACCAACTCCGCCAATTAGCTTATGCTTACGGCGTCAGCCCCTCACAGCTCCAGAGTTCCCCCTATGGCCAATACTACGCGCAGAATTTTCAGCAGAATTCCTCTGGTTTCACAGCGTTTAGCAGCTACCCTTTGCGGCGCACTTTCGCGCGCCTCGGTTTCACCTACAGCTTCTCCTATAGCAGCATGCAAGCGTTCAATGCGGCATCCGAGTCCTTTTTTGAGGCTATGAATTTTCGTGGGTTGGCAGGTCCCTCGGCTCTGAGCGGCATCGTGTCCAGTTCCATCATGCCCACCTATCTTTATAACACCATCAATGATGCTTGGAACCCCACGCGGGGAAAGTACTTCTCTGCCGCGTTGATGATCTCCGGATTGGGAGGCAACGTCTATACCG
>JBEKVC010000147.1:0-2997 GCA_049514395.1 Terriglobia bacterium
GCCTCACGCTGTTCGAGAAAATGCCACTTTTAGAGGCTTTTTCGCACACAAACCGTCAAGATGAACTGGACCTATTGTCCAACCAACTCGATCTATTCGACTTATGACCGGACAGTTGTGGTCAGTTATCAGTCATCAGTTGACGAAACACGGACAACTGAGAACTGATGACTGACGACTTCCCTCACATCAGATACGTCGATTCCCCGGAACGCGACGGCGCGGTGGCCAGCAGGTCGATGTAGGTGCTCTTTTCAAGCAGCGCCCGGCTAACCTGCGCGATGGCATGGACGGCATCAGGCCGGGACAAATCCTTCTGCCGGCGGCTCATCTCGGCGGGGTTCTCCGGCTTGCTGAGCAGGCGCGTTACGAGCTGGGGAATTTCCTCCAGAGTTTTAGCCTGGACTGCCACGCCTTGCTGCTCGAGGTAACGGACGTGCCGCTGCTCCGGTCCTGGAATGGGATGGGTCACGATCATGGGCAGCCCGGCCGAGAGCGCTTCCGCGGTGGTCAGCCCACCCGGCTTGGTGATCAGAAGGTCTGCCACTGCCATCAACTCCGGAATGGTATCCACCCAGCCAAAAACCCGCAGGTCAAGCGTGACCTTGCGCCGCAAAAGCTCCAGGGCCTGCCTTAGCTTGCGGTTGTGACCGGCCACCGCCAGTACCTGGAGAGGAAACCCGCACAACTCCAGGCTTTCGACAATGGCGTCCAGCGGCGCCGGCCCCATTCCCCCACCCATCACCAGCACGATAGGTCGCTGGCCGTCCAATCCCAGGGCGCGCAGAAGCTCGGTCTTGTCGAATGGGATGCCAAAAACCGGATCAACGGGAATGCCGCAAACTAGAATCCGGTTGGGCGAGATTCCCCAGTGTACAAGCTGAGACCGCGCCTCCTCGCTGGCTACACAATAGACATCGACTTCCGGCTGCACCCAGGGAGGCTCAGCCTGAAAATCCGTTTGGACAGCCAGAATGGGGGCGTAAAACCAGCCTTCGCGCTTGCCGAGAGCGGCGATCTCCAGCGCGCCGATTTCGTTGGCGATAACCAGATGAGGAGCGTAGGCTTTGAGCTGCTCGAGGACTTCCCTGCACCCGTGCCGAAATACCCAGCGCGGGGCCGTGGCGCTATGGAGTTTCTTCTGCCGGCGCTCGAATAACCACCGCCAGAGACCCGGCGCGCGGCGAAGCAACCACCAGTAGGGGCGCACGTACAGCGTGAGGAACCAGGAGCGCGCCACTTTCAAGGCGTCCAGCAGGCGGACTTCGACAGGATCAATGGAATCGTAGAGCGCGCGCTGGACGACTTCCGCCGCGCGGACATGCCCGGCGCCGACGCCCAATGTCAGAATGAAAACCCGTTTCGAGTTCACAAAAGCCAGGATTCAGGATTCAGGATTCGGGATTCAGGAAAACAACTCCGTCGCGAGAAGTGTGTTGTCATTTGGGCTGGTTTCGCGGCGCACGATGATTTCCCACGCATTGGCCATCTTCCGAGCCTGAATCCTGCCTCATTCAAATTTTCGAATCAGCAGCACGGCATTGAGCCCGCCGAAGGCAAAGGAATTTGAGACGGCCACGCGGACTGGTTTCTCGCGCGCCTGGTTGGGAACATAGTCCAGGTCGCACTCGGGATCCGGTCGGGTGTAATTCGCCGTGGGGGGGATGACTGAGCGCTCCGAGGCCATAACCGTCGCCGCCAGTTCGATTGCCCCCGTGGCGCCCATGGCGTGACCATGCATTGACTTTGTGGAGCTGATCGCGAGCTTGCGCGCGTGATCCCCAAACACGGTTTTGATCACCTGCGTTTCGGTCACGTCATTCAGGCGCGTCCCGGTGCCGTGGGCATTGATGTAATCCACTTCGTGCGGAGCAACCTGGGCTTCCTCGAGGGCCATGCGGACCGCGCGGGCCGGTCCATCCACCGAAGGCTGGGTGATGTGGCCGGCGTCCGAACTCATGCCAAAACCTGAGATTTCCGCAAGCATCCTGGCCCCGCGTTTCTTCGCATGTTCCAGTTCTTCGAGGAGGAGCATCGCGGCGCCTTCGCCCATCACGAAACCCTCGCGATCCGCCGAGAATGGCCGGCAGGCCCGGCTAGGATCACCCTCCCCGATCGCCAAAACGCGGACCGACTCCCAAGAGCGAATCATGCCGTAAGTAATCGGGGCCTCGCTGCCTCCGGCCAACATGATATCCGCCATTCCGTACTTGATAAGGTGGAACGCCTCGCCAATCGCATGGCCTGAGGAGGAACAAGCCGTGGCTGTCGTAAACGAAGGCCCCTGCGCCCCAAATTCCATGCACATCTGGGAAGTGGCAGCGTTGTGCATCATTTTGGGGATGGTGAAAGGATGAAGCCGCGTCGCCTGATGGCCATAGAGGCTGAGATATCCGCTATCCAGGGTATTTGCACCAGCCATGCCGGTGCCGCTTACCACGCCGAAGCGGGGACGCTCTTCCTCGCGGACCTCTATTCCGCTCGAGGTCATCGCTTCCTGGGCAGCCAGCAAACCAAATTGGCTGAAGCGATCCAGCAAATCGAGCCGCTTAGCAGGAAAGTAATCCGCAGGATTGTAATCCGGGACTTCGGCAGCAATCTGGACCGACAGGGAGGAGGGATCAAATTGGCAGATGCGGCGAACTGCCGAGCGGGCCTCGAGCAAGTTCTGGAAAAAGGTTTCCGAATCTTTTCCTGCGGAAGCAAAGACTCCAATACCGGTAATGACGACTCTTCGCACGTTTCGCCCCTGTGATCAGATCACCTGGCCGTGGCGGCTGGGGCCTCGCCCTTGGCCATCGCCACGAGATCGGAGATGTCCTTTCCCTCCAAAACTCGTGTCAGACTATCCACCACCTGGCGGACCGACTTCATGTTTTGCGCCACCGAGTCCGGGATATCAATCTTGAATTCCTCTTCCAGGGCGAAGAGGATATTAACTCCGTCCAGCGAGTCGATACCCAATTCCGCAAACTTCGAATCCACGCTGATCTTGCT
>JBEKVC010000148.1:0-2957 GCA_049514395.1 Terriglobia bacterium
CCGTCAGCATCACGGTGTACGATGCCAACTCGTCTGCACCGCCGCTCCGCATCCAGTCGGCGCGCGTGGTCATTCAAGCCCAAGGTAACAAGGCGCACGTGCAGGAGATGTTTGCAGTCAGGAATCCGAGCAACCCTCCACGCAGCTACGCCAACCCAGACGGCACATTCCATTTCCGGCTGTCGCCGGGCAGAGCGGAGCCCAACGCGGCGGTGGCAGGGCTGATGAACATGCCGCTGCCGCAGCCGCTGAACCCCGGGAAAGGCCCAGGAGAATATTTCCTCCGGTATCCTCTCAAGCCCGGGCTGACCATCGTGATGATTGCCTACGATGTGGATTACAGCTCGAAGCATCTCTCGTTGGGCGACTCGTATCCTTATCCGATCGATAGCGCGGAATTGTTGGTCTCGCCCGCAAGTCTCACCGTGGATTCTGCCCTCTTCAAAGCCGCAGGAGCCGACGCCGATACAGGCAGTCAGAAGTACGTTGCGGCCGGCTTGCAGAACGGAACCAAACTCGAAGCTCGCTTGAGCGGTGAAGCCACGCCCGGCGAACCGGCAGAGTTGGGCCAGGGCGACGCGCAAGTGAAGATTCTTCCCAACCCCATCACCCGGCTTGACGTTCCCTTGCTGGCCTGCTTCCTGTTGGCGCTCCTGTGGGCGCTGGGCATCCGCCTGGCCAAGGAATGGCCGCGATTTCAGGCGCAGCTCAAGGCGAGTCCGGTGCAAAAAGAGCTTGAATCCGAGGTTGACGCGTTGTTTAATTCCCTTGCCGATCTCGATGAGCTCTTTGCTGCCGGCAAGATAGCGGAAAAGCAGTATTGGAAAGAGCGACTGGACCTGAAAGCGCGATTGCGGGCGACCCTGAAGAAAGCTTCGCCCTCGCTGCTGGACTCTTATGTCACCCGACACACCTCCTCCCGTTAGGGCCGCTCTCGAACTGCGGAACGTTTCCAAGTATTTTGGCGACGTCGCCGCGCTTGCAGGCGTTCAATTACGCGTTGAGGTGGGAGACGCAATTCTGCTTTACGGTCCCAACGGCGCCGGCAAAACCACCCTGCTTCGCCTTCTGGCGACACTGGCCCGGCCGAGTGAGGGCGAGGTGCTGTTCGGCGGCAAGCACGTTCACCGCGACCCGGCGGCCAAGGCTGCAATCGGATTTGTGTCCCACACGACCTTCCTCTACGGCGATCTGACGGTGCGTGAGAACCTGAGGTTTTTCGGCACGCTGTTCGCCCTTCCTCGGCTGGAAAAGAAGATCGATGCCGCGCTGGAGTTTTTCGATCTGGGCGAGCGGGCGCGCACCCCGGTCCGGGAGCTCTCCCGAGGATTGCAACAGCGCGTCTCCCTCGCGCGCGCGTTCCTTCATGACCCGCAGTTTTTGTTGTTGGATGAACCCTTCACAGGCCTCGATGCCGCCACGGTCAGTAACCTGGAGAGCCTGATGCGTGAACTTCCGGCGCAGGGGAAAGCAGTGATATTTTCCACCCACGATTTCGAACGCGGCGCCGCGCTGTCGCGAAGACTCGTAGCCCTGGAAGCCGGAAGGATTCGGTACGACGGGCCATTGGCCCTCCTGCCCCGGAATCTATTGCGAGTGACGCCGGAGAAGGCGCAGAGCAGAAGGCAGTAAGCAGAAGGCAGAAAGCAGAAAGCAGAAAGCAGAAGAGAGGAGCCAGAAGGTGGTTGGGGAGGGCGATGAACAATTAGCAAGAGCGGTTTACCCCCCTCACTCGCTGACTCCTGAATCCTGAATCCAGAATCCTGACTCCCAAGCACGTGCAAAGCCTCAGGATCATCTCGGCCATTTTCGCGAAGGACCTCCGGGTGGAGTGGCGCAATCGGGAGACGCTGGCCTCGATGTGCCTCTTTGGCATCCTGGTCGTGTTCCTGTTTAACTTTGCTTTCGAACCGGCTCGTGAAGAATCGCTGCGGCTGCTTCCCGGCCTATTGTGGATTTCGTTTGCCTTTGCCGGCGTGCTCTGTTTCAACCGGTGCTTCGCAGCCGAACGTGAGAATGCCTGCCTGGAAGGGATGACGCTTGCGCCGGTCGATCCCGGTTTGATTTATCTGGGGAAGATGCTGGCCAATTTGGTGTTCCTCGGCATCGCCGAGTCCGTCATCGTGTTCGCAGCCGGCCTCTGGTATAACTTCTCCTTTGTGCCTTCGCTCAGGTGGTTCGCTCTGATAACATTCTTGGGTACTGTGGGCTACGTCGCGGTGGGCACAACGTTCGGAGCCATCGCCGCCAACACCCGCATGCGGGAGGTGATGTTGCCGGTGTTGCAGTTTCCCATTGCCGTCCCGGTCTTCATCGCCGGTATCGAAGCTGCCACGGGAGCGCTCAAGGGTGATCCGCCCTCGCATTACATTGGCTGGATTAAGCTCGAGGCAGGCTTCGCCGTGGTTTTCACCGTGCTGTCGTACCTGTTGTTTGAATATGTTTTGGAGGAATAGTCCGTGGTCCGTGGTCCGTCGTCCGTTGCTAGAAGCCAAGAGTTTTGGAACCTGGCGTAAATGAGTCAAGTTCCGCGTCCAATTCTAGGGGAAGGGCGGGGCTTCAGCCCCGCCGCCGGGCACCCGTCGGAAAGGGGCTTCAGCCCCTGAAGCACTAGCCAATGCCGTTAGCGAACATGTGGCTTCAGCGGCTAAAGCCGCCACTCTCTGGCTCCGCGTGCGGCGGGGCTGAAGCCCCGCCCTTCCGATTCCTAACGAGGTATAACTCGTTGGTCAGAGGCAACGCCTCTCGAGTGGCATGTCACGATGGCCACTGACGACTGACCACTGACTACTGACGTCTTATGCGCAGAATTTTTTCTCCTACAGTCCACCTTTTCGTAACGCTGGCCTGGATGATCGTGGCGTACTGGATGATTTTTCTCTATGCGCCACAGGAGCTCACCATGGGCGAGGTGCAACGGATTTTTTACATCCATGCGCCCTCGGGATGGGTGGCAG
>JBEKVC010000149.1:0-2920 GCA_049514395.1 Terriglobia bacterium
ACGGGAAGAAACTCGGCTGGAAGCGGGTGCGGACTTTCTCACCGAAGAGCTTCTTGGCGAAGAAATCCAGCGTGCCCTTCAAGTCCGCAAACGTAATGTCTTCGTCAATGGCCAGCCCTTCGATCTGGTGAAACATGGGGGAGTGGGTGGAATCAGGGTTATCGTGCCGGTAGCACTTGCCGGGGATGATGATATAAAGCGGCGCCCCATACTTCTCCATGGCGCGGATCTGCACCGGCGAGGTGTGAGTCCTCAAGACCGTCTTCGAATCGATATAGAGCGTGTCCCAATCGTCCCGCGAAGGATGACTCTCCGGGATGTTGAGTGCGTCGAAGTTATAGTAGGTACTCTCAATCTCCGGGCCGCTCTCAATCCAAAAACCAAGGCGTAGGAAGATCTCCTCGATTTCGCGCTGCATCCGGGTTACGGGGTGGATGGATCCGAGTGGACAGCGCAAGCCGGGAAGCGTGAGATCCCGTGGCGCTGGACGGGCAGCACCAGAGCCAAGGGGCAATTCCGTCGGCTGGCTGGCTTCTTGTTGAAGGGGCAATGCCTCGACCAGCTTTTCGAACTCCAGGCTGGTAGTGACACGACGAAGCTCATTGAATTGCCTTCCAACCGCGGGCTTCAAATCCTGGCCCGCCGGCTTTAACCAGTTTTCATCAACCTGCGACAGAAACCCGCCCTTGCGCGCCAGCCACCTGTCGCGTAGCGCCTTGCAAAGTCTCTCACGTTGGGGTTGATTGGCTGCGCCGCGCGAGATCAATTCCGCCCGTTCGTGTTCGGCAGTCTTCCGTAATTCAGCGAAAAGCGACTCCACGCCCTGCGCGTCGTTGACGCCGAGTTCGGCGAGCGTCTTCCGAACTTTTTCGTCGATACCCATCATGGTGGGGTTCTGCTCTCGTTCCCGCTCAGGGGCAACCCTAAGCGTTGCGTTCGCAGGCGGAGCCCATAGTCTATGGCCACAGAACCCGGCTGTGGCATTCCGGCTTCTGACTCCTCATTGTCGACGGTTAACTTTCTACAGCTTGTTTCACTTTACCCGCCAGGGCGGCAAAACCGGCCTGATCGTTCACGGCCAATTCGGCAAGCATCTTGCGATCAAGCTCCACACTCAGCTTCTTCAACCCGTGGATGAACTGGCTGTAAGTCAGGTCATGGGCGCGCGCCGCGGCCCCGATGCGAATGATCCAAAGCCGGCGGAAATCGCGCTTCCGCTGCCGCCGCCCACGGTAGGCGTAGCGGCCTGCCTTGTCGGCAGCTTCCTTCATGAACTTGTAAAGCTTGCTCTTGTTGAGAAAATAGCCCTTGGTGAGCTTGGCGAGTTTCTTCCGGTTGGCGCGGCGAACCGTGCCGCGCTTGACTCGAGGCATGGGGTTTGCTCCTTTCGATATAATTCAGGGCGGCTTAGTCCCCTTACGGGATGAAGGCACCCAGCCGTTGGCCTTCCCGCACCTGTGAATCAGAGGGAACAGGGAATAGGGAACAGAGGCCAGAAACTGTTCCCTGTCACCTATTCCCTGTTCCCTGTTCCCTATTCCCTCACCGTCCGTAGGGCAACATGGCCCGAATAGCGGGAGCATTCGCAGGGGAAACGATGACGGATTGGCCCAATCTCCGCTTGCGCTTGCTAGCCTTAGAAGTCAGGATGTGGCGTGCAAATGCGTGCCGGCGCTCCACCTTGCCGGTGGCGGTCAGTTTGAAGCGCTTTTGCGCGCCCTTGTGGGTCTTCAGTTTCAGCTTGATCTTCTTGGGCTTTGGCAACTCTATCCTCCAGATTCTCCCCGTGACGGTTCGGAAACGGGTGGTGCAGGGGGGGCGGCTAAAGGCACCGAAGCCGGCTTAGGCTGAGGCTTCCTGATTGTTGCCGGGGATGTCCCCACCGCTGGCCGTGAAGCCTGAGGCGGCACGCCCTTTCCCGCCACTTTCTTGGCGGCAATAATCGTCGAGAGATTCGGCCCTTCAATCTTCGGCCGAGTCTCCACCATGCCCACCTCGCTCACTTCTCCCGCCAACCGTTCCATCATTTTGAACCCCAGGTCCCGGTGGGCCATTTCTCGGCCACGGAACATGATCGTGACCTTCACCTTGGCCCCCTCTCGCAGGAACTCGATAACCTTGTTCCGCTTGGTCTCAAAATCATGCGTGGAAGTCCTGGGCCGCATCTTCACTTCCTTGAGCTCAATAGACTTCTGATGCTTGCGAGCCTCATGCTGCCGCTTGCTGAGTTGGTAAAGGTACTTGCCATAATTGATGATGCGGCAAACGGGCGGGTTCGCCGTGGGGGCAACTTCCACGAGGTCAAGACCCTGCCCACGCGCGATCCTCAGAGCTTCGTGGGGCGGCATGATTCCGAGCTGTCCGCCCTCTTCATTGATCACCCGGATCTCCCGGGCCCGAATCCTTTCGTTTATTCGAACAAATCGCTCGGCGATAGGCATTCCCTCCTGGCCCTTTGGGGCCTCCCGCTCTCCCTATGTCTTCCTGGTTGGACAAAGGACCTTTTCAGGTCCGGGGAGGAGAACACAGCTTACCATTTCGTAGCCTTGGTGTCGATAAGCTGCCGAATCCAACCGATAAAATCGCCCAGCGCTTGAAAGCCGGCATCCCCGGTGTCCCGGCGCCGGACGGCTACCCCGCGCCCCTGGGCTTCGCGGTCGCCGACGACCAGCATGAAAGGCACCTTCTGAAGCTGCGCGTCCCGGATGCGCGCGTTCAATTTCTCATTGCGGTCGTCCAGGCTGGCGCGCAAGTTGGCGCGGCGCAATTCCTCGCAAACCTCGCGAGCGTAAGCCAGGTGCTTGTCGCTAATGGGGAGCACCACGGCCTGCACCGGAGCCAGCCAGACCGGGAAAGCTCCCGCATAATGCTCAATCAACACACCAAAGAAACGCTCCAGTGCCCCCAGCAGGGCCCGATG
>JBEKVC010000150.1:0-2898 GCA_049514395.1 Terriglobia bacterium
GAACAGTCGGCCAGTGCTACGATTCAGCCCGAGGCGGGTTTCCGGACTGCTCGGCCAGGGGGACGGCAAGCACAAGACAGGCGGGTGGGAGAATTGTCGAGAGCTTTTCTGATTCTACTAGGCTTGAGTCTTTTTGCGCCCGACGCGGCGCGCGCGGATGAAAATATGTTGCGGCTCCCTCAGGAGGTTCAGGGCTGGAATGCTGACGGCGAGGACAAGGTATTCACGCGGCAGACCATCTTCGATTATATGGACGGGGGTGGCGAGATTTACCTTGCCTACGACTTCCAGCGGCTGCTAACGCGCGAGTACGCGAGGGAGAACGCGCCGCGCATCGTCGCGGAAGTCTATCAGATGGCTTCTTCTGGGGATGCCTATGGCATCTTCACCCAGGACACCGATGGCCAACCTGTCTCCGTGGGCCAAAGTGCGCTGTACTCCCCAGGCCTGCTGCGCTTCTGGAAGCATCGCTTCTTCGTCCGCTTGCAGGCGGAGGACGAGACGCCGAAGGTAAAGGCCGCCCTGATGTCACTGGGAAGCCGACTGGCGTCCGCAATTCCGCAAGAGGGCAGGAAGCCTGCGCTGCTCGAGGCCCTGCCGCCGCAAGGCTTGCTCGAATCCAGCGTTCATTACTTTCATACGTCCGTCCTACTGAATATTCACTATTTTCTCGCTGACTCGAATCTGCTCAATCTGAACTCGAAGACGGAAGCCATCCTGGCCCAATACCAGCAGGACCGCGACAGGCCGCGTTTGCTCATCGTTCATTACCCAAGGCCGAGCGACGCGGCAGCGGCCTTCGAGCAGTTCGGCAGAGTTTATCTCCGGCAGTCCCCCGCCGGGAATGCGGTCTACCGCAAACTGGAAAAAGAACAATTCGCTGGAGGTCGCCGGGAGGAGCGCGTCCTCCTGCTCGTATTCGAGGCCGGCTCGCGCGAGAGCGCGGAGAAACTCGTTGATTTCGCGGCCTCGCGGATGAAAGGAGTCACACCATGAAGCACCATGACAAAAACCACAGGGTCACTCGCCGGGATTTCTTGCGCGGCACGGCTTACGCCACGTTGGGTCTGGCGATGGGGATTGAAGGCCTACCGCGCGCAGGAAAGGGTTCGGCGTTTGCGGCCGAGAATCCTCTCAGCCAGGTGGTGCTGATCCGTCACGAGGCGGCTGTCGACGCCGGCCACCAGGTCAACTCGGTGGTCGTGCTGGAGATGCTCGACACCGCAATGAAAACCTTTACCGGTGAAAGCAATGTCGCCAAGGCTTGGCAGCGGTACTTCCACCCGCAAGACAACGTGGGGATCAAATACACGCGCTGCTCTTGGCAACGAATCCACGTGAATCAGGCGGTGCTCGACGCCATCACGGATCGTCTGATCGCGAGCGGCGTCCCCAGGAGCCGGGTCGTGGCCAACGACTTCGGACTTCCAGTAAAAGACTGCACGGCGCTCATCAATGTGCCCACCGTGAAAGTCCACACGCTCGCCGGCATCGCCGTCTCCATCAAAAACTACATCAACTTTACAGGGAACCGAAGTTCCTATCACTTCGACGGCAGCGCGAAGCTGGGCGAAACCTGGCTACTGCCCGACGTGAAAGGCAAGACCCGCTTGATTGTTGTGGATATGCTGCGGCCATATTTTGGCCCCGGGCCGCAGATTAATCCCCTGCATCAGTGGGACTATAAAGGCATTCTGGTGGGGACCGATCCCGTGGCTATCGATACCGTCTGCCTGAGCATCTGCCAGAAGAAGCGCAACCTCTTCAAAGGCGAGGAATGGCTCATCAGCCCGCCGCCGCGCAGCCTCGCCGCCGCTGACTCCGTCTACCACCTCGGCACCAGCGACCCGACCAAGATCAAACTGACGCGCTTGGGGTGGGAGAAAGAACAGTTGGTCTAAAGCTCGGCCGAACGTTCGCGCCCAGCCGAGACCGAGGGATTACCGTTGATAGTGTTCTCGTAATGCGATACGCTGTATCTCGGTGAGGTTTTAAGATTATGGCGACGACGATGGTTCACATTCGCGTGGACGAGAAGGTGAAGAAGAGAGCCGCAAGAACACTGGCCGCAATGGGCATGTCTGTTTCCGACGCGGTGCGCATTTTGCTTGTCCGAGTGGCCGCAGAGAAGGCCCTGCCGTTCCACGTGAAGGTCCCCAATACAACTACGGTCAAGGCGATGCAGGCAGCGGACCGAGGCGAGGGGAAGCGCTTCAAGTCTGCCGACGCGCTGTTTAAGGACTTAGGAATTTGAACGTGCGAAACATGATTGGCGGCGCGGGGCTTCCTGGAGCTACCAGGAGCGTCTTTTGGCGGGGCGATACTTCGCGAGGTACTCGTTGAGATCTTGATCTGAAATCGTAAGATGGTGTTGCAGTGGAGACTCAGCGGTTTCCGCGAGGAGTTCTCTCTGAAGCTTCTGATAGCAGAGTGCGGCCCCATCCTGGTAAGGGAAGTGCCTTTCCTCAAAGGCCCGGTTCGAGATGGTCAGCGTGAATTCCCGGTCTTCAGATTTCATGGCCACAACCCGGTAGCAGTAGTCCCTGCCGCGGGGCTTTAGTTGAAACCCGGTGTATTGGATGAGCACGCTCACTGTGCTGGATACCTCCAAAGTCGGGCGGCTCTCGCCGGGCGGGAGCCGCCCGAAAAGTCATACCTTTACCACGTTTTCAGCTTGCAAACCCTTGGGCCCTTTCGTGACCGTGAACTCCACGGAATCTCCCTCGTTGAGTGATTTGAACCCAGTTGCCTGGATGGCGGAGTGATGAACGAAAACGTCATCACCGGAAGCGCGTTGGATAAAACCGTAGCCCTTCGCGTTGTTGAACCACTTTACCTTGCCTTGTTCCTTCTCCATATGTTTCGTTGTTCCTTTTAATTCTGTAGATTCTCTTGTTC
>JBEKVC010000151.1:0-2824 GCA_049514395.1 Terriglobia bacterium
AGCCGCAGTGACTCGCGGCATTCCATGATTTCGCTAGTCTGAATTGGCCCCTTTCGATCGTTTGATTTGGCCCCACCCTGCTGAAACTCGTATACCGTGTATCTCCTTAGGGCTCAGTCGGCCCCAGGGAGGGCCGGTGGACAGGAGAACCAAGGTGGAGCTATTCGAGCAGATACGGCGGGAGTATGAGCATGGTGGGGGAACGATCCGAGGAATTGCCAAGAAGCTGGGGATTCACCGGCGCATGGTGCGTGAGGCCGTGCTCAGCGCGATTCCAGCGGAGCGAAAGATCCCTGTGCGAGAGCGACCGCAACTGGAGCCCGCCAGGGCTTTTGTGGAAGCGATTCTGGAAGCGGACCGGAAGGCGCCACGAAAGCAACGGCACACCGCACATCGGATCTGGTGCCGGATTCGAGCAGAGATGCCTGGGGTGCAGATCGGCGAGTCCACGATTCGTCACTACGTGCGCGAGCGAAAGATAGAACTGAGACTGGTCAGTCAGGAAGTGTTCATTCCGCAGTCTTACAGCTGGGGTCAAGAAGCGCAAGTGGATTGGTATGAAGCGTTTGCGGACATCGGCGGAGAGAGACAGAAGGCCTACCTGTTTTGTATGCGGAGCATGGCCAGTGGCGGAGCTTTCCATTGCGCCTTCCCGCACGCTAGCCAGCAAGCCTTTCTGGAAGCTCACGAGCGAGGGTTTGCTTATTTTGGCGGCGTGTTCACAACCCTTCGGTATGACAACCTGCGGTCCGCGGTGAAAAAGATTCTGCGGGGGCACCAGCGAGAGGAGACCACGCGATTCATCGCCTTCCGATCACATTGGGGGTTCGAATCGGAGTTCTGTACACCGGCGGAGGGCCACGAAAAAGGCGGCGTGGAAGGAGAAGGCGGATACTTTCGCCGGAACCATATGGTGCCGGTGCCGAACGTGGCCAGCTGGGAAGAACTCGATGCGTTGTTGTTGGGATCTTCGAAGGAAGATGAGCAACGGATCATTGGTGAGCGGATGCAGACGGTGGGTGCGGGGATGAGTCTCGAGCAGGAGCATTTGAAGGAGCTGAAGGAAGGCTTCGATCTGGCCGCGGTTCACTTTCCCCATGTGAACAGCAGCGGTTGCGTAAAGGTGCTGACCAACTTCTATTCCGTTCCGCTGCCGGTCGGTCTGGAAGTGCAAGCGAAGGTGCACTCGGCCTACGTGGAGATCTGGCATCAGGGGGAGTGTGTGGCCCGGCACGAACGCTGTTTCCACCGGCAACAGAAAGTACTCAACTTGGAGCATTACCTGGACGCACTGACGAAGAAGCCCGGGGCTTTTGCGGGTTCAACAGCGCTGGAGCAGTGGCGGGCACAGGGGCGCTGGCCGGCCAGCTTCGATCAGTTCTGGGAGGCACTGAAGCAACGAAGAGGCAAGCAGGATGGGACCAGAGCCATGATCGAGGTGCTGCTGCTGGGCCGCCAGTATGGATATCGGCGACTGAAGGAGGCGCTGGAAAAAGCTCTGGATCTGAGTTGTTTCGATGCCGAGGCCGTACGCTTGCTGCTGGCCACCGACCGAACCGGGAAGCGAGCAGCCGGTGAAGTAGTCGAGATTGGCGCGTTGCGAGCGTATGACCGACCGCAACCCACGACGAGGAACTACGACCAGTTGCTCGCGAACTGCCCGTCGAACGGGGTGATTCAATGAACGTCCCCGTGCAACAGGCCACCATCCGGCAGTATGCCAAGCAACTCCAACTGAGAACGATCGGCGGGCAGTTCGCAGAGGTGGCCGAGCAGGCGATCCGCCAGAAGCAAAGTCATCTCAGTTATCTGGAGGCGTTACTCGGGGCGGAGGTGGAAGAGCGAGACCGCAACGCGGTCGCACGGCGGATTAAGGAAGCACACTTCCCGAAGATGAAAACGCTCGAGGACTTTGCGTTTTCCGATGCGCCGCATATATCAGCAGCACTGGTGCGAAACCTGGCTGAGGGCAGCTACTTGAGCCGGAGCGAACCCATCATTTTTCTCGGTGAAACAGGAACGGGTAAGACGCACTTGGCAACGGGACTGGCGGTGGAGGCCTGCCGTCAGAGGAAACCGGTGCGTTTCACGACGGCGGCGCAACTGGTCAACGAACTCACCGAGGCCAAGCATAAGAGCGAACTGAACCGCGTGACGAACCGGTGGACGCGGTATGAGCTGATTGTGATTGACGAGATGGCTTATGTAGCGATGCCCGAAGCAGCGGCTGAGTTGTTGTTCCAGATCATTGCCGGAAGAGCGGAAAGAGCCGCGGTGATCATCACGACGAATCTGCCGTTCTCCGAGTGGACCACCATGTTTCCGAACGCACGATTGTGTAAGGCCATGCTGGACCGACTGACCGACCAGGCCCACATCATCGAGACGGGCACGGAGTCGTATCGTTTCCGCAGAACGCTGGAAAAGAAAAAAGGTGGCAAGGGATGAAGGAAGGGACAAAACCGGGGATGTTGTGGGTCGACCGAGTGGACGATCGTTGTTCCTAGGCGATCCTGGCGCGATATTTTCTAGGGAAAAGCGGGAACAGGCATAAGAAGACAAAAAACGGGCGAAGAAAAGGCCTGTGGAAACTGGCGCCCCTGATGGAAATCCGCAAAGAACGCGGATTCCCACAGTGGCTTGAAAAGAGCCGCGCAAAGGACGCTCGGCTTTTTCACAGTTCCCACAGGCCCGACGGCGTCGATCAACTCAGATTAACCAGCAGGGTGGTGGGACCAAATCAAACGATCGAAAGGGGCCAAATCAAGTTGACGGAAGCAGATTTTGATCCGAGTACGTTCGAGCGCCTGGTGAGTGCACTGGA
>JBEKVC010000152.1:0-2760 GCA_049514395.1 Terriglobia bacterium
GCGCGCCGGACGGGGCTGCAGCGGAGCACGGTTTCACTGATTGTGGATCAGTTGATCAACGAGCGCTGGGTCGTGGAAGGCGGAGTCGGGCAGTTGCCCCGCGGGAGGCGGCCCCGGTTTCTCTATCTCAACACCGAGCGCGCGGGGATCATCGGAATTAATATCGAGCCGCGCCTGACCAGCATCGTGTTGGCGGACCTGAACACCCGCTTCCGGGCGGAGGAAACGATTCCCACGTCGCGTGATCCCAGTACGTTCATTGGCGTTCTGAGCTCCTACGTGTGCCGCCTCATCCGCCAGCATGCCGATGTGGCCTACGAGGAGATCGGAGTGAGCCTGCCTGGGTACGTGGATTATCTCGCGCAACGGCTGGTTTTCGCCCCAAACCTCGGGTGGCAACAAGTGGATTTGAAGAAACCCCTGGAAAGCTCGACGGGTCTTCCGGTGCAAATCGAAAACGCGGCCAACGCCTGCGCTCTGGCGGAGGTGTGGTCCGGGCCCCATGAGGGAATGAGCGATCTCATCGCCGTCACCGTATCGGAAGGAATCGGTACGGGGATCGTCGCCAACGGCCACTTGGTGCGGGGACCGAGCGGCGCGGCGGGCGAGTTCGGCCACGTATGCCTGGACCCGCAGGGGCCGAAATGTACGTGCGGCGGCCGCGGGTGCTGGGAGGTCTACGCCTCGAACGCCGCGGCCATTCGGAATTACGACCGCCAGAACCCGGACCGGTCCGGCAAGCCGGAGGAAGAGATTACCCAAGACCCCGTGACCAGCTTTACTGACATTCTATCGCTGGCAGAGCGCGGCGACCGCAGGGCCGGCGAGGTTCTAGACGTAATGGCCCGCTATTTGGGCCTTGGTATGGCGATGCTGGTGAACGGACTGGCGCCGTCGGTGATCGTCGTGGTGGGCGAGGTGACCCGGGCCTGGAAGCGCGTCGGCCCGCTCGTTGAGAGGGTCGTTCGAGAGTGCGCTCGCACCCACGCTGCCACCCGCATCGTACCCGCCGACGACGCGACGCAGCCCCGGCTCCGGGGTACCATCGCTGTCGTTCTGCAAAAACACTTCCGCCCGCGGCTTTTCGCCTGAAACGCGCGCGGACCAGATGAAGCTTTTTTCACAAATCGTGATTCCGGATTGTTGGGGAGGTACTGATTTAGTGCGAGGTTGCAACAAATTGCGTCTTAAACGAAGCGCGCGTGGCGGTGAATGGCTTCAATCTGTCCGGCGCGTTTCGCCTGTACGCTTGCGTGCCTGGGCCGGGGGTCGATGGAATCGAGGGCGGAGCTACTCTCAGCGACTTGATTTCAAGAAACAATCATCTGACTGAAGCGAAGGAGGATATCATGGCACGAGAAGGAATGAAACTTAGGGCTGTTTTACTCAGCATGGTGTTATTGCTATTCGCGGGCGCTGCCAAGGCACAGGTGCTTTACGGCTCGCTCACCGGCAATGTCACTGACGCGTCCAGTGCCCCGATTCCTGGAGCGAAAATCGAGGCTGCGAACGTTGGAACGGGCATCGCCACACAGGCCGTTACTGACGTCCGCGGCGTTTACTTGATCAATGAACTTCAACCTGGCATCTATCGCGTCGCGATTTCGGCCGGGGGTTTCGCCACGGTCGTCCAAGAGAACGTACGCGTGGATGCCAACACCGAACGGCGGGCGGACGTCCAACTGCAAGTAGCCCGTGTGAACCAGCAAATCACGGTGACCGCCGCCGCTGAGGCCCTCCAGACGGACCGCACCGATGTCAAGAGCCAGCTCGGCACCACCCAGGTTACGAGTCTTCCCTTGGGAAATGACCGGAACTTCCAGACGCTTTACGTCCTGGTGCCGGGAGCGGCGCCGCCTTTCACCTCGCATTCCTTTGCAGGGAATCCGACGCAGTCGCTGGCCTTGCATATCAGTGGCGGGTCCGACACTGCTAACATCACCCTGATTGACGGCTCGATCGACACCAATTATTGGGAACAGAACCTCATCGCTTACGTGCCGCCTGAGGAAGCGATCGAGGCCGTGAACATCGTGACCACCGGCTTCGACGCCGAACAAGGAAATGCCAACGGGTCCGTGACCAACGTTACGATTAAATCCGGGACCAACGCCCTTCATGGCAGCGCTTTCGAATACAACACAATCAGCGCTCTGCAATCCCGGAACTTTTTCGTCTACACCGCCAAGATTCCGAAGTACGTTCTGAATCAGTTCGGGGTATCGCTGGGGGGGCCGATTAAGAAGAACAAATTGTTTTTCTTTGCCGATTGGGAACGCTATCGGCTGAGCGAGCTGGGAACCGCCACAACTTCCATTCCCTCGGCGGCCATGATTGGAGGGGATTTCTCGGCCGCCATACCTGCCGGAACTAACTGCAATACAACGCCTGTAGCAGGGTGCATTTTCGACCCCACCACCGGGAATGCTGATGGGACAGGGCGTACTGCGTTTCCGAACAATAAAATCCCCCCGGGGGAAATCAGCGCGGCGTCCGCGTCACTGGCAGCATTGCTCCCCCCACCGAATTACGGACCCACACCCAATGTGCCTGCGACCAATTTTCTTAGTGCCGGCGATCTCCTGTTTCACCGCGATAGCGTGGACTTGAAGATCAACTACCTTCCCTCCGAAAGGAGCATGTTCTTTGCGCGCTACAGCGCGGAGCCGACTTATGTCTTCGATCCCCAACAGCTTGGCAAGGCCGGGGGGGCGGCTCTGGGTTCCGTTTCCCAACCCGGCAACGCGTATGGGTTGACTC
>JBEKVC010000153.1:0-2754 GCA_049514395.1 Terriglobia bacterium
CCACGTCCGCATCGAACAGCACGGCCTGAGTCTCCAACTCGCCGGGAATCGAATGCAGCCCTGCCTTTTCCGTCTCATCCTGGAAAACTCCATCGCCCAGATTGCGATAGAGCCGGACTCCGTCCAGCCCGGCCACGAAAAGGCTGGGCTTGCCGCTGTTGTTGTAGTCGGCAAAGGTGGCGGAGACATCGGCGCCAGTCCCGGCCACGCCCGCCTTGTCCGTCACGTCGGTGAAAGTCCCGTCCCCGTTGTTGCGCAGGAGATGGTTGGCGCCGGCGGGGTTGACGACGTAGATGTCGGTGCGGCCGTCGCTGTTGTAGTCGCCGAAAGCGATGGAAGGCCCAAAGAGCGGAACCAGATTTCGCCGCGCGTAATCCAGCGAATAATCCGCCGCTTTGATTGGGCTTTGGGAGCCCGCCGAAGGAATTTGCTGGGCCGGCAACGTCAGGCCCAGGCGCCCCGAGATCTCGGCAAAGGTCACTTTTTCGAGGCCCGATGTCTGCACGAGTTCTGAAGCGGGCACGGCGGGGATAAGGATGGCGCCGTATTTTCCTCCTTCCAGGGCCGGGTTCTGGAGTGAAATCCCGGGGACCTTGTCTCTCATCTTTTCGTGAATCTTCAAGGCCTTCTGCGCGTCCTCGTCACGCTTGAGGCGCACGTTGGTGGTGAAAGTGTGGAAAAGCGAGGCCACGTAAAAGTTCTGCCCCTTGCCGAAACCCATATTGACCACGTGCTGATGCGCCGCCAGCGCGTCCTCCAGGCGCTTCTCGGCGAAGTAAACGGTTCCCAGGTTGAACCATGCCGCAGGGTCGTCCGGATCGGCCGCAATCACCCGCTTTAGCGCCGCCTCGGCGTCGGGATAGCGAAGCTCGCGCTTGTAGAGGATGCCCAGGTTGTAATCGGCTGCGACCAGCTTGGGATCCATCTGCCTTGCGGTGGTGAGTTCCCCCAGAGCCTCGTCCAGTTTGTTGGCCTGCATCAGGGCGAGCCCAAGATCGAAGTGGTCGGTTGCCAGTGCCTTCCCCGAAGCCACTACCTTCTGGAACTCCCCGATCGCCTCAATGTATTTGCCCTGCTCGTAGTATGCCTTGCCAATGTTCCGCTGGGATTGGATGGGCGCCGTTCCCGCCAGGGAAGTCTTGCCGGCGGCCTTCGGCGCAGCGGACTTCCCTGTTTGCGGACTTTCCAAGCTCGGTCGACCAGAGATGAGGCAGGAAGCGAGAATCAAGGCGATCGTCATGCAAAGGCGCAGGACACTAGAAAGCTTTCGGTTCATGAGTCTCCTCGGACTATTCCGTGTGAATGGGGTGAACGGCGTCGAAGTGATATGCAGCATAGTTTGCTCCACCTCAACGTGCAAACGATTATTATACAACGCGCGCCTTGCGCACGAGATTCCTCTTGCGCGGACGGTAGGTGGTAAATGGTAGGTGCTAGGTAGTAGGTGGGGGCTGGGTCAGCGTCCTGCGCGCCCTGCCTGCCGCCCGTCACCACCTTGCGGGGCGATCCACGACCAAATCCGGGTGCTCGCGCCTGAAAGTTTCAGCGATGTGGCAGGACCAGCAAACGGGCGAGTAAGTTTGGAATACCTCCGGCAATCTCTCAGCCGCAATCTTGTCCCAGCAAACGGTTTTCTTCTCCGGGTTCAGCAGGGCCGGCACGTGTCCAACCCATTCCTCAGTTACATTCACGGGTTTACCGCAAATGGCGCAGGTCTTACCTGCATACCAGTTGGCAACGATGCGGCGAACCAAGCAACCTTCCGGAGCCGCTTCGATCTGTTTCAAGCACTCTTGCCCGCATCCCTGCCGTTCCGGCCAGCGGGAACACTCGCTCAGGCGAAGGTGCGGTGTACCAAAGGCCGCATCCCTCGCCAGGGGTATGGCGTCCAAATCAACCGCGGCAGGCTTCTGAGTTTCAGGGCAAGTAACCAGCCTCTGTCCTCGCAGTCTAAAGTAGGAACGCAGGCCTCGAAACAGCAAATACCCGACACCGAGCGCAGGAAGCGCAAATATGAGCCAAAGAAGTCCAAAATCCACGGGTGCCTCCCTTCTTCCCCCAATTGACATTTCGAGAGCACGTTTCTCTCCAAAACATCGGGTGATGGCCGGCACTTGGGTGCCCGATTTCGCTTGGTTTGGGAGCGTGTAGGTTGACAAAGCCAGCGTCAGTGCAAATTTTCCCTTCTCCGAGCAGAAGATGCCGTTTCGAGCACATACGTTCAGAGTTCAACAACGCTACTCAACCCTTTGAGAAGATTCAGCATCCCAGTTATGAAGAATAACGGAACGCCAATTGCTTGTGCTATAGTTGGGCGTGCTGCGAATCTACATGTGCGCAACCACCTCTCCGCACGGAAGCCGCCAACGAGACGTGGAGAGGCCGACCGGATGTGGGTCAGGTGGGGGGCCGGCCCGAAGAGTGCGGCCTTGCGCCGCTCTTCCGAAAAAGCCATAATGACATGTGACCAGCCACAAGACCCACTACTCAGGAGGATGACCCAATGAGATACCTGATGGTTGCTACCCTGGTGTTGAGCCTGCCGGTCGAATTTCTTCAGGCTAAGCAAGGCAAGGTAGCTGACCGGCTCGAGAGCGCTGCCGTGGTGATGTACGAAATCATGAACACGCCTGATAACTCCATCCCGAAAGACCTGCTCGACAGGTCGGTCTGCGTGGGCATAGTCCCCGGGCAGAAGAAACTGGCTTTCATTTTCGGGGCGAGCTACGGGCGCGGTGTGCTGGTGTGCAGGCG
>JBEKVC010000154.1:0-2738 GCA_049514395.1 Terriglobia bacterium
TGGAGCACCAGTATTTTCCCCGGCGTTACATAGAGGATAGAACCGAATCCCAGCGCCTCACCACGGGCCTGTTCCTGCAAGAGTTCGAATTGCTCGCGGTCGAAGAAGGCAGAGAAGGGATCAAGAGCGGATAGCATGCCCCGGATGCCCCCATCAAGAATCGCCCTATCGGGGTCAACTGCTTCCGAGAAGTTTTGTTGAATGGCGCTGTAGGCTTCCGTAAACTTCAGGCTTTCGACGGTGAGATCGTCAGAGGGGAGAGGGTTCTGAGGTGAAGCGTCGGCAACATTGAGGAAGATTGCAGCCGCGAAAAGACTGTTGGTAACGAACTTTGCCCAGCGCTTCAACTTGTCAGAACCATCCTCCCTCTTCAGTATAACCCAGATGCAATCTACCCATCGCGAGTGCTAAGATGTTTCTGTGACCAACATCACCTTTCATGGGAGTTTTGGTAATGGAGAACGAGCGAGACGTAACCCGCCGCGATTTCTTGAAGACGGCCGCCGCCGTGGCTGCGGCTTCCGCACTCCCGAGTGTGGGAGCGCCCGCCATTCTGGCAAATCCTAGTCCCAACAATGTTGTCAACTATGGAATGATTGGCACGGGAACTGAGGGGTGTACATTGCTCAAGTTCCTCGCGACCATTCCAGAGGGCCGGTGTATGGCCACCTGCGACATTTATCCCCCCAATCTGAAGAAGGGCGTTGAAACCATCGGGTCGAATCCTCAGACGTACGAAGACTACCGCAAGATGCTGGAGAGGAAAGACCTCGACGCGGTCATGGTCGTGACGCCGCTGAATCTCCATGCCCAAATGGTGATCGATGCCTTGAGTGCCGGCAAGCACGTCTTCGTCGAGAAGACCATGTACTTCAAGGAGGATGAAGAGGATAAAATCCGCAAGGCATCGGAAGAACATCCGAAACAAGCGCTGCAAGTCGGACTTCAACGCCGCTCCAGCCTCCTCTACCAGGTGGCCATCGAAATGATTCGCAAAGGCGCGCTGGGCAAAGTGATGTTCGTGCGCGCGAATTGGCATCGCAACAGCAACTGGCGGCGGCCCGTGCCCGACCCCAAGTTCGAGCGCCTTCTCAATTGGCGAATGTACAAGGAATATTCGGGCGGATTATTTGCCGAATTGGCGTCCCACCAGTTGGACGTGGCAAATTGGGCCATCGGGGCGAAACCCGTCTCGGTGGTTGCGACCGGTGGAATCGACTATTGGAAGGACGGGCGCGAAGTCTGCGATAACATCCAGGCGATTTACGAATACCCAGGCGGCCAGAAATTCTTGTGGAGCGGCGTGCTCTATAACGAGCATTTCCAGTTCGAGGAAGAGATTATGGGTGATCAGGGGACGCTGATGATCACCCTGGGGAAGGGAATGTTCTATCGTGAACGAGTGGCCAAAGTTTCGAAAGCCGACTTGAAGGAAGACTGGTGGGCAGGCGCCACAGTGGCCAAGGCGGCTGCGCAGGAAGGTGTCCCCATCTTCCCCGAGCACGTCGGCAACGGAGAGCCTGCTTTCGTTGACCGCGAATGGCTCTATGCCAAGCGCTGGCTGGCGTCGATGGGGATCTACAAGTATGAGGAACCGCATGACCCTTGGTGGAGTGAGATGTCAAATTTCTTTGCGAGCATCCGGGAGGGGAAACCGGTCGTCGCTCCGCTGGAAATTGGCGTGGCGGATGCGCAGGGCGTCATCTACGGCAATCGCGCGGTCGAGACGGGCCAGAAGGTCTTCTGGCCAAAGAAAGCTTAAGAACAGGTGTCAGGTGCCAGGTGTCAGGTGCCAGCTATCAGGGAAAAAAGATAATCCTATAGTGAATTATGAATTGTGATTTGAGGGATAACAGCGGGCGAGGCGCGCAAGACGAACCCTGTGTCCGCAATTCACCATTCACTATTCACCATTCCCTATTGATTTCGCTCGTCACTCGTTCCCGCCTTGCGGGATCACTCGTCACTGCCCTATCGATTGCCACTGCTGTAGGCGGGCAGGGGGCGGAGAATACGGTCCGCTATGAGGCCTCCCACGAGAGCATGGGCACCGTTTACACCGTGGCTGTTTACGGCCGGGACCGGACTTTCCTCTCGGAGGTAGTGGAAGAGGTCTTCGAGGAGGTTGACCGGCTGGATGAGCAGATGAGCAACTACAAGCCGGAGAGCGAACTTTCAGCCATCAACCGTGAGGCCGCGAGTCGTCCCGTGGTCGTTGAGCCTGGACTGTTTCGTTTACTCGAAATCTCTGTTCGCAGGAGCGAAGAGACGGGCGGCGCCTTTGACATCACCGTCGGCCCGCTGATGAAGTCCTGGGGTTTCTTCCGCGGCCCTGGCCGCCTGCCGACGCGGGCTGAAATCAGCCGGGTCCTCAAGCGGGTTGGGCATCAGCATCTGAAATTGGATGCCGAGCGGCGGACGATTCGATTTGACGAAGGGGGAGTTGAAATCGACCTGGGGGGAATCGCCAAGGGCTACGCTGTGGATCGCGCCGTGGAGATTCTTCGCTCCAATGGGATCACCTCGGCGCTTGTCTCCAGTGGCATGAGCAGCATTTACGCCCTGGGCTCTCCTCCCGGAGAGCACGGGTGGAAGATTACCGTGCGCGCTCCCTATGACGCACACAAGGCTGGGGATGTCTTCCACCTCCAGAACTATTCGCTTTCCACCTCGGGGAGTTACGAGAAGTTTTTGAAGATCGGTGGCAAGAACTATTGCCATATTATGGATCCGCACAC
>JBEKVC010000155.1:0-2623 GCA_049514395.1 Terriglobia bacterium
GCGGTCACAGCCTTCAGTTCAGGGTCAGAAGCCAGCCGGCCGTAGAAGCTCTTAAGGAATTCCCTGCCGTTTTCCGGGTAGTACTCCCAGGCGTTTTCACCGTCCAGAATAACCGATACCACAGCGGGTTTACTCGCGGTGCTGCGGCCTGCCGCTTTGATACGCTGGTAAAGATCAGCCGCCGCGGCGTGCGGATCCATACGTGAGTAGACGAAGCCCACCAAGTCAGAAAGCTGGCGGTCGCGAAAAAAGATGGAGATATTGCGTCCTTCGGATGAGAAAACATGTGGCCGGTAGAGCTCAGAACCTCCATCCACGGTCCCGTCGCTTCTCCGGCCGAAATCCATCTGACGTGAGCGCCCCAGCACGCCCTCGTCTGTTGCCGCCCACTCGAAGCCCTCCTCGGCGGCCAGACGCAGGACCTCGTCCGAGACACCTCCCTCGCTGGGCCAGAGCCCGCGCGGCTTGCTGCCGAAAACTTCCTGGTGGAGTCTGATCGCAGCGCGGAGTTGGTCGCGGGCATCCTCAGGGTGCTGAAAGTGGCGGCGCGGCAAACGGACTCCAGGGTGAGATTCCACCGCGATGTTGCTGTCGCAAAGCAGGGGAAGGATCGGATGGTAGAAAGGCGAGGTTGAAATCTCAATCTGCCCGCGCTCACTGGCCGCCGTGTAGTCATCAAGAACTCGCTTGAATATCTCCACTTCCTTCAGGTGAAGCAAAGACTTATCGTCTTCGTTATAACCCCGTTCTTGCGCCACAAGCTTTCTGATTTGGGGGTCACGGTCAAGGTAGATTTCGTCAAACCAAGCGAGCTGTGAAAGCACTTGCAAGTCGAGCAGGTCGTGCGACGAGAAGAGCCGTCCAGCCGTGGCGGGGTCGGTAGTTCGTGACTTGTCCCACAACTCGCGGAAACGCGGATAACGGTTGAGCAGGTTTTCATGGTTGAGCTGGAAAGCGCTTTCCAGGAGAAACCGGCGGTCATCCTCCGTAAGCTTTTGGACAGGCTTGAAGGCAACTTCGTATGCCTGCTCCACTGCCGCCTCCTGCGCGTACTCCTGTATTTGCACCACCAGCGAAGGAACCATGTTGAAGGTCATGTGGAGGGTCGGGAAATCCCGGAGGATCGCCACCATCCCGAAGTAATCCTTCAACGCGTGCAGGCGCGCCCAAGGCATGGTGTACCGGCCCTGCGCCAAATCCTTGTAAAAGGGCTGGTGCATGTGCCAAAGCAGCATCAAATAGGTCTGTGGCATGGAATTAAGCAACAGTTCCTTTGCGGCGCTGAAATCGGTGTGTTAGCATGAACGCAGGGCGGCATCCCGGATTCCATTTCATGCCAAGGTTGCGCCCCGGCAAGGACCTATGCGGATACTTACCCGCTATATTCTCAAAGAAATCTCTTCTCACTCGCTGCTGGGACTGCTGGTCTTCACCTTCGTAATTTTCATTCGACACCTGGGACATCTACTCGAGCTGGTGGTGCGCCACAATCTGCCGCTCCCCGATATGATGACGCTGTTCCTGCTGCCGGTTCCAGGCATCCTCGTGCTCACGGTTCCCATGGCCGTACTGGTGGGAACGCTCATTGGCCTCAGCCGCATGGCGGCGGACGGCGAGGTTATCGCGGCCCGAGCCTCGGGGATCGGGCTTTCCCGGTTCGTCCGGCCCGTGCTGCTCTTCGCTTGTGCGGGGTGGGCACTCACCATGTGGATGAGCCTGTACCTCTCGCCACAGGCAGCCCGGAAACTCAATCGCATGGAAGCAGGGCTAAAGGCCAGCCAAGTGCCGTATGAGATCCAACCGCGCGTGTTTATCGAGCAATTCCCCAATTTGCTTCTTTACTTGCAGGATGTAACCGGCTCTCGTTCCAGGTGGCGGGGCGTCTTCATTGCGGACACCACGCAGCGTGACCAAGTCAAGGTAACCTTAGCGGAAAGCGGGGTGCTTGTCAACGAAGCCGCCAACAACCGACTGGTGATTCACCTTGCCCAGGGCATGACGCACGAAATCGACCCGCAGAATTCCGCCCAGTATTCGGTGGTGTCCTTCACGGATACGGATATCCCGGTTCCGCTTGAACAGGGGTCTGCCGCCGGGAGCGAAAGCCAGTCCCCTCAACTGCTTTCAGTGCACCAATTGATGAAGCAGACGCGCAGTCCCCGCGAACGCCAAGCCGCGCTTGTGGAGCTCCATTATCGCTTCGCTCTGCCTGTGGCAAGCTTGGTTCTGGCGCTGGTGGGAATATCACTGGGCCTCTCTACCCGCAAGGGCGGCAAGGCGGTGGGGCTGATACTGACCATTCTGCTGGTCTTCCTCTACTACATCATCATGGCCTTCGGCCTCAGTTTCGCCAAGCAAGGCCGCCTCCCTCCGGTCATCGGGCTCTGGCTTGCCAACGTCATCTTCGCTGCCGCGGGGCTTTTGATGCTGGCGCAACTTCAAAGCCTCCACTTGCGGCTCCAGTTCCTGCAGGACTGGATGGACGATTTGGAACAGAGGTGGCAGGCCCGGCAAGTCCGCAAGCGGCACGGACGATTCTCCGAGCCGCCCTTGAAGCCCCGAGCCCCCGGAAGCCGAATCTTTCAGATTCTCGACGTCTACATTATCCAGGGCTGGGTTTTCT
>JBEKVC010000156.1:0-2605 GCA_049514395.1 Terriglobia bacterium
CCTCAGTGATCACTTCAAAAGCGGCCAACAGTTATCACTTCAAAACCGGCCAACGGAAGTGGCGTCCGGGACTGAGAATGTTCTATCCTGCCGCCTCCTGTGGTGGCAAGTCGGTTTTGGTGCGCCAGCTCCGGGGGCCGCACTTGAGCACGTGGCCGTGGTGCAGTAAGCGGTCGAGCATGGCGCTGACGGCGGCCGCGTCTCCCAACAGTTTCCCCCAGTCTTCCACTGGGCGATTCGAGGTCAGCATGGTGCTGGCCCGCTCGTAGCGCCGCATGATGATCTCCAGCAGTTCCTCGGCAGCGGTGAGGGGCAGCTTGCGCATGCCCAGATCGTCGAGGATGAGCAGGGGCAAGGTCACCAGGAACTCCATGTGCTCTTTGCGGGTGCCGTCGAGAGTGGCTTCGGCGAGATCATCGAGCAAGGCGTGGGTTTCGCGATAGAGCACGCGGTATCCCTGTTGAATGGCGGCTTGTCCAATGGCCTGAGCCAAGTGACTCTTGCCGGTGCCGGGTGGACCGAGAAACAGGGCGTCTTCGTGGCGTGCGATAAAAGCGCCGGTGGAGAGATCGAAGACCAGACTGCGATTCATCTTTTTATTGAAGTTGAAGTCGAAGTTGTCGAGGGTCTTCTGCGAGTCGCGGAACTGGGCCTGCTTTGTCCGCCGCTCCAGCAGGCGCTCGCCACGTCGGGCGAGTTCGTCGGAGACCAGGCAGGAGAGCAGGTCGATGGGGGCGAGCGGTTCGGCTTGTGCCTGGCGCAGGCGGGTCTCCAGCACGGCGGCCATTCCGCCCAGGCGAAGTTGTTTGAGCGCACGATCGAGTTCAATCAGATTCATTCTTCTACCTCCTTGGTTTTGTAGTTGATGAAGTCGCGGTACTGCACTAACTCGCGGATCAGGGGATCGACTTGCTGCAAACTGAGTGGGGCTTGGGGGCAGCGCTCCAGATAGCGGCGGACAAAGCGGTATTCCTGGACTCCCATTTCGAGCGCAGCGGCGCAGGCTTCATCGACCGCCGCGGTGCCGTATTTCTTGGCCAAGGAGAGAACGCCCAGAATGCGGCGTACCCCGACCTCGCCTTGCTGGCGATGGATGGCGTCACAGAGCGCGCCGATGTGCGACCCGGCGCGACCGGCTCGCCACAGCAGTTGGGAGGTGCGCAGCGGCGTCCGCTTGGGGCGGTCCTCTTCTTTGATGCGATACCATCCGCGCTTCTGGCGTACGTGTTCGCGCAGCAGTTGCCCGGTCTTGGGATCGAGCAGACGAACATACAACTCATCCCATTGCACGCGAAGCAGCCGCCCGATCCAGCCCGGCGGCGCGCCGTAGTACGCGGCTTCGACCTCGACGCAGCCGTCCAGATGCACGATGCGCTCGCCGTACTGGTAATAGCGAAACGGCTCCAGCGGCAGCGGCAGCAACTTAGGCTTCTCTTCGGCAAACATGGCGGCGACCTGCCGTTTGGTGGTGCCGTGGATGCGCGTGTCGGCCCAGCGTTGTTCCCAGCGATCGAGATAGGCTTGGGCTTCTTCCAGGCTCTCGAAGCGCAAGCCCTTCAGCGGCGTTCTCTGCGCATGACCGACGCCGGATTCGACTTTGCCTTTGCGGTCGGGATCTTGAATGCGGCAAGGCATGGCCACCGCGCCGTAGTGCGCGAGCACATCGCGGTAAAGAGGATTGAGAGCGGGATCGTAAATGTCGGGGACGAGCACGCCCTCGCGCAGATTGTCGAGCACGACGATGCGGGTGGCGCCGCCCAGCCGGCGAAAGGCTCGTTCGTGCAGTTCGGCCCAGATGCGCGAACTGGAGCGGAAGGTCAGCAGACGAACCGATTTGCGGCTGCAGCCCAGCGCCATCACGAACAGCCGGGTGCGCCGATACTTGCGGCTCTCGGGATCGCGCACCATGGGGCCGGTGCCGTAATCGACTTGCGATTCCTGGCCGGGCGCGGTAACGATGACGACGCGGGCTTCGGGCGTTTGGATTCCACGCCGCTTGCGCACGAAGCGCTGCACGCTTTGGTAGCTGCTGGCAAAGCCGTACTCGGAGACTAAGTCCTGCCAGATGGCCCGCGCATTCCGGCCGCGGCTGATCCCCAAGTCGATGGCCTCCCGGTACGGCTCGCAGGCGCTGGGGCTGGGGCCGGTGACCACTTCAGAGTCGGTGATCACCTCCTTGGCCGGTTTTGAAGTTGCTTTTGCTTTTCCCTTAGTAGAAAGGTTTTCGGGGTTGCGGTTGGGGTTGGGGTTGAGGGGGTCGGGAATCACCGCAATGGCCGGTTTTGCCGCACCGGAGTCGGTGATCACTTCGTTGGCCGGTTTTGGTGCGTGCCGCCCCCAGTCACTGGGCGGACGCACCGCAATCCCCGCCGCTTTCAGGTAGGCGCTGGCAGTTTCGCGACGGATTCTGGTCGCTTGCTGGATGCGCCGCAGCGACCAGCCCAGCCGTCCCAGCGCTAAGACTTGTTGTTTCTTCTCTTCGTTCAAGACATTGGCCATGCCCACGGAGCCTACAAGCCTCCGCGGGAATCAATGTCCCGGACGCTACTCTCGTTGGCCGGTTTTCAGGTGATACTCATTGGCCGGTTTTGCGTGATCGCTGAGG
>JBEKVC010000157.1:0-2564 GCA_049514395.1 Terriglobia bacterium
GGGACGTCGCAAGACTTCTGTAGCCAGAGTCATCCTGAGGCCCGGCGAGGGCAAGTTAGTGGTCAATCGCCGTGCTTTCCAAAGTTACTTTCCCTCTGAGGCCTTACGGGCTGAGATCCAGCAACCTCTGATCAGCGCTGAATTGGCGGGGAAATTCGACGTTTTGGTGAATGCTCGGGGAGGCGGTATTCACGGGCAGGCGGGTGCAACGAAGCTGGGTATCGCCCGGGCCTTAATCGTTTTCAATCCGGAACTCCGCCCACGTTTGCGTCAGGGCGGTTTCCTTACCCGGGATCCGCGCGCCAAGGAACGCAAGAAGTACGGGCAGAAGGGTGCGCGCAAGCGGTTCCAATTCTCGAAAAGATAGCTTTCAGCCATTTGCTAGCAGCGATCGGTTGCCGTTCCGGGCGGGCGATTTGGCTCAACCCCAAGGGTTGATGGTTGGCGGTTCGAAGAGCGAGGAGGAGTTTTGGCGAATATTACGATGAAAGAATTCCTGGAGGCTGGAGTTCACTTTGGCCACCAGACGCGCCGCTGGAACCCGAAGATGAAGGAGTACATTTACGGGGAACGCAACGGGATCTACATCATCGACTTGCAGAAGACACTGAAGCTCTTTAAGGAGGCGGCCAAGTTCCTTACCGATCTTGCGCGCGAGGGCAAGACGGTGTTGTTTGTGGGCACCAAGCGTCAGGCGCAGGAGGCCATAGCCGAGGAAGCCACCCGCTGCGCCATGTACTACGTCAACCATCGCTGGCTAGGCGGCTTGCTGACCAATCATGCCACGATCCAGAAGTCGATTCAGCGCCTCAAAGAACTGGAAGAGATGAGTCGGGATGGGCGGTACGAGTTGCTCACCAAGAAAGAAGTGCAGCGGCTGGAGCGTGAACGCCACCATCTGGAGCAGAACCTTTCCGGTATTAAGGACATGCCGGAACTCCCGGGCGCGCTCTTTGTGGTGGATTCCCACAAAGAGGAGATCGCCGTCCAGGAGGCGCGGAAGCTCGGGATCCCCGTCGTGGGCATCGTGGATACGAACTGTGATCCTGACCTGGTCGATTACGTGATTGCCGGGAACGACGACGCGCTGCGCGCCATCCGGCTGTTTACTTCACGGATTGCCGACTCCATTATGGAGGGACGCCAGGCAGCCGTGGATAAACAACTGGAAGAAGAAAAGATTGCGGCGGAGAAGGCGGCGGAGGAGTTGGAAGCTCAACGCCTTGCCGCAGCGATAGCGGCCGGTGAGGCGCCGCCACCTGAGAGCGAGGGCGGGGAAGAGTTCTTTGTGGTTAAAGAAGGGATTGACCTTTCTACTGCTGTGATGGAGGCTGAGGAGAGCGCCGACGGCCGGGTGCGTGTCCCCAAGATCAGACGCAAGGGCATTGAGCCGAAGGGCCGTTCTCGAAAGGGCGAGGATGGCGATGGCACTCCCATGCCTGACATACCCTAGTGCCGGTGAATTCAAACCAAGAACTTGAAATGAGTGGGGCGGCTGGCTGCGCCCACTCTTCTGGTGTGCGGAGGACATAAAAGGATGAGTGTACCCGCTGAGCTCGTCAAGAAGCTGCGCGAAATCAGTGGCGCTCCCCTGCTGGAGTGCAAGAAAGCCCTGGAAGAGGCTCAGGGCGACCTGGAGAAGGCTTTTACGGTGCTGAGGAAACGAGGCCAGGCGACGGCGGCCCAGAAGGCGGGCCGCGCGACTTCCGAAGGTATCGTGGGGGCCTATATCCATGCAGGTGGAAAGATGGGCGTGCTGGTGGAGGTTAATTGCGAGTCTGATTTCGTGGCCCGAAACGAAGAATTCCAGCAATTGGTCCACGACTTGGCCATGCAAATCTGTGCCGCCGATCCTCGCTTCATTCGAAAAGAAGACGTCACGGCTGAAGTTCTGAAGCGGCAAAGAGAAATCCTGAAGGAAGAGGCTGCGGCTTCGGGCAAGCCCGAGTCCGTATTGGATCGAATTGTGGAGGGCAGGCTGGGAAAGTTTTACGAAGATACCTGCCTTTACGAACAGCACTTTATCAAAGACACGACAGGCGCGGTCACCATTGGAGAGTTGATCGCTTCCAAAATTGCCAAGTTTGGAGAGAACATCACGGTCCGCCGATTCGCGCGTTTCAAGGTGGGGGAAGGCATGGCGACGCCTGCGGCGGGAGCTCCGGCGGAGGCGCCCAAGGCCGGTTAAGGGTCTGCCGCGCCTGGCATTCGCATAGGCCGGTGAGCTACACTACCGGGCTGGACGAAAATCATGAGTGAGCCCGCTTTTCGACGTATTCTGCTGAAACTGAGCGGTGAAGCTCTGATGGGATCTCAGGGATTCGGCGTTGACCCGGTAACGGCGGCGCGGATTGCCGAAGAGGTGGACGAGGTTCGAAAGCTGGGGGTCCAGGTCGCCATCGTGGTGGGGGGCGGGAACTTTATCCGCGGCGTGGCTGCTTCCGAGTCAGGCATCGACCGCGTGGTAGCCGACCATATGGGAATGTTGGCAACCGTGATTAACGGCTTGGCCCTTCAAGACGCCCTCGAGAAGCGTGGCTGCCACACGCGGGTGACTACGGCAA
>JBEKVC010000158.1:0-2564 GCA_049514395.1 Terriglobia bacterium
AAACAACTGAACGACATACTACCCACCAACAACGACCTGCTGAAGTCACGATCTACTACCGATTCCATCCCTTGCGTACCCATAGCCTGCCGGTGATCAGGCTCTACGAGCTAGATGACGAGCCCTATTATGTCGTACGGCGCACCGACGGCAGGCCGTTGGCGGTGCCGGTCTGGATGACACGTCCCGAGGCTTCGAACGCGAAGGTGGTTTCTGTTGCGCGCCTGCCGCTCCGCGTGCTGATCGAGTTGCGTCGTGTCTGCGTGACTTGCCTCTCCTCGTGTGTGCACAATGTGCCCGAGGAGGAGGATCACGATGCCGCAGCTGCGAGCAAAACGCCAACGACAACTGTTCGACGAAGCTCCCGCCGTTCCCCCCGTCGTACGACTCCCATTGGATGTGCAAGACCAGCTCCGCCAGGCGCTGGTGCAGTGGATGCAGGCGCTGGCCAAGAGGATCCACAGGGAGGCCGGCGATGAATAAGATCACCGCGGAACATCTGGCTCGGCGGGCCTGTGTGTACATCCGTCAGTCCACTCCGGATCAAGTGAAATACAACCTGGAAAGTAAACGTCGCCAATACAGCCTGGCCGATCGGGCACGGGCGCTGGGCTGGCTCGACATCGATGTTATCGATGACGATCTCGGGATCTCGGGCGACGGAACACGCCGCCCCGGTTTTGAACGCCTGTTGCGCGCGCTCTGCGATGGGCAGGTGGGCGCCGTATTCTGCATTGAGGCATCACGGTTGGCGCGCAATGGTCGGGAATGGCACACCTTGCTGGACTTCTGCGGTATCGTGGATGCGCTGCTGATCGATGCCGAGACCATCTATGATCCCAAACTCACGAACGATCGATTGTTGTTGGGGATGAAGGGTACGATCAGCGAGATGGAAGTCGCTACCTTCCGCGAGCGTGCGCAGGCGGCGCTGTTGCAGAAGGCACAGCGCGGCGCCTTGATTCAACGCGTGGCGATCGGCTACGTCAAAGGAGCGGATGATCGCATCGAGAAAGATCCCGATACCCGAGTCCGGTCTACCATCGACTTGATCTTTCGTAAGTTTGGAGAGATGGGCAGCGTGCGCCAGGTTTACTTCTGGCTGGATCAGCAGCAGATCCAATTGCCCATCGTTCGTGGACCAGACGATGCGTGCGAAATCGTTTGGCAGCCCGCGCGGTACCACGCGGTGCACAGCGTGTTGAAGAACCCGATCTACGCCGGGGCCTATGCCTATGGGCGTAGCAAGACGGTGGTGCGGCTGGACGCGGGGCAGAAGCGAGTTCTACGGCAGGTGCGGCGTCGTCGCGAGGAATGGACGGTGTTGATCTTGGATCATCATGAAGGTTACATTGACTGGGACGTTTATCAGAGCAATCAGACGATGATTGCCCACAACGAAAATGCGCGAGGTGGTGCGGTGCGTGGAGCGGTCAAGCATGGCGAAGCCCTGCTTGCTGGGCTGCTGCGTTGTGGTCATTGTGGCGCCAAGTTACTGGCGCAATATCCCCGTCCACGCGTGATTCGATATCAGTGCTCTGGGTACGTCCTCAATCGCGATCACGCTTGTTGCGTGATGTTCGGCGGGCTCCGTGCCGATCGCTTAGTATCCGAGCAACTGCTGCAATGCCTAACGCCGTTTGGCACCGAAGCGGCCATTGAGGCGATCGAGGCGCTGCAGGGCGCCTGCGACGATCGGATTCAGCAGAAGGCGTTAGCGTTAGAGCACGCGCGTTATGAGGTGACACACGCGCGACGCCAATACGACGCCGTAGATCCGGCGAACCGGCTCGTTGCAGCGGAGCTCGAACGCCGCTGGAATCAAGCGCTGACCACAGAGGCACAGCTCGAAGCCGAGCTCGCGACCTTGCAACAAGTTCGCGAGCGCCCACTCAGCGACGTACAGAAACGGGAACTGCTCGACTTCGCGCGGGATCTCCCCAAACTCTGGGACGATCCACAGAGTTCACCAGAACACAAAAAGCGCCTCCTTCGCATCGCGCTAAAGGAGATCATCGCCACATGCGAAGGTGAAACCATACGGCTCGTGCTGCATTGGCAGGGAGGCGATCACACTCAAGTGGAGTTCGAGAAGATTCGCAGTGGTGAACATCGGTATGTCACCGACAAGGATCTCGTGGAGATCGTTCGCAAACTGGCGCGGATCGAACCGGACGCGCGGATCGCCTCGATCCTGAATCGGAATCAACGCCGCACGGCACACGGAGAAGTATGGACGGCGATGCGTACCTGTTCCCTGCGCAGCCGCCATGCGATCCCGGTCTACGATGAGGGGGAACGGCAAGCTCGCAACGAAATGTCTGTCAGTGAAGCGTCCGATGTTCTCGGCGTCACACCGACCACTGTCTTGCGGCTGATTCGGTTGAAACAGATGCCGGCGACACAAGCTTGCGCGGGCGCACCTTGGATCATGCAACGACCAGACGTCGAGCGATGCATGGCCGAACGCAACCATCCAGCGACCCCACCAACGGTCGATTCAGCGCAATTGGCTCTTGAAATTCCATAACATCCGAAGGAGTGCACCATGTCGAAGTCTCGAA
>JBEKVC010000159.1:0-2530 GCA_049514395.1 Terriglobia bacterium
CAGCAATTCTCATTTTGCCCCGCGCTCCGGCTTGGCCTCTGGTTCTGCGGTAAATGACCAACGTCCAGGACGGCATTGGGTGCGCTACCGAGGCTCAGCGGCGCTCTGGGCTCCAAGGTAAATACCCCTGCGCGGGCGCTTCCAGGGGTGCCGCGCCGGATCAGTACACACCGCACCTGTCGGGCTTATTGGGGATCAAGGCGGCTTGGCGTAGGGGCCAATCTCCAGGCCGCGCATCATAAACTCCATGAGCGCGTCCCAGTTGGCAAAGGGCATATAGCGGGTGAGGGCGCGCAGGTCGTCAAAGAAGGTCTTGCGGCTGGGCAGGGTGGCGCGGATGAGCCGGTAGTGCTCATCGGTAAAGGACAGGAAGGTGTGATAGAGAAAGGCCAGGATGTTCATCGCGGCCAGCAGTGAGGAGAGATGCTCTTGGCCATGGCCGAAGTTGTGTTCCAGGTGGTAGCCTTTGGTCTTGAGGGTGTTGTTGTTCTCGTTTTCGATTTTCCACCGGGCGCGGCCCGCCGCGACCAGAGCGGCGACGTTCTGGTCGGTGATTTGGAAATTGGTGATAAAGCCATTGAGGTAGACCACCTGGCCCTTGTGGTCGGTGGCCGTCACTTCGCACCAATTGACCTTCAGGGCATCCTCGCCCTCGGCCAGCGGCACGCCGTTGGCGTAACGGTAGGCATAGGTGTGGAAATGGGCGCCGACTTTGACGCGCTCCTTTACGGTGCCCAACTGCGGCCGTTGCAGCAGATTGACCCAGTTGTAGAGCGTGGTGTGGGAGTCGGGCTTGCAGACGAAGATGAAGTCAAAGCCATGCAGTTGGGTGCGCCGGCAAAAGGGTTGGTGGGAGTAAATGTCATCGCCCAGCAGGATGGCCCGCAACGGGGCATACTGCGCGGCGTTCTTTTCCAGCCAGCGTTTGGCCGCGGCGATCTCGCAATCCTGTTTGGTGTGGCCGTCCTGGGGCGTAATGAACTCCGGTCGCAGCGCGACAGCGTGCTCGTGGCCGGGGGCGACCAGGACCGGCGTGATCGCGCTATGGTAATAGGTTTTCTCGCCGCTTTTGTGCTCCAGAGAGGAGCAGTTGGGGCAGTGGATTTTTTGTGACGAGTAGTACCAGGTGCCATCCAAGGCGATGAGCACCTTGTCCTGGAAGACGCGCCAGTTCTCCAGGTGGCCAGCCTGGCGCAGACTCTCAAACACCTGATCATAGCAGGGAAAGAGCTTTTCGGGCGGGACCGGATCGAGCATCTCCCGGATGTGGTTGTCACAGGGGATTTGCTCCAGATGGAACAGGCTCTGGGCATTGCTCTGACCCTTGGCCTGCTGCATGGTTTTCTGGTGGGCCAGGAAGGAAGGACATTGGGTGAAGAAGACCGAGAAGGCGCCCAGGCCAATGTCTTCCATGCAGTACTTGATGTTGTCGCCCGTGCGCCGGTCGGAAAAGCCGCCCACAATCCCGCGCAAATGCAGCAGGTGCTCGTCCCAGGTTTTGAGGACTTTGGCGCTCATGCACTCAACCGCTGGCGCGCATCGGGGCTGAGCGCTTTGAGGTAGATGGCCTTGGGAGCGGTCCTGGGTTTGCGCCCATCATCATTGCGAGTGCGCCCGGTGGTCAGGCCCACCGGCAGCCAACCGGCCGCACGGTAGCAAGTGCCGGCAAAACGCGGCGGCTCCACAAACGTCTCCAGCAGATAGAGGGGATGGCCGTACTTCTGTTGCCAATCCGCCGAGAGACGCGCCGCCACGCGCCCTAAGAGATGGCTGGCCAAGTGCGGCACCCGCACCCAGGGCAAGACCATGAACCGGGCGTTGTTGCTCAGCAGGCTCAGGTGGCGCTGGCGCTGTGGGGCATCCCAGCCAATCCACCGGTCCCGTGCCGCAGCCTTCCAAGCCGCCGCGCCGAACAACAGGCAGGCCAACGGGCGGCCCTGCCGGTCCCGCGCCAGGTACTTCAGGTTCTGCCCGACGCAGTTGCGGTGCCCCAGATAATGATAACGTTGCAACAGGAACTTGAAGAGCACAGCTTGGGTGGTGCCTTCGGCCACCGGTTCCAGGCGGACCGGCTGCAAGCACTCCAGCGGCCCTTCAATGGCCCTTTGGTCATGCTCCAGATGACTCACCGAGCGATTGCGCAGGCCATTAACCGAGGCGGTGACGCGCGGCGGCAACCGGATGTAGCCGCGGGCCTCCAGTTTGAGCAGCAGGGTGCGGCAGGCCATATCCTTGAGCCGGCCGGTGCCGTTGCGCCAGTTCCAAACCGCACACAGCTCACGGGATAACCGCGTTCGGTTAGTCCCCGCAGGTCCCTCGAGCGCGGCTCGAATCAAGCCAATATCCTCGGGGCGGATCGTCCGCCCCTGAATGCTCAGTTCCCGGTCCACGAGCCAACAAATAGCGGGACGGGAAAATTGAGTCCAGAAAAAAGGGGAAATATTTTTCCGCCAGCCTGACGAGTCGGCAGCCGGCCTCCGTGGGGACGTGCTCTAACCACCCCGCACCTATGTCAAAATGAGAATTGCTG
>JBEKVC010000160.1:0-2528 GCA_049514395.1 Terriglobia bacterium
CTGAGTGGAGCGCAAATCGACCCCTACGGCAACCTTAACTCCACAGTGATCGGTGACTACGTAAAGCCCAGGGCCCGCCTGCCGGGCAGCGGAGGCGCCAACGATTTGGCAAGCTTCTGTTGGCGAATCATGGTGGTGATGCCGCACGAGCGAAGGCGCTACGTTGAAAGGCTTGATTTTCTCACTACGGCTGGCTATTTGTCTGGCCCAGGGGCACGTGAGGCAGCAGGTCTTCCTGGCGGGTCCGGGCCATACCGGGTCATTTCAGACCTCGCCGTGATGAGTTTTAATAACGAGTCAAAGCGCATGCAAGTGGAGAGCTTCCACCCCGGGGTAAGCTTTGCCCAGGTTCAAGAAAATACCGCCTTCGAAATACTTGCGGCACCTGGTGTAAAGCAGACAGAGCCTCCAGAAAACGAGGAACTGCGAATCCTGCGTGAAGAGATAGATCCTTTGCGTTACATTATCGGGCGGTAGCTAACGGGCTTACACTCTGTCATTCCGATCCGTCAGCGGACGGAGAGGAATCTCGCTTTGCTCAAGCGTAGGTGGGGCAGTTTGTGAGAAAGAATCAGAGCGAGATTCCTCGCTGCGCACGGAATGACAGGCTAGACCGGTTTCTCAGTATCCTGTTGAAGCTTGGTCGCTCCAGTCAGGACGTGGTCTCGTCGAAGGGAGCGCGGAACGCGATCAAGGCGAGTGATAGTTTCCAACTCGGGTTTATTCAGCACCAGCGTTCCCTCGACTACCAGATCGGTTAGCGCCGGGCTCTCAAATCCTTCCCCCATGCCTTCTGTACTATCGCGCAGCCAAGCGAGGAGAACAGAGGGGTCCTTTACCCTCAAGATCAAATCCGCTTCTTCAGCACTCTCATCTCGCACCTGCAACTTTCCCTTCTTCACAGCAAAACTGAAATTTCCGCCGCCCGTCTGGACGTTGACAGTACGATTCCAGTTGGCAAGATTGGCAGTCGCTCGCGCGCTTTGCGGGACCATTTCGGCAAGTTTTTGGAAATGGATCTTGACTTCTCGCAAGGCTTCCTGAAGTTGCGGAGTGGCCTGGCCTAATTCATGTTCAGCGAGCCGGCCCCACTCAATCTCGCTTTCAAGCAAGGGACTCTTGGCGAGTTGCTCAGCCGTAAGCTCAGACTGGGGCAGCGCAAAGATGTCTTCGATCCCGCCTTTTCTTTCGTCGCGGAATGCGATTTTGACAGGCGTGCCCTTCCTATAGATCCCGGGCCGTATCGTTCCCCGTGTGGTTCGTACCCTGATTAGCATGGCGGTATCACTGAGCTTGCCGTCCAGAGTCTCGAGAAACACCCGGCCCGTGCCAAACGGCACCTGTCCCTTGAAACGGCTGGGAGCAAAGACAGTGATTACCGGGGTGGCAGCCACAACGCCCAAATCCCTTACATACTCCTTGCTCATCTCGACGAAATTACATGCCGGGCAACGCTTCATAAAAGGCGGGATGATCAGGTGCTTGCACTGCGGGCAACGGTGGCCGAAGACTTTGCCTTCATCTCGAAGCGCGAGAAAGAAATCAGAGAATTCCCCCTGAGCGTGTTGCATGGCAGTGAACATGACGTCGTTTCGCAACAGGTATCTACTGCCTCCTGCATGGACTTCGGTAATCCCCACCTTGGGGAGCATCGCAGGTGAGATCACCGGCTCTTTCTTTCTCCTCGGCATGATCAAACTCTCCTTTCCAGCACCAGGGCCACACCGTACATCGAAAGCGATCCGCCTGTGCCGTGGACCAACCCGTGTTCCAGGTTCTTCCCTCGCAGTTCCCGCATGACGCTCCAAGTCGACATCATATTGGACCCCCCAACGAAGTGTCCGCCGAACACGAGTCCGCCCGAAGGATTCACCAGGAGTTTCCCGCCGGGCATGATGATGCCTTCCTCGACAAGGTCGTTGCCGCGACCCAGTGGCACCACGCCCATTTCGGCGAGTGTGATCATCGCCTGGGGGATGAAAGCATCGTGCAACTCAATCACCTGAATATCGTCAATGGTGAGCCGAGCCTGCTCCAACGCCTTTCGTGTGGCCAGGTAATCCGAGTAGATACGATGGAGGACCTTATAGCGTGTAATGTCATTTCCGACGAAGTAGGGTTCATTCGCGGCCCCGACGCCCGTTATCCAAATCGGCTCTCGGCCGGTCCGCTCTTTGATTCTCTGCGCCATTTCCCCTGAGGCAAAAATCAATGCGCAGGCGCCCTCCGTGTACACGCAGGTTTCGAGGGCTCGAATGGGGTAAACCACGTAACGCGAGTGGAGCACCTGCTCTGCCGTAACTTTCTCACCTAGTCGCTGTGCGAAGGGATTGTTTTGCGCCTGTGCGCAGAAGAGTTCTACTATCTTGGCGCGCGCTCTGGGAGCGAGGTCTCCGGGATACTCATCCATATAGGCCTGGATAACCTCCGCATAGCTTTCGGAGGCATGTGCGCCAAGCGGCCGCTCGAACCACGGGTCCCACGAATAACCGATTGTCTGTACCACCGCAGGGGTGGCGCTCTCCGCT
>JBEKVC010000161.1:0-2511 GCA_049514395.1 Terriglobia bacterium
GTATCTGCAGCCGGCTGTAAAGCAGATCCGATTTTCGACTCTGCGGCTTTTCGCGCCAGCGCCAGGTTTGCCCTGCCCTCGCTGTTGATGAATTTGACGGGCTCGTAATGAAGAGCTCGAGTGCCGGCGCTTACAGGTTTCGCCAGCGCCCCTGTCGCGGCGGGCTCTTGCCCCGATCGGAACAGGTCGCCCTGCGATTCCGAAGATAACAATCCTCCCTCTGCCATCGGCAAACTCCAGGTCCAATCCTTTCCCCAATCTCCAGAGGCCACGGAGCGCCGCACCTGAGCACGGCGCCGGGTCTTTTCAGGTCTTTTCGAGCGCTTCAATGATAGGCGAACAAAAAGCGAAAGTCAAGAACAATCTTCCGCTCGCGCCCCACCCCCACCAGCAGGAAAAATTGTTCCGCCATTCCAGGGTTTCCACCTGCGGGCATCCTGATGTAAATTGGTCAGACAGGTCAACGCTGGTCTGCCAGGGATCTGAAGGAGACGCGGAGATGAAGATTGCAATTTCTGTTTCCGACAAGGAAAAAGCCAAAGGCTCCGAATCCCCCTACTACAAGGCGCTCCTGGCCGTTGGGGTGAAGCCGGAGGAGGTTGAGGTGGTCTCGCCCTCCCACCCTTCCATCCCCGACATCAAAGGCTACGATGGGGTGCTATTTACCGGCGGGAAGGACATCAACCCCAAGTATTATGAGGAAGCGGTCAAATATCCCGGCCTCGTTCAGATTGACGCGAAACGGGATGCCTTTGAATTTGAGCTATTTGATCGGGCGCACCGCCACGGGCTCCCGATCCTGGGCATCTGCCGCGGCCTCCAGATGATCAACGTGAAGTTCGGCGGAACGCTCTACCAGGACTTGAACTCGGAAGCTCCGGTCGAGCGTGAACACATGCAGTCCGCACCACGCCCCGAGCCGACTCACGTCGTCACCCTGACTGATCCCGAATCGCGGCTGGCGGAGACGTTCAAGGGTAGTTGCCGTGTGAACAGCCTGCACCGCCAGGCCATCAAGCGTCTGGGGCGGGGACTCAAAGTGACGGCTCATTCCGAGGATGGACTGGTGGAGGCGGTGGAATCCGCCGATGCCTATCCGTTCCTGATAGCCGTTCAGTGGCATCCGGAAGAGATGGTTGACCAACCCGAGCCGCGCAAGCTATTTGAGAAGTTCGTTGCCAAGTGCCGCGAGCTGGCCGCGCAACCCAGGTAGGGGCGGCCGCGTACGGCCTGAGGCCGCGACAGCGGAAGGGTAGAGCCTCCCTACAAGACTTACACCGTGAATTACCCGATTACCTTCAGCCGGGGCTCAACGTGCCGCATTTGCCGCTAGCCAAGCGCCCAGCCGTCAGCTATCCTTACGCTTGATGTCACGCCGCGACAGACGGCGCGATATCTTTGTCCCGGAGTCCCGCGGAACTGAAGGTCCAAAATGCCCACCAAAATCTACATCTCTAAAGGCGACATCACTGACATGGCGGTTGAGGCGATCGTCAACCCAGCGAATACGGATCTGGCCATGGAATCCGGGGTCGCGGGAGCTGTACGGCGCAAGGGCGGGGAGCGGATCCAGGAAGAGTGCGAACGCCTCGCCCCCATCCGCTTGGGCGCCGCCACTGTTACAACCGGCGGGAACCTCCAGGCGATCTTCGTGATTCACGCCGCAACTATGCGACCCGGTGAGAAGGCGACAGCGGAATCAATACGGCTTGGGACGAGACAGACTCTCTTTCGCACCGAAGAGAAGACGATCAAAAGCCTGGCTCTGCCGGCGCTGGGAACCGGCGCAGCAGGGTTTCCAGCCGAACAGTGCGCGCAGATCATGCTGAGGGTGGTCCTGGCGCACATCAAGATGCGCACCAGTCTGGAAAAAATCCACTTCGTCCTTTACGATGATGCGACGCTCAAAGTGTTTGAGGAAACATACCAGCAGCTAACCGGTCGGCCGGTAGCGAAGACCCCGTGAAATCGGACGCAACTTCTCCTTGAGTGACACACCTCTAAAAGGGCTGCTTCTCGATACCCTGCGGCGCACGGGCGCTATTACCTTTGAGCGCTACATGGCGTTGTGCCTTTATCATCCGCAGTACGGCTATTACACACAAGGGCGAGACCGCACCGGCGTCGGGGGCGATTACTTCACCAGCCCGGACCTCCACCCCATTTTCGCTCGCCTGGTCGCCCGCCAAGCAGCCGAGATGTGGGAAATGCTTGGTCGTCCCTCGCGGTTCTCGTGGGTTGAGATGGGCGCGGGGCGCGGGCTCTTTGCGCAGGATTTCCTCGACTGGGTGAAGCGCGTCCAGCCGGATTTCGCTTCGGCGCTCGACTACGCGGCGATCGAGCCCGGCCCAAGGCAATGTGCTCGCGTCAGGGAGCGGCTGGCAGAAGAAGGTCTTGAAGGAACGGTCCGCCTCCTCGAGAACCTCGAGCAGCTTGCGCCCATCACCGGATGCTTTTTTTCAAACGAGCTGGTTGATGCCTTTCCGGTTGCCGTGGTCACCAGGGCAGGCG
>JBEKVC010000162.1:0-2498 GCA_049514395.1 Terriglobia bacterium
AGGACTAAGCCGCTGGCGCGGCGGACGCTACGCGTGGGGCGAGCGGAAAGGTGTGGGGTAGCTGACGTAGTGTGGGTCACGGAGAAAGGAGACTCCTGTGACCCGTTTACGCAAAATGATGCTGGAGGAACTCCAGCGTCGCAACTACTCGGCTATCACGACGCGGAATTACCTGCGAGTCGTGGCCGACTTCGCTAAGTATTTTGGCAAGTCCCCCGACAAGCTCGGCCCCAACGAACTTCGGACCTATCAAGCCTATCTGCTGCAAGAGCGCAACCTGACACCCGGCACGGTGGTCAACCGGGTCGCGGCGCTGCGATTCTTTTTCGTGAAGACACTCAAGCGCCACCAGTTCCGCGAGTTCTTGCCCTATCCCCGGGACCGGCGCCGACTGCCGACGGTGTTGAGCCGGGAGGAAGTCTCGCGCTTGATCAATGCCGCAGGGACACTGTTTCGACGCACGCTGTTGATGACTCTCTACGGCACCGGCATGCGACGCGCAGAACTCGCGCGCCTCAAGGTGAGCGACATCGATAGCCAGCGGATGATCCTCCGCGTGGTGGCCGGCAAGGGCGGCAAAGATCGTGATTTGCCTCTAAGTCCGGCCCTGCTGGAGATCCTGCGCGAGTATTGGCGCTGGCGGAAACCGCGACTCTATCTGTTCCCCACGCGCACCTGTGGCCGAAGACCCGATCAGCCGATCTCGGACAAAACCGTGTGGATCGCCTGTAGTGAGGCGGCGCGCCAGGCTGGCATCAGCAAACGCGTCACCCCACACACGCTGCGTCACAGTTGGGCAACACACTTGTTGGAGGCCGGCACGGACCTGCGCACCATCCAGGTGCTGCTCGGTCATGGCGACTTGGAGACTACCGCTCAATATCTGCATCTTTCGCAGCGACACTTGCAGGCGGTCACGAATCCGCTGGACAGCCTCTCTTTGTCCAGTGTCCAGAACATCAGCCGCACCTTCAAGCGCAAGAACTAAGATAATGACTCGGCCCACCCTCGAGGTGGCCGACGTCCTACGCGCTCAGGGTGATCGTTTCCTGGACCGGTATCGATCGAGCTTTGACTTCCAGCAGCTCAAAGCGTTTCGCGCCATTCAGCGCTGCCGAACCGCAGCACTGGGTGGGCACCGGGATACCTGCCTGCGCTGTGGTCATCAGGCCATCTCTTACAACTCGTGCAGAAATCGGCACTGCCCGAAGTGCCAGACACAAGCGCGCCAGCGTTGGCTGGCAGCCCGCGAGCGAGAACTCCTGGCCACCAGCTACTTTCATGTTGTGTTCACGGTGCCCCCTGAACTCCATGTGCTGGCCTTGGACAACGCGCGTTTGTTCTATGACCTGCTGTTCACCGCCAGCGCGCAAACGTTGCTGGAGATCGCGGCCGATCGCAAACACTTGGGCGCGGAAATCGGGGTGATCAGCATTCTGCACACCTGGGGGCAAAACCTGTTGCTGCATCCCCACATCCACTGCGCCATTCCTGCGGGCGGACTCTCGCTAGACCACGGCTGTTGGATCCGTCCTCAATATCCTTTCTTTCTGCCCGTGAAGATCCTTAGCCGCGTCTTTCGCGGAAAATTCCTGGCCGGTCTCAAACGCCTCTACCGCAGCAAAAAACTATACTGCGCCGGTCCCGCCGCGGCGCTGGCCGACTCCACGCAGTTTGCCAAACTGATTCGCCGCCTGCACCGCCACGACTGGGTGGTCTATGCCAAGCCTGCCTTCGGTGGCCCTCTGCAGGTGTTGCGCTATCTGGGGCGGTACACCCATCGTGTGGCCATTTCCAATCATCGCTTGCTGGCTTTCGAGCAAGAGCGCGTCACTTTCCGCTGGAAGAATTACGCCCACAGGGGCAAGCAAGGGCAGATGACGCTTGCCGCCACGGAGTTCTTACGTCGCTTCTTTCTGCACGTGCTCCCCAAAGGGTTCGTACGCATCCGTCACTTCGGGTTTTTGACGAATCGCTTGCGCGTCTCTCGCTTGGAACTGTGCCGACAACTTCTGAACTCCAGTTCCCCTGCGTCCACAGAAACCGAAACCTGCCAAGAAAGTTCTACACTCTGGCACTGCCCGCGTTGCGGCGCGGCCATGATTGTGATTCAGAGATTTACCGCTGCGGAATTATCAACATGCGCTTACTACGATTCTTCGTAGCGCTTTCCTCAGTCGCGGCTTGCAGACGTGCTCTCGCACGCCGGTCCAGCCGTGTGTTCGCTCCCTGCCAACATCCCCTCGTGCAACTTTGGACGTATACTCCCGCAGGCAATTGCCGCGCCGTCGACGATCTCCACGCGGCCTTTCCTGTTCGCCGGTGCTCTGCCAGTTCCCCCCTCGGTACCAAACTGCCATTCAAATCCCATAGCTCAACGCGTCCGCCGCAAACGCCAGCGGCTTCCTCCTAGTCTCCTTATCGGAAACGCCTCGCATTTAATTCTTCGTCTTCCAGAGAACTGCTCGGCCGAGGCGTTTCCGATCAAGGCTAGCGAC
>JBEKVC010000163.1:0-2477 GCA_049514395.1 Terriglobia bacterium
CGTTTGAACGTAGCCGCCCTGCGGCAGACGCTACGCGTGAGGTAGTTGAGCGTTGGTTGCTTTATGGTTTGTGATGTAAGTGTGGGTCACAGGAGGTTTCCCTATGACCCATTTGCGAAAAATGATGCTGGAAGAGCTCCAGCGTCGCAATTACTCTGACGAAACTATACGCAGTTACATGCACGCCGTCGAGGATTTTGCTCGACGATTCAACTGTCCCCCGGACCGCTTGGGCCCTCAGCACATTCGTCAATATCAGGCCGAGCTGTTCCAGAAACGAAAGTTGTCTTCGGGCACGGCGGTGACCCGTCTGGCGGCTCTGCGTTTCTTCTACAGCAAGACTCTCAGAAGGAATTGGAGCCTCGCAGACACTCCGTATCCAAAAAGGACCCATCGCCTGCCGACGATCCTCAGTCAGGAAGAAGTTGCTCAACTCATCGATGCGGCCTCTACTCCCTTCCATCGCACTCTGCTGATGACGCTCTATGCCACCGGAGCCCGGAACAAAGAGGCGGTGCACCTGAAGTTCAGGGACGTCGACAGCAAGCGCATGGTGATTCACATCAAAGGCGGCAAGGGGCGCAAAGACCGGGACGTGATGCTTAGTCTTAAGTTGCTCGAGGAGCTTCGTGAGCATTGGTACCGCGTAGGGCAACGACCCAGGGTCTGGCTCTTTCCGGGCACCCACCGCCACAGCGCGGATCGGCCGATCAATACGAAAACGGTTTGGCATGCGTGCCAAAACGCCGCCAAGAGAGCGGGAATCCAGATTGGTGCCCATCCCCACATGCTTCGGCATTGCTTCGGAACTCATCTGCTCGAGGCCGGTGCTGATCTCCGCACCATTCAGATCCTGATGGGCCATAGCGACCTAAAAGAGACCACCATCTACCTGCATCTTTCACAGCGCCATCTGCACGCGACCGCCAGTCCGTTGGACTCACTGAAGCTCAAAGACAGGTCACCGCAGGAGAAGTAGATGAGCCGGCCACCTCTGGAGGTGGCCGATATCGTCCGCGCTGCGGGAGAAGCATTCATCGAAAGAAGCCGCCAGTGGATCCGCTGGAAGCACGTCAAAGTCCTGCGGGCCATTGCGCGGTGTCGCACCGCTGCTCTCGGCGGTCACATCGACGAGTGCACCGGCTGCGGACATCGGACCACCATCTCTTATAACAGCTGCCGCGACCGACATTGTCCAAAGTGTCAGACGGCTGCCCGCGACCGCTGGATCGAAGCGCGTCGTAAGGAACTGCTCCCGGCGCGCTACGCCCATGTGGTCTTCACGCTTCCCCGTCATCTGGCCCCCTTGGTTTTGCAGAACAAGAAGGTCCTCTACGATCTCCTGTTTCGCACCAGTGCCGAAACCCTTGTCGAAGTCGCGCGTGATCCCCAGCATCTCGGTGCAGAAATCGGCTTCTTCAGCGTGCTGCACACCTGGACTCAAAAACTCGAAATTCACCCGCACGTCCATTGTGTCGTTCCCGCCGGAGGTCTTTCACTCGATCACACCCACTGGATTCGTTCACAAGGACGCTACTTTCTTCCCAAACCAGTGCTGCGGAAAGTCTTTCGCGGCAAGTTCACCGACGCTCTCAAGCAGGCTTTCCATGACGGTCAACTCCGTTTCGAGGGAGATCTCAAACTCCTCGCTCAGCCAAAGACCTTCGCCGCCTGGCTACGGCCTCTGTTCCGAAAAAAGTGGGTGGTGTACTTGAAACGCCCCTTCGGTGGCCCCGAATATGTGCTGCAATATCTGGGCCGCTACACCCATCGCGTGGCCATCTCCAATCACCGCCTGATCTCACTTGCCGATGGTCAAGTCACCTTTCTGTGGCGCGATTCGGCCCACAACAACGAACAGAAACCCATGACCCTACCGCTCGACAAGTTCCTGCGCCGCTTCCTACTGCATATCCTGCCGCAAGGCTTCGTGCGCATCCGCCACTTCGGGTTTCTGGCCAACCGCCGGCGTGCCACTCTCCTACCGCTTTGCTTTCACCATCTCGGCTCCGCCCCAGAGCCGCAAGCCCAACAACACGTTGCCTCCACTGAAGACACGTTTGGTCTTTGGCGCTGTCCCAAGTGCGGTGGTCCGATGAAGGTCGTCGAGCGGCTTACGGCTGCCGAAATCCAACTCCGTTCTCCGCCGGTGCTCAGGACTGCAGCATGAAATCACTCTCTCCAATTCGAATTCTTCGCGCGCCTCGGCACGGTCCGCATTCCTGTGCCTTCCCACCGGATAGCTTCTTTCTTTCAGCTCCTTCAGCAACCTTCTTCGCACGACTTGCCACCGCAAACGGCTGCTCAGTCCACCGAGACCATGGTGTCCCGGCTTCTACTCTGCCCTCGCAAACCGCAACTCGGCTCCATCCCAACATTGAATTTGCATAGAGCCCGCGTCTGCCGCAACCACGGGCGGCCACGTTCAAACGGCTTAATCGAACGCGCGAAGAGCCCCGCGTCTGAGTTCGGTTCTT
>JBEKVC010000164.1:0-2433 GCA_049514395.1 Terriglobia bacterium
CTATTATCGGTATAGCTGTACTTTTAAGTAGTGTTAATTTTAGTGGCACAAACGGCATTAATGGCACTAACGGAATAAACGGTTTAGATTTTAATTCAACAGTTCCTTACACGTTTCTGTTTAATGGCACTAACGGTTTAAATGGCATTAATGGAGTTAACGGTATTAATGGTTTAGATTTCAATTCATCGAACAATATCTTCCTGTTCAACGGCACTCAAGGCATTCAGGGTATCCAAGGAGTTAAAGGTGACAAGGGAGATACGGGTTTAACAGGTTCACAAGGAATACAGGGTATTCAAGGCATACAAGGTGACAAAGGTGATAAAGGCGACATTGGTTTAACAGGTTCACAAGGAATACAGGGTATACAGGGTATTAAGGGAGATACAGGTTTAACAGGTGCTACGGGCAGTAGCGGTTTATTATCCGTTAGTTCACCGTTGGAAAATAACAGCGGTATATTAAGCCTTAATCAAACAACAGAGAACGGATTGATAAGTATAACTCATTTAGGAGTTTCTGATTGGGGAAGCTATATTAATCAAGCATTATTAACAAGTAGTTCACCAACATTTTCTAATATACTTGTTAATGGCTACATAGACAAATCAGCTATTTCAGTGCCTTCTAACCCTTCAAGTGGCACTTTAAGAACGTTTGTTCAAACTGTAAACGGATTTGAGTTATATTATTATCTTGATAGTGGCGGTGTAATCCGATTGGCTACTGATTCAGTGATAGTGGTGAGAAATGTTGATGCTAATATTACTAAAGGGAGTGTTGTTTATGCTTATGGTTCTGTAGGTACAATAACGACTGTTAAGCTGGCTAAAGCTAATAGTGTTTCAACTATGCCCGCTATTGGAATAGCCATTGAAAATATAGCTCATGATGCTGTAGGTCGAATTATTCAAGTTGGTTTATTAAGTAATGTTAACACTACGGCTTTTTCTGAGGGCACGGTTCTTTATGTATCTGATTCTGTTGCTGGTGCTTTAACAGGTACTTTACCTGTTACTCCGAGTTTAACTCAAAGCATGGGTACAGTTTTGGTTAGCAGTGCTACTATTGGCACTATGCAAGTTATAGCTCGTAGTGTACAGGGTAACGAATATGGCACTATACAAAACAGTTTCAGTCTTGGAAATGGGTTAACAGGTAATAAGGTTTTAACTTTTAATGGTGTCAGTAAGGGAAATATTACGTGGGATGGTTCAAAATTCAGTTTTTCACCAGCTTTAAGTTTAGATGCTTCTGTAATAACGACAGGCAGTTTAAGTTTAACTCACTCTAATTTGACAGATTGGAGTACGGCAACAAATTCATTCTTGACTACCTCAAGCACATTTAACAGTACTGTTGATATTGCTCATACTCAAATAACGGATTGGAGTACAGCAACAAATACTTTCTTGACTACATCAAGTGTATTCAATAGTACTGTTGATATTGCACATACTCAAATAACAGATTGGAGTAGTGCCACAAGCGGATTTGGAGCAAGTTCAAATTATATTAATTCAACAAGCAATCAATTCACAGTTAATAGTGGAAATTTAACATTGAACACTTTAAGTTTAACGCATAATAATCTTACAGATTGGAGTACAGCAACAAGTTCATTTTTGACTACATCAAGTACATTTAACAGTACTGTTGATATTGCTCATACTCAAATAACGGATTGGGGTACATATATTAATCAAGCTGTTTTGTCTTCGAGTAGTCCAACTTTTGCTGGTTTAACTGTGAATGGTGATTTACACGTTAATGTAGGTAATGTTCATGGTATTACTGTTAATTGTACTTCTGGGAATAGTCCATACTTGCGTTTGTGTACCTCGTCAAGTTATCATAATTATGCTATTGCAACTATTTATAATGGTGACTTTTTAGAGTTTTTGGTCGGTGCATCTGGTACTGCTCCGCTTACGAGTATTGCTTCGTTAGACCCTTCGGGTAATTTGATTGTGTCTGGCACTGTCACAGGCTCTTTAGGTGTCGTGTCGGATTATTTGAGCGGTGCTTATGGTGTTACTTGGGGTAGTTTACCGAGTTTTCCGACTGCTACTAATGGCATGTACATTATTTTATGGAATACTAATACGTCAACAGGGAGAATTTATTGTTATGCTGGTGGTGCTTGGCATTATTCAGCGTTAATTTAGGAATAATATTTAAATAGTTAAGAAAGATAAATAATGTCTAATGGATGCAAAGCGAATATGAAAAAAATATTGAATCGTAAATCGGCTTTAATGGTTTTTGTTTGGATATTGACTTTAATGGTGATTCAGAATCCAATGTTTCAACCGTTAAACATAGTTTTTAGCTCAACTCAATTAACAGCTACTAATCCTAATATTGGTAGTGGTTTAGTTTTTCAAGGCTCATGCTTAGTTAATACGGTGATAAATAATGTTCAAGCTG
>JBEKVC010000165.1:0-2360 GCA_049514395.1 Terriglobia bacterium
CTCCGCAACTACTCGCCTGAAACGCAACGCACCTACATCGCTGCTGTCGCGCGCTTCGCCCGGCACTTCGGCAAGTCTCCCGCCAAGCTGGGGGCGGAAGAAATCCGCGCTTATCAGCTGCATTTGCTCAAGGAAAAGGAAGTGGCTTGGTCAACTCTAGGGCTGGATCTGTGCGCCTTGAAGTTTCTCTACTCGAAGGTGCTCTATCAGCCCTGGGTGGTGGAGAAAGCGGCGAATCCGAAGGTCCCCCGGATGCTACCCACCGTGCTGAGCCGCGAGGAAGTAGTGAGATTGTTAGACTCGACGGTCAACCTGAAGCATCGTGCGGTACTGGGTACGCTGTATTCCACCGGCATGCGCGCCGCCGAATTGCGGCAGTTAAAAGTGAGCGACATCGATGGCCCGAGGAGGCTGGTCCTCATCCGCCACGGCAAAGGTGGCCGTCAACGCTACGTCATGCTCTCCACCCAACTGCGGGACATTCTGCGCGCCTACTGGCGCTGGCGGAAACCTCAGGATTGGCTGTTTCCCTCGGCCCAGCGTCCCAGCCATCCCCTCGATGTGTCCGCCATCCGCAGGATCTGTCACGCCGCGGGGAAGCGAGCGGGCATCCCCCGAAGAGTCTACCCGCACCTGTTTCGGCATAGCTTCGCCTCCCACCTGCTGGAAGACGGTGTGAACCTGAGGAGAATTCAGGTCCTGATGGGCCATGCCAGCATTAAAACGACGGCGAAGTATTTGCTGATTTCGCAGCAGACGGTTCAGGAGACGGTCAGTCCATTGGACCGTCTCAGCCTGAATAGTCCTCATCTTCCGGATGGGGATGGCCGAAGGAGATGACCGACCATCGGCTCGAAGTAGCCGATGTCGTTCGCCAGCATCAGAAAGAGTTTCTCCAACGTTGGGGACACACCGTCTCTCCCCAACAGCGGAAGGCTCTTCGCGACATCGGCTCCTGCCGTACTGCGGCCCTCGGTGGGCACGTCGAGCAGTGCGATCAGTGTGGCCATCGTCTCACCGGCTTCAACTCCTGCCGCAACCGGCATTGCCCAAAATGCCAGTTCTCGGCCCGCGACAAGTGGCTGGCCCAGCGAGCCCGCGAACTTCTCCCGGTGCCGTATTTCCACCTGGTCTTCACACTGCCTCAGCTACTGGCCCCGCTGGCTCTGCAGAACCCGAAGGTTGTCTACCATCTTCTCCTGCGCGCCACCGCGGAGACCCTACTCCAAATCGCTGCCGACCCCAGACATCTCGGTGCCCAGATCGGCTTCCTCACCGTGCTTCACACCTGGGGACAGAACCTCCATCACCATCCCCATGTCCATTGTGTGGTTCCCGGGGGCGGTCTCTCCTCACAGGGGTCGCGTTGGATCTCTTGCCGTAAGAACTTCTTTCTTCCGGTCCGAGTGCTGAGCCGCCTCTTCCGGGGCAAGTTCCTCGCTTTGCTCCAAGATGCTTACCGAAAAGGCCAACTCCGTTTTCACGGCGCCTTGGCTTGCTGGGCAGAGCCCTCCGCGTTCGCGCGCTTGTGCAAGCAACTGAAGAAGTCCGACTGGGTTGTTTACTCCAAGCCTCCCTTCGGAGGACCCGAACAGGTTCTAACTTATCTCTCACGATATACTCACCGCGTCGCCATCTCCAACTCGCGGCTGCTTTCCCTCCGAGACGGCCAGGTGAGCTTTCAGTGGAGGGACTACCGCGATGGCCAGACCAAGGTTATGACCCTCAGCGCCGTAGAGTTCCTGCGCCGCTTCCTCCAACATATTCTGCCCGCGGGCTTCGTTAAGATCCGGCACTTCGGCTTCCTGGCTAACCGTAGCCGACGCGACAAGCTAGCCCAGTGCCGCGAGTTACTCAGTTGCATCCAGGACACCCTATCCGCGAGGCCACCGTACAAGGCCGACCATGTCTGCCCCGTTTGTGGCACCGGCATCCTACGGATTGTCGAATGGCTCGCCGCCGTTTCCGTGCTCCAGGCTGCTGGGCTTTCGCAGGCCGTCTCCATGGATAGCTCTTGATGAATCCCGCTGGCTGGTTCTGTTTCCTTCGAGCACTTCCTTGCGACTCATCGAGTCTCACCCCCGACGTGTGTCTCGGCCACCTCGACTTTCTCTTCGGAGCTAGCAAAAACCCGGCAGCCATGGCTTTATCCCAGCCCGATCTCAACCACGTGACCATCCCCAAGCCACCCCACTCCCTTCTATCCGCCTTTTCGCCAAGGACCCTCTACATTCAATCACCATAGCCTCAGCGCAGCGGCTTAGTACAAACGCTTCTATCGGGAATGCTCGGGCGATCAGAATCCGTTTGCACCTCGGCTTTCTCGCCGCCCGAGCACTCCCGATAGAAACCTGTGGTTT
>JBEKVC010000166.1:0-2272 GCA_049514395.1 Terriglobia bacterium
GGTGACCGATGCTGCTCTTTAACCAGTTGCAGACTTACCTCTATCTGGCCCTGGTGCTCTTCGCCATCGGCCTTTACGGGGTGCTGGCGCGGCGCAATCTGATCGCGGTGCTCATTTCGGTGGAACTCATGCTCAACGCCGCCAGCCTCAACTTTATGGCCTTCAACCGCTTCCTGGCTCCACATCCGGCGGTGGGCCAGATCATCACCCTGTTCATCATGGCGGTGGCGGCCGCGGAAGCCGCCATCGCCCTGAGTATCATTATCGCGGTGTACCGTAAGCTGACCACCGTGAATATCGATCAAGCCACGGAACTGAGGGGTTAACCATGGGCTCGTGCGATCCGATCCTCTGGGGCTGTCTCCTGACGGTATTTTTGCCGCTGACGGCCTTTGGTCTGATCATGATCTTCACCAGGAATCGGCCCCACCTCTCGCTGGCCATCTCCCTGGTGGCCTCCACTATCCCCCTCATTATTGCCTGGAGCTTTTTCTTCAAGCTGGGGAGCCTGGAAGAACCCATCATCTACAACTTCAACTGGCTGGTCTCGGACATGGTCAAGGTGCCCTTCGGTTTCCTCCTGGACCCCACCAGCCTGGTAATGCTCTGTATCGTGGCCACCATCAGTTGGCTGGTGCAGGTCTACTCCATCGGTTACATGGCCGGCGACCCGGGTTTCGGGCGGTACTACGCCTTCCTCTCCCTCTTTGCCATGTCCATGCTTGGCATAGTGGTCTCCAGCGCCCTCTTGCAGCTTTACATCGCCTGGGAGCTGGTGGGCCTGTCCTCCTACCTGCTCATCGGCTTCTGGTATGAGAAATTCTCCGCCTCGGAGGCCGGGAAAAAGGCCTTTGTGGTCACCCGCTTCGGCGACATCGGCTTCTTCATGGGCCTGGTGTTCCTGACCTTATTCTACGGCAGCCTGGATATCGCCACGGTTAACGCCGCGGCGGTGGCCAAAGCCATGCCGCCCTGGCTGCTCACGACCTCGGCCCTGCTGATCTTTTGCGGGATCATGGGTAAGAGCGCCCAGTTCCCCCTGCACGTCTGGCTGCCCGACGCCATGGAAGGTCCCACCCCGGTCTCGGCCCTGCTCCACTCCGCCACCATGGTGGCCGCCGGGATCTACCTCATGACCCGCATCTTCCCATTCTTCGCGGCTTCGGCCACCGCCATGACCGTGATCCTGGCCATTGCCACCCTGACCCTGTTGATCTCCTCCACCATCGGCATGGTGGCTACCGACATCAAACAGGTCTGGGCCTATTCCACCGTCAGCCAGCTGGGCTTCATGGCCATGGGGCTGTCCGCCGCCGGACTGGCCTCCGGCACTCTGTTCGCCGGCTATTACCACCTCACCACCCACGCCGCCTTCAAGGCCCTGCTCTTCCTCTGTTCCGGGGTCTTCATTCATCACTTCGGCACCAACGACTTTTTCACCATGGCCAGCCAGGGGGGGCGGAAGCTGGTGATTCCCATGACTTGTATCACCATTGCCGCCCTGGCCCTGTCGGGCATCCCTCCCCTGGCCGGCTTCTTCAGCAAGGAACTGGTGATCACCACCCTGTCCCATCTGCATAACAAATTCTGGCTGGCCATGGGGCTTTTGGGCGCCTTCCTGACCGCCTACTACTCCTTCCGGGTGATCTTTGTCCTGCTCTTTCCCAAACCCGGCGCCTACGGGAAGGTCCCCGGCCACGTGGAGGCTCATCCCGGCCACGGGCAGGGCGACGCTCACGACGAACACCACGGGGTGCCCTGGGTCATGACCTTCGCCCTCATCGTCCTGGCCATCTTCACCCTGACCCTGGGTTTCTGCCAGGGCTACCTGCAAAAGTTTTTATTGAGGGAAGTCCATCCCCATGCGCTTAATTATTTCCTGCTGGCCGCGGCGCTAACCTGCGGGGTGGGCGGCATCGCGGTGGCCTGGTTCGACTGGGGCGCCAAAGGCGCCAGGTGCCAGGGCTTTATCCAAAAATTGCCGCTGCTGCAAGAATTCTTCATCCAGAAATGGTACATGGACCACTTCTGGCGCTGGTTCCTCAACACCGTGATTTACGGCGTCTTTTCCCGGTTGTTCACTTACAATGACCGCCGGGTGGTGGACGGCGGGGTGGACGCGGTGGCCTTCTCCACCGTCGGCGGCGGCAGGCTGCTCTCCTTTGTGCAGACCGCCTTTTTGCAATACAACCTGTTCTTCATGGTGGTGGTCCTGGCCGGGGTCGGGATCTACCTGCTGATGGGTCACTGATATGACCGAACACATGGCCTC
>JBEKVC010000167.1:0-2252 GCA_049514395.1 Terriglobia bacterium
AGTGCCGGGAAAGAATGCCCATAAGTACGGGCCAAATTCAAATCGAAAATGCTTCGTTTCGCGGATAAATACATACTCGAAAGCAAGTTACAAGGAAATCAAAACTCAATGACCGGACAGTTCTGGTTAGTGGTCAGTTGTAAGCATGCGGTAGGTGGTAGTCGGTAGGTGGCGGTAAACACTGCCGACTGCCGACTGCCTACTCGCTACCTCCTTCTCTCTTCTGACTTCTGATTTCTGACTTCTGACTTCTGGCTCCTGAATCCTGTCTGATTGCGACGACCTCGTCGAGGATGCGATGAGCCAAATCCAATTTGCTCATCTTCTCGAAAGCTTTACTGCGGCCGTCGGGGAAGACCAGGGTCACGATATTCGTGTCCACATCAAACCCCGCGCCTTCCTGCAATACGTCATTGGCCACGATGAAGTCGAGGTGCTTCTCATGCAGTTTGGCGGTTGCATTAGCCAGCAAGTTCTCAGTCTCCGCCGCGAACCCCACCACGACTTGTCCAGGCCGCCGTCGCGGAGCGATCATGGCAAGGATATCAGGCGTGGGCTCAAGCCTTAGGGTCGTGATCCCGTCTTGCTTCTTGATCTTCCCGGGATAAACTTCCGCAAACCGGAAGTCCGCTACCGCCGCGGCCATCAAGGTCACTGTCGCCTGCTCGAAATGACGCAGGACAGCCTGCGCCATCTGCTCGGTGGTGCGAACACGCTCCACCTTGGCTCCCGCTGGAGGATCGAGGTGCGTCGGCCCGCTCACCAGGACCACCTGAGCCCCGCGGCGGCGGCTGGCCTCAGCGAGCGCATAACCCATCTTCCCGGAAGACCTGTTGCTGAGGTAGCGCACGCCATCCAAAGGCTCTTCCGTTGGCCCGGCCGTCACCAGCACGCACTCACCGCTCAAATCGTCACTAACCCCGAGGGCCGCAAGGACCGCCTGGGCGACGCTCTGGACAGACGTGAGGCGGCCCGCGCCGGTCATTCCGCAGGCCAGGTAGCCCTCGTCAGGCTGCAAGAGCTTCACTCCGCGCTCTCGCAAAATCTCCAGATTCTTCTGCGTGGCAGGATGTTCCCACATATTCACATTCATGGCCGGCGCCACGATGAGGGGAGCCTTGGTGGCCAAGCAGAGGGTGGTCAGGAAGTCGTCGGCAATTCCATGGGCAATCTTCGCCAGCACGTCCGCCGTGGCGGGAACAATCACCAGGGCGTCAATCGACTGCGCCACAGCCATATGTTCGATGGCGCTTTCCACGTTCGCCCCACCCTGCGGACCCTCAAACATTTCCGTGATGACTTTTCGGCCAGAGAGGGCCGCAAAGGTAAGGGGCGCGACGAACTCACGCGCATTCCGAGTCATCACCACCTGGACTTCCAGCCCGCGCTCTTGCAGCAGCCGTAATAGCTCCGCTGCCTTGTAGGCCGCGATGCCGCCGGTGATCCCCAGTGCAACTCGCATGTTCAACCAGGATTCAGGAGTCAGGATTCAGAAAACCGTAGTCAGTCCTTTCCCCCACCTACCACCTACCACCCACTACCTACCCTTTTGTTTCTTGTTCTTGTCGTTCTCGCCTGTCGCTGGAGCGAACAACTCAAAAGGGACCAAGCCCGCCATTACTTCTTGCTGGGCTATTCTCGTCAGCCTCTTCGAAGTGCTCTGAATGAGCGGCCGGGCGCCGGCCTGAAGCTGCCGAGCACGCTTGGCGGCGACAAGAATGAAGCGAAACTTGCTGTCGAGCTTCTGAGGTAATTCCATCCGATCTATCCTCCAAATGTCTGGCAAATTTCTCGAGCGCGCTCCGCCTGGTTCTGCCGCCGAAATCGCCCTGCCCGGACTATCGCTCGCAGAGCCTGTGTGGCCAGCGAAAGGCGGTCATTAACGACCAAGTAGTCGTAATCGGGCCAATGGGAGATTTCCTGGCGGGCTGCCGCCAGCCGTCTTTCAATGACCTGGGGCGAATCCGAGTGCCGCTCCGCCAGCCGCCGTTTCAGTTCCCGCAAGGACGGCGGCATTACGAAGACGCTCAGGGCTTCCGGCAAACGCTTCCTGACTTGTTGATGCCCCTGAACATCGATATCCAGCAAAATATCCCGTCCGGCCTTCAGAGCCTTGTCGATCTGCCCCTTCGAAGTACCATACAGGTGGCCGAAAACCTCGGCCCACTCAATGAAATCACCGGCAGCAATCATTCTTTCGAACCGCTTGCGCGTCACAAAAAAGTAGTCGCGCCCGTCTTTCTCACCCTCAC
>JBEKVC010000168.1:0-2251 GCA_049514395.1 Terriglobia bacterium
ACTGACAGCGGGACGAGGTTGCGTTTTGGCACTCTCACTCGCAACCGGCTCATCGCTACCCGAGACCGGCCCACACCCAGCCGTCCGCGCCGCAGAAAAGCTTGCTGAAAGCCGCGGGCCATCGGGTCGGGGGCGTCGGGGAACTCGTTGCGAAGGGCGCGATCGGCGACGGCGGCGCGGTCATTGATGGTGGAACTGGAAAAGGGAGGTTGGTGGCTGCACTGGAACTTCATGTAATCGAGGAGCGTCGACTGGGTCAGGTCACCTTCGACCATGTCACCGGTATGATGAAGACTTTCCCACCAGCGAACAAAGTGCAGCAGACTGTAAGCGCAGCTGCGCAGACTGGTGTCTGCCAGGCGGCGGACGTACTCGCGGTCGAGGTAGCGATTGACCCAGCCGACCTCCCGGCCGGTTTCGTGCTCGACCACACGAAGGGGACTTTGGGCTGGGTTGGGGGTCTGCGGGCGGATGACATGGAATCTCATGATGGGGCTTCCTCCAGGAGAGAGTGAAACTGTCGCGCGTCACCGCCCTGAACGAAAAAGGAGTTGGGATCGTGACCAGGGGGCAGGAGGACGCGGCGAGGGGTGATGCCATGCGCCCGCAGACGATGGGCTAAGGCCTGTGCGGCTTGTTGGCCGCTGCCGTTGGGATCGACATCGAAGGTGAGATAAACGGTGCGCGGGCGGTCGCACAATTGGCGAAACTGGCCGGGGGTGAGATGAGTGCCCAACGAACAGGTGGCGTGGCGGAAACCTGCCTGCCACAACACCGCGAGATCGAACATACCTTCAACTAGAATCACGCTGGGGAACTGGCGAACCGATTCCCAGGCAACCAAGTCGCCCTTGGAGCCTGGGAGCAATCGATGGGCGAAGGCGGTGCCGGTGCTGCGGCCGTACAAGTTGACGATGCGGCTGTCCCGGCAGCAGGGGAAGACGACGCGTTGGAAGAGGGCGTCGTGGCCCTGAGCGTTGACGAGGCCGATGCGCTGCAGCAGATCGAGGGAATAGCCTTGGGCTCGGAGATGACGCCGCAAGCTCCCGCCGGGGGCATAACCGATCTGCAGCTCCCGGATCAGGGCGGCGTCGCGCACTCCGCGTTGTTCCAGATACAGCCGTGCCTCCGGGTAGCGATCGAGTTGCTGTTGATAGAAAGCCGAAGCCTGCCGCAACACGGCGGCAGAGTCCGCCAGAGCGCTTTGCTGTTCCAGGTAGGTGAGGCTTTGGCGGAAGGACAGGTGCTGGGATAACTCCACAAAGCGAATCAGATCGCCGCCCTGACCGCAACCATGGCAGTAAAAGAAATTCTTGCAGGCGTTGACATAGAAGGAAGGCCGAGTCTCCGGGTGCAACGGACAGAGTCCCACGAACTCGGGGCCCCGACCCGCCGGCCGACCGGTCCAATTCTGCTGTCGCAAGTAATCGAGCAGCGGAAGTTGTTGTTTGAGTTGTTCGAGATCCTCGCCCATGGCGCTGTTTTTGCCTCTGGAGACGAGCCTAAGAGAAAGGGGGCAGCGTTCCCAGGCAAGGATGGTGGGGGAACAGAAAATTTCTCAGAGACGCAGAGGCCAGAGAACCTGCAGGACCGGAGTCAGCCCCGATAACGGCTCAGCCTGGGGATCGGCCGGAGCGCCGCGCCCCAACCAATGGGCCAGACTGGCGAACGTTTGGCGCCAAAAGGAAGCCGCCGGTTGGAAGAGGTCCAGGCCGCCCGACCAGCGGCGGAGGGTGGAGGGATCGGGCACCCGATCCGGGTCCTTCAGCGTGGGCGTCGCCTCTTCCCACGAGCAGTGCTCCATAAAGTGTCGCCGGAGCGCCTGAGCGCGAGCCAGCAGGCTGTAATGGGTGTAGGGGAGAGAGAGCAGGGGAAGCAGGGTGAAGGTCCTCCCGCAACCAGGGCAAAGGCCGCGTCGGATCCCAATCCAGTCGTGATGCTCATCGTGCGCCTGCTTGCGGCGGCGACCGTGACCGATGATGGAATCGCGTTCGCAAACCGGGCATTGCCGCAGCATGACCTTCTCACCGTCGCAAGCCCAGTCGGTTTCGAGCTTGTACGGCGGAGCAGAAAGTGGGATAAAAAGAATCGTGGTTCATAGGGGCCCTGCCCCGGCGTTGACCCGCCAAGATCTGAGCCGGAAGCGGGGTCCCTCCTCCTGAAGAGAAAAATCCCAACTGGAGAAGAATAACGCTTCACAGCTACGGTTTTGGAGGCGTGATTCAAAGGATTGGCCGGTTAATTTGGCCTA
>JBEKVC010000169.1:0-2251 GCA_049514395.1 Terriglobia bacterium
CTTGGCATGGCCGTATCCGCTCAACTTGAAGGTGGTATTCCCCTTAAGACTCGGTGGACGACCATGAAGGAATGACGCGTGGTTGCCAAAACAGTGCTCACAGAAGCCGCTATTGCAGGTTCGGCAGAAAATGCAGTCGTACGAAACAATCCCCTCCGAATGCCGCAAGATTGGTAGGAGCCGGTAGCAAATCCTGCACCTCACATTGGGAGGCTCTGCAGTCAACCTGTAAAGTCGGTTTTCCTGGATTGCACGTTTGGCCAGGTCCTCCATTTCGGTTGCGAGCGTATCGATGTCCCAAATACCCCCGCCACGGCAATGCAATGCCGACAGTTGGACCTTGCCGGTGCGATCAAAGAGAGAGAAGAGGCCAGAATGAAAGGTTATCTTGCCGTAAACCCAACCTGCATCTGGAGGGTCAGCTCCAGACGAGACGACGCCCTGGCCAAACAACAACGCTAACTCGCTATCGCCGGACGCGGCGAACCTGTCAACGAGCCGCCGCCTTACCTGCTCCAGCGTCCTGTTCATGTTCGCAATCAAGTGTGCAGCGTTTGCCATTGAATCCTCCCGATATGGACCCAAGAAGAGACCGCCTGCCCGCGGCTGATATGGGCAGTGCCGTAATCGCCGAGGGCACTACGAACTATTTTCAATGTCTGCCTAGCTCTGTTTGGACTTGGACAAAACCGGTCCTGGTCAGCCTAAGACGAAACCGCCGGCGGTGAGGCTCAGCGCTGCGCTACAACACACCATCAACCTGGTCAGAGGCCGCGAGGACATTTCTCATCAACCTGATATTGCTCCTCCATTTTGAACGTGGTTGCTTGTTTGCCATCCCCTGGAGCAGGTAGCTCTCACTTCGACGACGTGGCCTTTGGGTTCTTAATCTCCAACTCGTTCACCACCTGCTTCATATTTGGAACTGAAGAAGCGACCTTTTCGGCCCGCGCGCGCTGGGCCTTTGAGTTGACCTCACCGGTTAGGGTGACGACCCCATTCTTGACATCGAATTTCACACCCTTGTTAACCCTATTCGTGATGAGCGCGGCGTCTAAGTTTTTCTCGATGCCTGCGTCTAGATCAGAGTTCACCGTCTTCGCCTCGCTTTCGACACCGGGAGGTGTCACGGCAATCTGATTCGCGACAACCTGCTCAGCTGCGATTGACTTTGCCAGAGATTCGGCTTGTACCTTGTCCGCCTCCGCGGCGACGTGTCCGCCAAGGGTCACTACGCCCTTGTCGCGATCCTGACTTACGGTGACATCTTTGAGGCCAGCCTGATCGAGCGATTTGCGGATGCTGTCAGAAACATCGGGTGACTTCGTGGACGTTGAGCACCCTACGAGGGTCCCGACTACGAGCAGCGCGAGCAAGCTTAAGCTCAGTTTGTGCGTTTTCATATTTCTCCTTTGATGGGACGTAGGATTGGACCTCCAGTCCCTGGTCTCGGTCATTTATGGTAGAAGGAGGATTTGATGTTCTGCATCGTATGCGTCCTTCATTTCGTTCACAAATAGATCCTTCAGCGTCTCAAAGCGCATGAAGTCTCCTTTTCTTCCGTCAGTAAATTCGATTCTTACCCTCGACGGAGCGCTGCGCGGAAAAAACCGGAGGTGAACACGTTCCTTCTCAACCCCTGGTCGGTGCCTGTCAGTCGGGGATTGCCTCGGGCCGGTAACGCACAGTTGTGTCTTACGCGGCGCTTCGGCCCCGCACGAAATGCACGATCAAGCAAATGACGGCCACAATGAGTAGCAGGTGAATCAACCCACCCGCAACGTGGAATGCGAGAAAGCCTAAAAGCCAAGCCACCAGTAGCACGATAAAGAGAATGAGAAACATACTGTAACAACCTCCTTTCACTTATTCTTCGTCTCTCTTATGTCGTCAGTACCGGCGCTGGTCCGCTTTTGGCAGCGGGCCGGCTCCCGGCAGATGCCGCGGGCGCTACCTCCGCCAGCGGGAATACCCTGAGCCCCCGCCACCGAGCAGAAACAGCACGACAAGAACACTCTTCAAGGAAGTAACCTTCGGGGGCTGGCAGAAATCACCGAGTCCCGGAAGAGCTGTAGTCGAGATTAGGTACACGCTGTTACAAGCTAACGTGAAGGTGGATCGTGTCGTTGCGGATTCCGGGGCAAGGTGGTCACGATTCCGAAATTGATCCGGTCAGCATTCCGAAATTAATCCGGTCCCGATTCCGGGATGAAGCCGGGCACGGATTCCGATTTTAAGCCGGTCAGTTTTG
>JBEKVC010000170.1:0-2219 GCA_049514395.1 Terriglobia bacterium
GAGGCGGTAAGTTTCGCCATGCTGGCGTCTTACCTCCTGTCCCGGACCTTGGTGCCGACCATGGCGCGGTACTTGCTCCGCGGCCACGAGCATGATGCGGATGCGGCGAGTCTGGCGGCGCAGGCCCAGCGCCACTTTTTGGCACGCCTGCAAATCAGATTTGAGCACGCCTTCGAGCGCTGGCGCGGAAATTACAAGCGTGGGCTAAGGACTTGCCTGCACCATCGCGCCTGGCTGGCGGTGGGGGTTTTAAGCGCCGCCGCGGCTTCGTTTTTGCTGATTCCCTGGATTGGCCAGGACTTTTTCCCCAAGGTTGACAGTGGTCAGTTCACCCTGCACCTGCGGGCTCCCACCGGCATGCGCATCGAGGAGACGGCGCGGCTTTGCGATCACGTGGAGAGTTCCATTCGGGAAGAGATTCCTCCTCAGGAAGTCATAAGCATTATCGACAACATCGGTTTGCCGTACAGCGGCGTGAATCTTGTCTACAGCAACTCGGCTCCCATCGGCACCGGGGATGCTGACATTATGGTCGCGCTGGCCGAAAACCATCACCCCACGGCCGAGTACGTCCGCAGGCTGCGGCTCAAGTTGGCTCAGGAATATCCTGGCGTGACGTTTTACCTCCTGCCCTCGGACATGGTCAGCCAGATTCTGAATTTCGGCCTCCCGGCGCCCATCAATGTTCAGGTAGTGGGCCAAAACCTGACCGCCAATCGGCGATTCGCCGAGGGGCTGATGCGTAAACTCAAATACATTCCCGGCGCGGTTGACTTACGCATTCAGGAACCTTTCAACCTGCCCCGGCTCCAGGTTGACATTGACCGTACCCGGACGGCGCAGGTAGGCTTTACGACCAGCAACGTCGCCAGCAACCTTCTGGTTTCCCTAAGTGGGAGCTTCCAGACTGCTCCCACCTTCTGGTTGGACCCGCGGACCGGCGTGAGCTACAGCGTTACAACTCAAACCCCGCAATACCGCGTGGACTCGCTCCAGGATCTCCAAAACATTCCCATCTCGAATTCCAGCGGTGCTCCCCCCCAGATCCTGGGTAATCTGGCCACCATCACCCGCGGCGCTTCGTTGGCCGCAGTCTCGCATTACAACGTTCAACCTGTGGTCAACATTTACGGTTCCGTGCAGGGAAGGGACTTGGGGGGCGTGGCGGGCGACCTCGACCGCATGGTGGGTGAGAGCCAGAAGGATCTGCCGCGCGGCTCGCGCACCATTGTGCGCGGGCAGATTGATACCATGCGCTCGTCCTTCTCGGGACTGCTGGCCGGGCTGGTCTTTTCGATTGCGCTGGTTTATCTCCTGATCGTGGTGAACTTCCAGTCCTGGCTGGACCCCTTGGTCATTATTTCGGCTTTGCCGACGGGGCTGGCGGGGATCCTTTGGTTCCTGTTCGCGACTCGCACCACCTTCAGCGTGCCGGCCATGATTGGCGCCATCATGTGCGTGGGAGTCGCCACGTCCAACAGCATCCTGGTGGTGAGTTTTGCCAAGGAACTATTGCACGAGGGCGTCAATGCCTCGGTGGCAGCGCTGGAGGCGGGGTTCACTCGTTTTCGTCCCGTCATCATGACGGCGCTGGCCATGATTATCGGCATGGTGCCCATGGCACTGGGCATGGGTGAGGGCGGCGAGCAAAACGCTCCACTAGGCCGGGCGGTGATCGGCGGCCTGCTGTTTGCCACGGTGGCGACGCTGTTCTTTGTTCCCACCGTGTTCAGCGTTGTGCACGGCTCACGAAAGGATCGAGCCATTGAGCCATCGGGTCATCGGGCCATTTAGTTATCGGGTCATTTAGCCATTGATTCATTGGGTCATTGGCTGATCTGGCCATCGAGCCATCTGGCCATTGAGTCATTGAAGTACTCGGGTGATCTGCCGGTGGTGTGATTGACCAATTACGAAGAGTTCAGTAGTGTTCAATTGCAAAATCGCCAAATCAGGAAATCACTAAATGACCCGATGACCCGATGACCTGATGGCCCAATGATCCGATGACCCAATGACCGGATGACCCGATCCTGGGAGGACGTAATGAGCGTTGAGGAAAGTTTCGACATTGAGAGCCGCGACGGGCAGAACGCGGGTCCTGGCCTGCCGGGCCAAAGGCCCCCGTCATCCGGGGTGGGCAAAGTCATCTTCGGGCTGGCGGTTCTCTTAATTGTCGCGGGCGCCGTCGTTTACAGGGGCATTACCACTCGTGCCCG
>JBEKVC010000171.1:0-2207 GCA_049514395.1 Terriglobia bacterium
TACCTGGAAAAATCGTCTCGGTGGCGTTGAGTTCGTCGCAGAGATGGCGGAGCGCCTGGTCGTGAACCGCTTGCGTGAGGTGGTGTAGACAGACCGTCAAGGTTTTGCTCTCGGCATCGGGGAACAGATCAGCTTCGGTGTTGTAGATTTGGCGGAGCAGGGCGCGCGTATCGTCGCTGCGCGTCATGACTTCGCGCAACACCGATGCCATGCTGGTCTCGGCACGATAGCTGATCAGTTTGATGGTGTCCAAGAACTGCTTCCGTTCCGGGAGGAGACGCTGGAAGCGTTCGCCTTCCGGCAACTCCGCCACGCTGAGATGATGTGGAGTTTGCTTGCGCTGCTGCTTGAGTTGCTCGATTTGTTGCCCCAGGTGTTCAATGTGCTCCTGGAGTTGGGCCTGCTTCTGCTGGTAGTTGGTCACGGCTGTTTCCGATAGTTCCCCTTGCAAACTCTGGGCCCCAAAGATCGCCAAGCTGCGCTGGCGTTGGCCGCTCAAGCTGCGGATCTGACTATCGAGCTGGCGCCAAACGGGATTGACCACGCGTACGGTGTCAGGAATCGATTCGGTTCCATACTCCACCAGCCGGTCTAAACCGTAGTGTTGCCGCATGTAGCGAAAGAAGTTTTCCTGCGACCAGCGCGCAAACATCGACGCCGCCAGCCGGGTGTAGTCGGCCACGTAATTGGTGCTCAGAATGGCCGCCTGCTTCCCGCCCGCCGACCGCTTGCGCACTTCGCGGACCCACAACCCATTGCTTAAACGCGTACCCCGCTCCGCCAGTTGCATCGACACCGTTTCCTCCCCCACCAACTCCACTCCGCGCTCGAGAAACTCCTCGACCGGCCAGTCTTCTCCCGGATACTTGTGATAGGTCAGCACCGCAATCCCTTTCGCTTGCATCTCGGCGAACAGCTCCGGACTGTAACCCTCTCGGTCGAAGACCAGCGTGAACCGGTGCTGCCGCGGGTTGGCGTCCAGCCTCGCTTGCAGTTCCGGCGAGATCGCCACCTGCTCCTGCAGAAACGGCACCAGGTTCTGACGCAGAGTGGCAATCAGCCCCGGATCGACTTCCTGGTTGATGTAGAAGAAGGGCTGGCCGTCCATGGCATTGATCCAGTAGTCGGTCGTGGCCCGCAGACATAGCCGCTCGCGGGCCACGTAATGCCGCGGCAACGGAGTCAAATCCCCGTGATAGACGCGCACGTGCCCGTCGGCATAGAACACCAGGTCGCCGCCCGACAGCCCCGCGATCCACTCCCGGGCTAAGGCCGCCTGCCAGCCGGCCGCCCGTCCCGCTTCCCGGCATAGGATTTCCAGCTTATTCCGTAGCGTCCGCACTTCCGGGATGCGGTCCAAGCCCAGCAAATTGCCCCACTCTCCTGGGGCCACATAGCGTAATTGTTCCAGAGAGGCAATGCGCGCCAAGGCCATCAGCGCCAGCCACAGAAAGATGCTGTCGATGCCGTAAAAGCCTTTCGGTAAAGCATAGAACTGTTCCGTAAAGCGCAACAACCCGGTGGCCAACAGCGCCGGCAAGGCCAACAACACTCCGCCCTGCGGCACATCCCGCGCGGCCTCGAACTGCGCCGGCGCCGCCCCCAAATCCCCCATCGCGGCCGCCACCCGCTCCAGCCGGCGCGTAGCCCCATTGCCCATCTCCGCTTCGCTGTCGATCTGCGTCCGCTCGCTTTTGCTGCTGACCGGAGTAGTTAGAACCGAGTCTTTTTTTTACCGGCTGGATGCAGATAGCCCGCCCCAATCGCCTTCCGTAACGTGTCCGGCAGAATGCTTAACGCCTTCCCTACCTCCGGCACGCTCCTGCCCTCCCCCAACAGAGTCTGGGCCTGGGCCTTCACTTCCGGCGTCAGCACCACCGCCGATCGTCGCCGGCGCGGGGCAAAGAATCCTTGCGCCCCTTTTTCCCGATACAACTTCACATACCGCTTCACTGTCGCCAGCGGCACCCCAAACGTGCGCGCGATTTCGCTGTGCCGCACGCTCCCATTCGCAATCATTTGACTGGTAAACAGCCGGAAGCTCGCCAGATCCTCGCGCTCGTGCTGAAACACCGGCAATAGCCCGTGTACGTAAACCACCTTCCCGGATTCACAGCTCACCGCAATTTGCTGGTTGATTGCAGTTACATCGGCGGGAAAAATTGGAAGCTGTAGTTGTGGCATCTCGCACTCAGTGTCTCTCCCTA
>JBEKVC010000172.1:0-2192 GCA_049514395.1 Terriglobia bacterium
CAACTTGGCCATCTCCCTCCTTCGCCTCGCCGGCGCCCGCTACATCGCTCCGGCGCTCCGCCACTGCGCGCGCTCCGATCCCCAAACACTACGACTCATCGGCCTGCGACTTTGACGGAACCCTGGTGCAACCCCTAGGGCTGCGTCAAAGTCCCAGAAGTATAACAATCTAAAACAACGCGATTTTCCGCTGGCAACTTTCTTTCGGATTTGTTAGCCTTCTGGCGTGGCAGAAGCCGGCATCCGTTGTGCGAAGGTCGCCAGCCTCACGGTTCGTCCCGTGCGCTGCGAGGAGCGCGCGCGCTGGCGGCAGTTGATGAACGCCCATCACTATCTGGGATTCCGCCCCATCGTCGGACAATCCCTCTGGTATGTGGCCACCTGGGCGGAGCAGTGGGTGGCGCTGCTGGGCTGGGGGGCCGCCGCCCTGAAGTGCGGTGCGCGGGACGCCTGGATCGGCTGGACACCGTCCTTGAAATTTCACCGTCTGCATCTGATTGCCAACAACGCTCGTTTTCTGATTCTGCCCCAGTGGCATCTGCCGAACCTCGCCTCGCGGGTTTTAGCTCTCAATCTGCAACGTCTCAGTCAGGACTGGGAACGCTACTATGGGCATCCCCTCCTGCTGGTGGAGACTTTTGTGGACGCCTCGCGCTTCCGCGGGACTTGTTATCTCGCCGCGGGTTGGCAGAGGCTGGGGGCTACGCGCGGCTTCGCCAAGCGCGGGCCGGGTTATGTCGCCCACGGCCAGCCCAAGCAGGTGTGGGTTCGTCCCCTGCGCCCGCAAGCACGCGAGAGTTTGACGGCGGCTTTCTTGCCTCCCTCCCACTTCCCAGGAAAGGAGACCCTTCCCATGATCGACGTGAACCGCCTTCCCTTGGAGGGCGAAGGTGGATTGATGGAGATGTTGCGCACCCTGGTGGATCCGCGCCAACGGCGCGGGGTACGCCATCCCTTGGTGACCGTGGTGGCGATTAGCGTCTGTGCCGCCCTCTCCGGCGCGCGCAGCTTCAAGGCCATCGCGGAGTGGGCCAAAGACTTGAGCCGCGACACGCTGCGACGCTTGGGCTCGCAGCGTTGGCGCCCCCCTTCGGAACCCACCGTTCGGCGCGTCTTGCAAAAGCTGGACGCCAACCGTCTGGATGTGGAAATCGGCCGCTGGCTGCTCCCGCATTGTCGGGTGGCCGGCCAGGGCCTGAGTGTCGACGGCAAAACCTTGCGCGGCGCTCACGACCCCGGGGAGACCGCTCCCCACTTGCTCAGCGCCATCTTGCACCAGGAAGGGGTGGTGGTGGCGCAGCGCGCGGTGGGTGAGAAAACCAATGAAATCCCTGAACGGCCCCACCTGTTGGCTCCTCTCTCCATCGCCGGTGCCGTGGTCACCGCCGATGCCCTGCACGCCCAAAAAGAGACGGCTCGCTATGTGGTGGAAGTGAAGAAGGCGGATTATCTCTTCACCGTCAAGGACAACCAACCCACCCTCAAGCAAGACATTGCGGATCTGCACTTGGAAGCGTTTCCCCCCTCAGCACAGCACCCTCGATAAAGGCCACGGCCGTTTGGAAGTCCGACGCCTCTGGGCCAGCAGCGAGTTGCAAGACTACCTGGATTTCCCCTACGCCGCTCAGGCCTTCTGCGTGCAGCGCGAGACGACGGAGTTAACCACGGGCAAGTTCCGCGCCGAAACCGTGTATGGCGTTACCAGCTTGAGTCCGGAAAAAGCCGACCCGACGCGCCTGTTGTCCTTGAATCGCCACCACTGGAGCATTGAAAACGGCTTGCATTACGTGCGCGACATGAGCTTTGACGAGGACCGCTGCCGCATTCGCAAGCAGGCCGGGGCGCAGGTCATGGCCTCGCTGCGCAACTTGGCCATCAGCCTATTGCGCTTGGCCGCCGCCGTCAACATCGCCGCCGCGCTTCGCTTTTGCGCTCACCATCAACTCCGAGCTTTGCGTTTGATCGGCTTGGCCAGCGTCTGATCCCAGACGCCAACATCCCGAGGATCGTCGATATGACCTGCTCACACCGAACTCTCCTCCCACCGATCCGCGCGCCTCCCTCGCCTGTCGATGCTTGCCATCCCGGCCTGAAGACACTTCGTCACAACGGTCTCCACTCCGCCATACCACCACATCCCCATGAGCTCGACTTTGACGCTACCCTGGCCCTAGACGTAGGGCTGCGTCAAA
>JBEKVC010000173.1:0-2161 GCA_049514395.1 Terriglobia bacterium
GCGGTGTTGGTTGAGGTCTCATCAATAAACACCAGTCTGGCCGGGTCAAACATGCCCTGTTCTCGCATCCAGCGCCGCCGGGCGCGGACCACATCCGCTCGCTGCTGCTCCGCTGCGCGCAGGCTTTCCTAAGAAACGGCCATTCCAGGGGTCGGCGCCATGGGCTGGAGCATGAAACCGAAGGCCTTGGCGCGCCGATGCAGATTGTCGATGACCCGCGCGCGGTAGCGGATCTCGTACGACGACGCGCCAGGGTCGACGTAATCCATTCCGTGACGCACGGCATTGTAGAAGAGAACCGCTATCTTGCGCGCGGTCGCGGTGACCGCCTTGGCCTTGCCGATACGCGCCGAGAGCCGCCGGTAGAAGGCGCCCAGGGCCGTGTCGGTTCGTCCGACCGTCACTGCGGCCAGCCGCAGCAGTGCCGCCGCCCGGCTCCCAGAGCGGCGCGTGCGCGACGAGAGCACCCTGCCGCCTGAGATCTTGTTGCTCGGCGCTAGGCAGAGCCAGGAGGTAAAGTGTTTCGCACTCGGCCAAGCGGAGAGGTCGTCGCCGCATTCGGCGATGAGCTTGAGCGCGAGGTAGGGGCCGAGGCCGTTGATCTGGGTGAGGTCCTTGCCGAGTAGCGCGAAGAGCGCTGTGCGGACATCGAAGAGCAAGGAATTCTGTTGACGGGATCTATTCTGACGTGGTGATGGCAACGGACCTGCTTTGCGACCACGATGGGCGCTGAGTTCCTTCAACACGGCCTCGATCCGGGCGTCGCAGGCAGATGCCTTCTGCTGGTACGTGTCGTAGAGGGCGAGTGCCTGTTCGAGGGCGAACAGGTGCTCGGCGCGGTAGTTGCCGGCCAGCGCCTTCTCGATCGTCTCGACAGTGGCGTGGCAACGCCGATCCCGCATGCGCGCCAACACTGCCGGATTGCGCTCGCCGACTAGGATCGCGCGGATGATCCGCAGACCGGTCGCACCGGTAATATCGGTGACGACATGGTGGAGCTGCACGTTCATTTCGGTCAAGGCCTTCTGCATGTGTTGGATATGTGACGCCCCATACTCGAGCAGACGCTCACGCTGACGCAGGTAGGCACGCAGCTCGGCGATCTGACCTTTAGGCCGAAAGCTTGCGCGCAGCAGACCGAAGGAGTGAAGCCGCTGCAACCACTGCGCATCACTGACGTCGGTCTTGCGTCCGGGTACGTGCTTGGCATCGCGCGCATTGACGAGGAACACCGCAAAGCCATGGGCGTCGAGGATCTCAAAGATCGGGATCCAATAGACGCTGGTCGATTCCATGACGACCGTGTCGACACCGCACTCTGCAAACCAGTCCACCAGCCGATGCAGATCAGTCGTGAAGGTACCGAAGCTGCGCACCGGTTCAGGCGTGCGATCTGCATTCACGGCAGCCATGTGCATGGTGGCCCCGACGTCAATCGCGGCCGCGTTTGGATGGACCACCGCTATCGTGCGGCGGACCCTGTCTGTCGATTTGTTCCGACTCATCGCCAATCCTCCAGTTAAGGGGGAAGGGCTGGGCTGCGCTGTTGATCAATTTCCTAAACGGGATCGCCTGACGGCGTCACCACTCTCACGTGCGCAACAACCCATGGACCATGTTTTTTTGCGGGGTAGCATGCCACCAAAAAGCCGTCGGCCGCTCCCTTCCACCAAGAGGATAGACCTCAACCGTTTCTACGCCCACAGGCGGACGCTGTCCGAGATGGTTTTTTTGAAGCTGACATTGTGCCGCTTGAAGAACCGCCAAACCGCGCTGCGGCTGCCGGCGATCCGGCGCTTGCGCATGACCGCAACGATTTCATCCAACGTCAAATCCGCCTGCTCGGCAATCAGCCCCAGCAAAACGGCCGCGTGCGCCTCCAGCGGCGAGATGCTGCCTCCGCTCGGCTTGGCCGCAATGCTTCCCGTTTCGTTTAAGCGCTGCATCCATTTGATCGCCGAGCTGGCGCTCACCTCGACGCATTCAGCTGCCTCGCGTCGCGACGCGCCCGCTTCGACCTCTCGCAGCACACGCATACGCAAATCCAGTGAACAAGGTCTCGGCATCGATCCCCTCCAAAAATCGAATCAATGCCGCTAGATTCCCCCATTCATAATCTAAGGGGAATCCCCCGATTCAACCCAGCCGAAACATGCTCTAG
>JBEKVC010000174.1:0-2147 GCA_049514395.1 Terriglobia bacterium
GTGTTCAAGCGCGACCTCCGGTGTGAAGAACATCTCGTGCTGATCGCCTTCCAGCTTGGGCCCGTCGAGGAAGGGGACCTCTGTGCTCAAGATTCCCACATCGCCGGTGACCCGGATGTATTGAGCGATGACGTAGGGAAGCCACAGGGAGTCATCGGAGATCCGCGAGCGGATACCCGCGCCGCTCGGTGGATGCCACCAGTGCTGCACATCGCCTTCCTTGAACTGACGGCTCGCCGCGAGCAGGATGTGTTGGCGTGCCTGCTCGGGATACGCGTATAGGAATGCCATAACGTCCTGCAGTTGATCGCGGAAGCCGAACGCACCGCTGGACTGGTAAAATGCGGAACGTCCCCAGATCCGACAGCTAAGGCTTTGGTACAAGAGCCAACGGTTGACCAGGAAGTCCACTGCCAGCTCGGGGGTGTGCACTTCGATCGTGCCCAACAGACCATCCCACCAGGCTTTCGTCTGGCTTAACGCGGTCTCCAGTGCCAAACCTTCCCGGTAGACTAGAACCCGCTTGTGGACCTCCTCCACCGACTCGGCCTGGCCCAACATGCACGTGATCTCAGCCTTCTCTCCAGGAGCCAGTTCAACCGTAACCTGCAGTGCCGCGCACGGGTCGAATCCCGCCCCCGTCCGACGTGATAGCCCGGTCCGCTCCATAGCCGCGGGGCTACCCAGCGAGCCGTTGCGCCCAAGGAAGGGCGTGCGGTCGCCGGTGTAAGACTCCGCAGGCGGGCTGATGGCCGCGAAGGCGATCCGATCCCCGTACTCGGGGTGGTAGCGATTCCGAGCGATCAGGGCCTGGACTTCGTCATCCCAGTTGGTCACGACGTGCATCTGGGAGGTTTCGCGGTTTTCGCCCAGTGTCCACTCCACATAATACGTAACCGACAGCTTGCGATGCCTCGAGGAGTCGTTCCTCAACAGCAACCTTTGCAGCTTAATCGGCTCCCCTCCTTTATCATCCACTGGAACGAAGACCGTCAGCTCCTGTTCGATCCCATGGCTGTTATGCTCGAAGACCGTGTACCCCGCCCCATGCCTTGCCCGGTAGGCGGTCTCTTCGCGGATCGGCGACGGGGTCGGCGTCCAGTAGACACCGGTCTCCTCGTCCCGGATGTACACCGCCTCAGACGGTGTATCCATGACGGGGTCGTTGGACCATTGCGTCAGGCGATTGCGTTCGCTGTTGCCATACCAGGTAAAGCCCGACCCCGTTTCGCTGACCAATGCTCCGAAGGTGGGGTTGGCGATGACGTTCACCCAGGGTGCAGGCGTGTGGGTGTTGGGGCCGAGGTAGATCGCGTATTCACGCCCATCCGGGGTAAAACCGCCCAGGCTGTTGAAGTAGGGCAGCTCCATGAAGGGCAGCGAAGCCGAAGGTTCCCGGGGAGCAGGTTTCTTGGCCAAGGGTTCCGACAGCTCGGGAACCTCCGCAGGCACACCTGCTTGCTGGGGCAGCGTGCCGCGCGCGGCCACCAGCACCACACTCGCCGCGGCCATGAGTAGCGTCAGGTCTTCCTCCGGGATTTGCTCCGCGCTGCGCAAGAAAATCCCACCAGGCTGATCTATCCCTGTATACGTCGAATGCGCCTGGATCAAGCCCTCGAGTCGTTCACGCAACGGCTGCTCATAGCCGCCGGCCTCTTCGTTGAGGATCACCAGGTCTGCCATCAACCCGTGCCTTCGCCAATAGGTATGCGCCTGGAGCATCTGACGGACCAGGCTGATATCCTGCGCCTCAGCAATGGTGATCAGGGCAATCGGCAAGTCACCCGAGATTCCGTAGGGCCATAAGCCGGCTTGCCCCTTGCGGTTCTCTTCGATGCGTTCGGGGGGAGGGCGAAAGAGCGGGTTGGGAAACAGCAGGTGGCTGGCGAGTTGCTGGAAGCGGCGAGCTTCGTCGGGCTGGATGCGAAGCAATCGCAGCTCAAGCTGGGCAGAAGCCGAGGCGAAATCCACCGCCCGATCGATGGCATGGGGATCGCCGTACTTACCCATCAGTCTCAAAACCTGCTGGCGTGTTTCGCCGGCGGCGAGAACCAAGGTAACCTGCATACGCTGGCCTGGACCAAGACTCAGGCTCTGGCGCAGGCTGAGGATCGGGTCCAGGACAAAACCCTGGCTGTTGCCAAGCG
>JBEKVC010000175.1:0-2083 GCA_049514395.1 Terriglobia bacterium
CGTAAAGTTCGACCAGGTCTTATTCTTCGAGAGGAGATAGAGGGTATAGATTGCGTTCGCAATGAAGCCGGCGAGCAAAGCCACCATCCACACCGCGTTAACCGACCCGAAACCCGTCGCTCCAAAATTGAGGGCAGCTTGCTTTATCGAATTGCTGAAGGCAAGTGCGTAGTTAAGCATCGAGGAGAAGATGCCGCTGAAAATGCAGATGGCCAGTCCCCCAGCGAAAGACCCCGCCAGAACAGGAGGTGCACCGCCAGCTTGAGAACGGTCCCGCTCCTTTCCACCCAACGCGACCAGTAGCACCCCCAGTAACAGAGTGACCACCGAAGCAATCACCATTAGTCCCTTCTTAGCAAAGACCAGTTCGGGGGTGTTGACAACCAGCGGGACCAGCGTTCCGAGCGCGGCGCAGATGCCGATCAGGACGGACACGCCAATGGCCATGCCCAGCCGGGCCACCCCGAGGCCGCTAAGGACTGAGCCGATCCCCCAGCCCGCTCCGTACAAGAAAATCCCCAGAAGGTCTTTCCCAGGGATTTGGCCGTAAACCGCACCGAGATGGGGTACCGTGGCAACGGCCAGACCCACCGGCAGAATGACTAGGGCAAACAAAGCGTAAATAGACCAGACGTTCTCCCATTTCCAGGGTTTGACGTATCTCAAACCCAGGAAGTAAGTGCCTTGCATGATTCCACCCATTACCACGAGCATAAAGCCAGTTAATGCACTCATGTGCCTTTACCTCCTTGGGGACGCTCTTAGGCGTCTCGATTTCTTGACTTGGTTTAGCTTTCCAACTCCTTGGTCTCGAGACGCCCTTCACGATCGAGCCGTTCAAAGATGTTCACGGTTTCCCGGATTCCCTCTTCCAAAGGCGTGCGGGGGTCCTCGCCCAAGTCTTGCTTCAATGCGCTGTCGTCCAGGTCCGCCGCGATGGGCAATTGTTTGCCTTGAGCTTTGATAAGCCCATCGGCATGGGGAAGAACCTGTTCCAGCGTGTGGATGAAGTCTTCCACGCGCACGACGCTTCCCCGCGGAGTATAAACTTTAGCGCCCGGGATATCTCTCTCCGCACAACGAATAAAGATTCGTGCAGTGTCTCGGACGTATTGCAGGTCGATGGTGCCGGTGAAGCCGATAATGTAAGGACGGCGCAGAACGGCGGCCTTGATGGCCTTAGTGGGTCCGGAGCTTATCCCAATGTCTCTGCCCACCCCATAAACGGCCCAGGGACGAATGCCCACGCTGGGGATGCCGTCATTCAGAGAGTAAACGCGCGCGTTGCCTTCGTTGCACTGTTTGAAAACGCCATAGTGCGTTCCGGGAAGCAAGGGCGCCCCCTCCGGGACTGTAATGCCGCCATAGAATTCTTCCGGACCGAAAACGGCCGCGGAGCTGGCATAGACAATGCGCTGCACCAGGTCCCGTCGCTTGCGCGCCATCTCGAAAACGTTCAGAGTGCCGAGAACATTGACCAGCGCTCCGCGTAGAGGATCAGCGGCACATCCGGGCACCTGCAAACCTGCCAGGTGCAGGATATGAGTGATTCCGTTCTCCGCAATGGCGCGATCAAGGTCGGCGTATTTCGTAACGTCGCCCTGGATAAAGTTAACTTGTGCGAGCTGATTCTCACTCAGGATGGCGCTAAGACGCTGAAAGCCGGGATCGATGTCAAAAACATTGGGCGGGTCACCACCTTCCAGCAGAGTCTTGGCAATCCATGCGCCAATGAAGCCTTTGGCGCCTGTAATAAGGAAGCGTTTCTGTGGTTGTGAGTTGGAGGGCGATGGGTTCGTTTGTGTCATAGCCCGTGCATTATAGCAGGTTGCCGGCAAATCCCCTCGCCGCTCTTCGTAGCGGCCCCCAGCCCCTAATACTACTACGTTAAGTTAAGGTGGACGGTTTCGTTTGCGAATTACGCTGCCACAATACGCGCACTCTCCGGTCCAGGTGAACAACAGGCGTTGGATCTCACGACGCGTCTGGGGCAGGGTCCACCCAGAAGTTTTTTTTGCTGCGCAACATCTCCAAGGTCAGGAAGGCATGCGCCAACATGACCAGGGTGACATGATGATGCCAG
>JBEKVC010000176.1:0-2063 GCA_049514395.1 Terriglobia bacterium
GAAGCTGTGAAAAAATCAAGAAAATCGAAAAAATTAAGAAATTTTCTTGTCTTAGCTATACAGCTATGATATATTAGCCTCTGACCGCACTTCCGGCGGGGAGGCCAAGCATGGGTTATCATTCCACCGTCCAAGTGATCCAGCGGGGCGGCAAAAACCGCCAGTGGTACCTGATCTGTCCTTCGGCGCTGGCGCAAGCCCTGGAAATCGAGAAAGGCGAAGTGATCGAATGGGTGGTGGAGGACAAACATACGCTCATCCTGAAACGCGCTCCCCGGCGTGCGGATTCATCCCCAACCCGGAGGAGGCACCATGAGTGATGTGATCGCGAGCCGTCAGCCAGCGATGTGGACGGAGGCGGAGCTGCCGCGGGAGCCGCAGCCGCTCCCCAGCGAGCCCGAGCCGCCGAGACCAGCACGCTTGCAGCCGGTGAACCGTAACCAATTGCTGTGGCACACGGTGGACGTGGAGAAACTGGTGGGCCCAGATCACTTGGTGCGCGCCATTTGGGAACTGGTGGGACAACTGGACCTGACAGGCTACACGGCGGAGGTGCGGTCGGTGGAGGGGGTGGCGGGGCGTCCGGCCTATGACCCGCGCCTGCTGATCAGTCTCTGGATTTACGCTTACAGCCAAAAAGTGGGTTGGGCGCGGGAAGTGGAGCGGCGCTGCGAGTACGATCCTGCCTTTCAGTGGCTGACGGGGATGGAGGTGGTGAATTACCACACCCTGGCGGATTTCCGCGTCCAGCACGAAAAGGCTCTGGATGAGTTGTTCGCGCAGTTGCTGGGGGTGCTGAGTAGCGAGGGTCTGATCAGCTTGGAGCAGGTGGTGCATGACGGCACGAAGGTGAAAGCCTCGGCCAGTGGCAAGTCGTTTCATCGGGAGAAGACCTTGCGCCAGCATCTGGAAGTAGCGCGGGAGCGGGTGCGGGAGATGGGCGATCCCCGGCAAGAGGAATCCAGCCGACGTGCGGCAGCCCGTGAGCGGGCGGCGCGCGAGAAGGTGGAAAGGCTGGAACTGGCCCTGAAAGAAATGGAGAAGGTGCAAGCTGCCCCCGAGGCGCACGCCGAGCCATCCCAGCGGCGGGTGAGCGAGACGGATCCGGAAGCGCGGATCATGAAGCAAGGCGACGGCGGCTGTGCGCCCAGCCATAATGTGCAGATTTCCACCGACAGCAGGCACAGCATCGTGGTGGCGGCGAGCGTGACGCAGGCGGCCAGCGATGAGCACGAACTACTGCCGGCGATGGAAGAAGTCGAGCGCCAGACGGGGCAACAGCCGGAGCACCTGGTGGTCGACGAGGGCTACACCACAAGGGAGAATATCCTGGCGGCTGCCGAAAAGGGCGTGGACTTGATTGGCAGCACGATGCAACCGGATGCCCAGGCGAGCGCGCGCCGTCTCAAGAAGCGCGGCGTCGATCCCGCCTTTTATCCGGACAAGTTCCCTTACGACGCCACCACCAACACCTATACCTGTCCAGCGGGCAAGCAACTCCCTTATCAAACCACCAAGCACGACCGGGTGGGAGTGGAGCGCCAGGTGTATAAGGCGCGGGCGGCGGACTGCCGGGATTGTGCATTTCACCAGAAGTGTTCTCCGGGGAGGCGGGGTCGCACGCTCATTCACACGGAGAATGTGCCGGTGGTAACGGCGTACATGGCCAAGATGCAGACGGATGCGGCCCGAGCCCTTTATCGCTTGCGCGGCCCCGTGGCGGAATTTTCGAACCTTTGGCTGAAGGCCAAGCTCGGGCTGCGGCAGTTTTGCGTGCGTGGCTTGCAGAAGGTCCGCTGTGAGGTGTTGTGGGCCTGCCTCACTTACAATATTCAGCAATGGTTCCGCCTCCGCTGGAGAGAGCGCCTGATCCCGGCCCACGCCTGAGGGAGAAGGAGGGACGGAGGGGCCGAGAGCCCCACCCGAGGAAAGGAAATCGAATGTCGTGGCCATAATCAATCACAGCCGCGGTCGATAGGACCCGCAAAACGATGGTGCTGCGGGAGAGCGGATCCTCGCCCCCGATAATTTTTTCACAGCTTCTTTTTGTCGGGATGTATGCG
>JBEKVC010000177.1:0-2060 GCA_049514395.1 Terriglobia bacterium
CCAAACTTCCGCGGCCGGCTGAGTGAAATACTGGATTTGAAAAGGGTTGCGATTTCATTCCGTCACTATGTTGGAGACCTCGTGCCAGCTTCTCACTGGCTTCATGACCTCCGTGGGAATCCGGAGGGTCGAGTAGATTTCCCGGTGAATCGGCTCCGGTGTGGTCCCCCTGCGAATTTTCAGAACCCTGCCATCGGCCGTGGGCCACACGACCGTGACGACTTGGTGAGTGCTCAGTTGCTGGCGCAAGGTCCACCACGAGGTGTGCACGCCCGCCTCCAGGAATCGTTTCTCAATCGCCACCAGCAGGTGATACGCCAGGACGCAGAGGAAGATATGGGTTTGGGTGCGATGTTCGAGGTGATGGAAGATGGGCCGCTCGGCCAACGGACTCTTCATCGCCCGGAAGGCCGCTTCCACCCGCGTCAGCAAGAGGTAAGTGCGCCAGGTCTCGTCCGCCGTCAGGTCCTGGCGGTCGGTCTTCAGGACATAACCGCCGTCAAGTTTCTCGGCCACCGTTTTCTTCTCGCTGTCCTCTTGCCACGTCAGGGTTTTCCGTTCGGGATCGTAATCCAGGTGGTAGTAGCGCGCCACGCGCGGATAACGTTCTTGCAGCCGGCCGATCGCCTGATAGATTTTCTTCGCCTCCTTCAATCGACCCTTCTCGACCCGCGCCTGCAGTTTCTCCAGATCCTTCTTCAGTCGCTGCTCGTGCAGCTCTCGAATCGCCCGATCCTTCTCCTGGCGCCCTTCGCTGATGCAGAGAATATAAACTTCGTTCCCCTTCTGCTGACGCTGGATGCGAACCGCGGATTTCTCCTGAAAGGGATTGCGCGGCGACGGGGTGCGGATCAATTCCTCCCAATGGTCCTCCGCCTCGAATTCCGCCAGCCAAGCGTTCCGCTCCGGCTGCCGCGTGGCCACCAGGTAGTGGTACCCGTGCCCTCGGATTTGCTCCAGGTCCTCGTCGTAAGCCATGCCGCGGTCCACGACCACCGTCGCACCGGGCTTGCAGCCCACGCGTTTTTCCAAGCTGTCCAGCATCTCCCCCACCGTGGTCCGGTCCTGGCGATTGCCGTCGAAGATCTCGTGCGCTTTGGGGAAACCGTCCCGGTCCAGCACCAACCCGACCAGCACCTGCTTCGCATCGCCGCGCTTGTCCCGCGAGTACCCGCGCTTCGCCTGCGGGTTGCTCGAGACTTCGCCCTCGAAGTAGGTCGAGGTCAGATCGTAGAGGTACAGGGTGTCGTCGAGATTAAACAACGTCTTCTCGCGCTCGGCCAAGTCCCGCTCGATCGCGGCGCGGTTGGGGTGGAGTCGGTCCAGGTTGCGGTACAAGGCGTCCTCGTGCAGGGCGGAAAAATCGAGGGGAAGAATGTCGGCCAGCGCGGTGTGGCGCATCCAGTCCGGCATGGCGTGTTCAGAAAGAGGATAGATCAGGCGATTGAGGGTCATCGCTTCCGTGAGCTGGCCGGCGCGATCCGACAACCCCGCGCAGCTCAAAATTTCGTTCAGCGCCAGTTGCTGCCACACCTGGTGACCCACATGCACCGAGCCGGCCTCGCGCGCCTCTTCCACCGTCACCCGCGCGGTATCCACGGCCAGGGTCGGGCCGGCGGCGGCGCGAGGTCGCGGCGGTTGGGCGCCGGAGGTACGCGCTTGGCGCACTTTTTTGGCCAGCGCTTCGACCTGAGGATCAGCGGGGGTGAGCGAGTTCTGTCCCTGCAGGCTGGCTTCGAGGCGGCGGGCCAAGTCAAGCCATTGATCCGGGGGCGCAGGGGCGAGGCTGCCGAGCGAACAGATGATGCGCTGGCGAGGGCCCTTGGGGGTGGCCACGGACTCGACCAGCAGGTAGTTGGTGTAGCTTTTTCCCTTGTGCGACTTGGTGGTCTTGCGAATGTACACAGGCCACTATATAGAACACAATAATCGCTAATGTCAAGGAATATATTTGTGTGTATTCGTCACTATTTAGGCCTGAAAGGGAACGAGCGCTGCAAACAAAAGCATTACTCTCCGGAACTGCCCAAAAAATCCTTTGGACCGCGGAAGTTGGGCTA
>JBEKVC010000178.1:0-2058 GCA_049514395.1 Terriglobia bacterium
GTCGCGGTAGGGACGCCGGTTGCCCGGCGCCCCCCGCACAGATCCCGGCGGGCGGTATTCCCGCACTGGGCTCTTCAAGTCAACTCGCTCTCGCATTCGCCCGCAGGCTGGCCCCCGGTCGCAGGAAATCCAGCAACCGTTGGCAGAAACTCAATTCCTGCTGGCAAGGCATTCTCTGTCCGTTCTTTTCCACAATGCGCGGTCGCGGCACCTGGAAACGTTCCATCAGGCGGTTCAAAGCCCGCCACGTCACACTCCGACGTTGACTCCGCCGGTTCAGCCACTTGTGCAGCGTCCGGCAAGTTTCGTCGTGGAAGAGCTTCATCCGGCGGTAATTGCCGATGAGCCCATAGTAGTTCCACGTCCCCTTCAACTTGGCCCTTAACGTGGCCATCAGTCGGCCCAGTTTCTGGTGACGGTGTTTCCTTATCCAATCTCTCATCCGTTGCCTTGCGGCCTGCCATTTCTTGGTGGCCGTGCGGCGCTTGACCCTCGGTTTGCCCTGCCGATCCGATTCCCAGTAAAACTCGAATCCCAGAAAATCAAACCGCCCATTGTGCGGCCCGCCATTATGCCCGAAGCGCAACGTCTTGGTCTTTTCCGTCGCCACTTCCAACCCGAATTTGGCCAGCCGTGTCTTTAGCTCCTGCTCAAAGGCTTCGGCCTCATGCCGGTATTCAAAGCACGCCACAAAATCATCCGCATAGCGAATCATCCGGCAGCGTCCTTGCTGTTTCAGTCGCACCCCGCGCTCAAACCAGAGGTCCAGCACGTAATGCAGATAGATATTTGCCAGCACCGGCGAGACGACCCCGCCCTGCGGTGTGCCGGTTTGTGGATGGACCACCTGGCCGTCCTCCTCCAAAATGCCTGCCCGCAGCCACTTGCGTATCAGGTTGAGAAAGGCTCCATCAGCGATTCTTTGCTCCAGCATCCGTTCTAGCCATTCCCACCGGAGGTTGTTAAAGAACCCTTTGATGTCCGCTTCGACCACGAAGTTGTGTCCGCCGAATTGCAGCTCGTCGGTCAGGTCCTTGATGGCATCCTGTGCCCCAAGGCCCGGCCGGTAGCCATAGCTGCACGGCAGAAAATCCACTTCGTAAATTGCCAGCAGGACTTGCGTCGCCCCCGTCTGCACCAGCTTGTCCTCCAGCACCGGAATACCCAGAGGCCTGAGTTTACCCTGTCCTTTGGGTATGTATTTGCGTCGCACCAGCCGCGCCCGATACGCCTTGCGTTTAAGTCGCCCCACCAGGTCTGCCAGGTTGGCCTCCAGGTTCTTTTCATACTCCTGGAACGTCACCCCGTCCACGCCACTGGCAGCGCTTCTCCGCAACCGGTAGAAACACAGGCGCAGCACGTCCTGGTTGAGCCACCGATACAAGTCTCCGAACCGGTGGTGTTTGTCTTTGAATGCCTTCTCGGCTATGGCCCGCAGGAAGGTTTGCCAGTCTTTTTCCGTCGTTCTTACAGCACTGGTTGCCTGTGCGGACTGCGTTGACTTGTTGGCCCCTTCTCCAGCGTCCGGGCTTGCGCCCTGCCCCTGGATACTATGGACCAATCCGACTCCCGGAGCGCCAGACGGCGCTTCTTGTCGTTGCGCCGCCCTTCCTGCTTGGCCCTCGCAGTTAGTGCGGCAGGGGCTCTCCGGGCCTCCTCGGTTTCGTGGGCTTCCTTCGGCGCGCGCCACGCTCTTAGACCCCGGCAGGCCCTCAACGACCTCACCTGTTGCGGTCGTCTCGGTTTTGGGTTCCGACTCATTGACGGCGTCCCCACCTGCATCGAATCCTTTCGAGGCTGAGTTGCTTGAGCGGGATGCGGGTCCCGCTTGCGGCTCGCGCTTTTCCCTGGGTACGCTTCTCGACGGTCGTTCGACCCGGAAGTGCAACAGGTCTGGCCCCGTCTGCTTCTCCGGTTCTCCTTCCGCCAAGCAACCCTCGGGCTTGGGCGACTGGTTAGGTCTTTCCATTCTTCACTTTCGCGTTGAACTCCGGCGGCTTGGCCGCCAAACCTGGGGGGGCTTTCACCCCCGGATGCACACGTCTTCTCCGAGCGCAC
>JBEKVC010000179.1:0-2031 GCA_049514395.1 Terriglobia bacterium
AGAAGGAGATTTGCAAGACCGCGGGGTTTGAGGATGTGATGTTTCCGATCCTGCTCCTGCTGACGGCACTGAGTGGAATCTCCGTTCACATCCTCAGATACGCAGGTTTCGAGCTCGCCTGCCACTTCGTCTACGCGCTTCACATCGTCATCGCCACGCCGATGCTCGTCGTCGAGATGTCGTTCGGAAAGTGGTCTCACATGGTCTATCGCCCGCTGGCGCTGTATTTTCAGGCGGTCAAGGAAAGAGCCAGGCAGCAGGCACCCGCCCAGGAGGTTGTTCCCGATGCCGTCTGAGGCACCCCAGACCCATCCCATCGGCGCTGCCCTGGTGGTTGGCGGCGGAATCGGCGGCATGCAGGCGGCCCTCGATCTTGCGGCCGCCGGCATCAAGGTTTACTTGGCCGAGAGCAAGCCCGGCATCGGCGGAGTCATGTCCCAGCTTGACAAGACCTTCCCCACCAACGACTGCGCCATGTGCACCATGGCCCCGCGGCTGGTCGAGATCGGCCGGCACAGGGACATCGAGATCCTCACTTTAAGCGAGGTGCAACGCGTCCAGGGGCAGCCGGGTGATTTCACGGTCACTGTGAAGCGGCGGCCACGCTTTGTAGACGAGGCGAAATGCACCGGCTGCGGGACTTGCGTGGCGAATTGTCCCGTAGAGAACATGGTGCAACCCCTCGAGAGTCCTAGGGTCGAGATCGCTCTCCCGTACAGGGAGAAGGTCGCGGATATTGTGGCGCGGCACAGGACCAAAGACGGGCCGCTCATGCCCATTCTTCAGGAAGTCAACGCGGCCTACAACTACTTCCCCGAAAGCGTATTGCAGTACATCTCTCAGGAAACAGGCTATCCCCTCTCTCACCTTTACAGAATCGCGACCTTCTACAGCGCCTTCAGCGTCGTGCCCAGAGGACGCCATGTCATCAACGTCTGTATGGGGACGACCTGCTATGTGCGAGGAGGCGAGAGGCTGATGGAGAAAGTCAGCGACCTGCTCGCCATCCAGCCGGACCAGACGACCCCCGACATGAAGTTCACTCTCAAGAGCGTGCGATGTATCGGGTGCTGCGGGCTCGCCCCGGCGATCATGGTGGGGGGCGAGTTCTACGGGAAATTGACGCGCAAGGACCTGCCGGGCATCGTGCAGAAATACCGAGAGGCGGCGTAGCATGCCGAGGCTCACGATCGAAGAGCTGCGCGAGAAGAGGGACGCTGCGCGGGCAGCACACCGCCTCCAAGACGGTGCCTTCACGGGCAGGATCTTGGTCCACATGGGCACGTGCGGCGTCGCCGCCGGGGCGCAAAACGTCCTGGCAGCGGTTCGGGATGAAGTGGAGAAAAGGGGTATCACAAACATTCAGGTTGTGACCACCGGGTGTGCAGGCTTCTGCTCGCGCGAACCAATGATGACAGTTGAAATGCGGCATCTACCACCCGTGAAATACGGTGATCTTAGCCCCGAAAAGGTCCGCAGGATCGTGGCCGAACACGTTGCGGGTGGCCACATGGTCGCCGAATGTGCGATTTGTGTCGGTTCAGAGCAGGCTCTCGAAGCAAGCGCAGGCGAGAGTTTGACCTTCGCGCCCTCCCCAACCGCACCACAGGTTCCCTGGGTCTACGATCTTCCGTTCTTCAGCAAGCAGGCGCTCGTCGTCCTCAGGAACAAGGCCATCATCGACCCGGAGAAGATTGAGGACTATATCGCGAGGGACGGCTATGCGGCGCTGGAGAAGGTTCTGACAGCACTGACCCCGGAAACGGTCATCGAAGAGATCACATGCTCCGGGCTGCGGGGCCGAGGCGGGGCTGGATTCCCTACCGGCATTAAGTGGCGAGTGTGCCGCGGGGAGAAGAGGACGCCCAAGTACATCATCGGAAACTGCGACGAAGGAGACCCCGGAGCCTACATGGACCGGAGCCTCCTGGAGTCCGATCCGCACTCGGTCATCGAAGGAATGACCATCGCCGCCTATGCCATCGGGGCCTCCCGTGGCTATGTGTACGTGCGGAGCGAGTATCCATTGGC
>JBEKVC010000180.1:0-2010 GCA_049514395.1 Terriglobia bacterium
TACTTAGGAGACGAAGGCTGCTTTGTCTTCGACTCCAAACAGAACTTCGGTACTGTAAGTCCCGTTATCATCCACGTATATTCCAATGGTACCTCCAGGCTCCACACTTTTCTCACCGCTTTCTGGTCTTCCATCTTTATTGCCCCTGATAAGGTTTTCGATGGTCACACAGTTGGAATTGTGGGTCACGTAGATAGTGCCTTCTGTTCTGAGTTCTTCATCCATGAATTCTTCCAAGCGAGTTTCCAAATCGTCCAGGGATTCCCCATCTGGTACTGGTACCTTTGGGTTGTCAATGTACAAGTCCAGAACATCTTTGTACTTGTCCTTGTCCATGCCTGTCAAGAATCCTAAATTCCAGGATATCAAACCCCGATCTTGAACTGTTTTTAGTCCCAATTCCTCACTGATTATATCGGCGGTTTGCAGAGCGCGAAGCATGGGGGATGATACGATCTTCTTGATCTTCATCCCCTTCATCTTCGCAATACTCTTTGCCGCAGCCTCGGCTTGCTTTATTCCCTCGTTATTCAGAGGAGGATCAAGTCTACTCCTGAACACATTGGCTTCGTTGGCCTCTGTATCCCCATGGCGTTGCAATAAACCTACCAGGGTCTTAGCCATGTTATCTCCTCAGTTGACGGGGTTGTTCTGCTCCGGGTGCAGGTGCTGGTTGTGTGTTCGGTCTTGCTGGTTCATTTGGTTGCTTCAAGGCTTCGGGAATTGCTTTCCCAGCCACCTTATGCTGAAGAGCAGTGTCCGCTTGCTGTTGGAATACAGCGGGGGTACTTTGTATGCCCATCTTAGCGAGCATCTGCGTAGCAACTTCCGGTGGCATCTTTGAAACGTCAGCCGAAAAGCTCTCACTAGGTGGTTTCTCCGGTGGTTTATTAGCTGCCATTATCTGCTTGGCCATCTTTAGATGCTCACTCCAATGAAGTTTTACGTTAGCAAAACCTGCTTGCTGTTCTGGTGTTCCACTCTTAAACTTCTGGCCATCGGTACCGTTTAGGAATTCAAAACATTCATTGGCCTCGACCAAATGGTTCTCGCTCTCGTCTTGTGCTACAGGAACCGTACTGATTTGCGGAGGCGTAGCCTGTATTGCCTGCTGTACCTGAGCCATCATTGCTTGCGCTTCAGGCGGAACTTGTTGCCCCGTCACTTGCGCTTGCTGTACTCCCGCCTGTGCTTTCTGCATAGCGGATTGCATGTTCAAGAACTGCGGATTGTCCATCGGACCTTTACGCAACAACAACTCAAATTCGTTGCGCTGCTTGGTGACCGATGTGGCACCTACTACTTTGAACTTCTTCATGCGCAAACCGCTGGCTACTTCCGCCAAGTTTGACGGACCTAAGAACCACTGGGCCAATAACGGATTAGACGCACTCATGGAAATCATGTTCTCTATTTTGGCTTCTTTCTGCTGCCAAGATTCGGGAAATGCTGGGTTCGATTCAGCATAACACAAAACCTTACCAGCGAGCAAGTTTGCGGTGTTGACCGTTAAGTTGCCACGTCCGGGTATGTTCTGTTTGATTTCCTTGCCATCTCTACATTCGGCTGCGCAACGAACAGCCTGTTCTGCAGCCGCAGCAAACATGTCCTGAATGTTATTCCATGGACATCCGATGCGTTGCAATGCTTGGTCTCTTTGAATCTGTGGGTTGCCTACAGTTTGTTCCCCCGTAGCCGCACCGAACAAAGAAGGTAGTGCTCCTGATATTTCCTCCGACAAGTTCGTAATGAACCATTTGATGAAGTCGGGCAGCGCAGGTTGTGGCTGCGGAGTCGGCTCTACAAATACGTACTGATCCATCGTTGTCAGTCCGGGTTGAACTTGGAACGGCCCGATGCTACCGGGGACGTTTGGCTCGTTCTTTACGGCTTCCATATCGAAAGCTTCAGCGTTCATCCATTTCTTGGGGACGGTTCGTTTGAAGAAATCATCCAGCAAGTCCACCCAGTCATTTATACGCTTCTGAATGGAGATGAGTGCGGAACCTA
>JBEKVC010000181.1:0-2001 GCA_049514395.1 Terriglobia bacterium
TCCCACTACCAGCCTCAAAACGCTGCCGCTCTCTGCGCCGAGGGCCATGCGGATTCCAATCTCGTGGGTGCGCTGGGCAACAGTCTGGGCGATGATTCCATAGATTCCCACCGCCGCCAGAATCAACGCCAAGCCAGCAAAGGTGCCGAGCAGTTCGCCCATCAAGCGGTCCCCACCCTCTCCTCTGTCCTCGATGAATTGACTCATCGTCATTACATTGCCCAGCGGCTGACCTTTATCCACCGCCCACACCGCGGCGCGTACGGCAGGAGCAATACCTGCGGGGTCGGCTTTCGTCCGCACCACCAGTGTCATGCCCGCGGAAGGCGCCTGAAGGTACGGAACGTAAATCTGCGGGTTAAAGCCCGGCTGACCGAACCAGTCTTTCACATTCCCGACGACGCCCACGATCTCACGCCAAGGGGAGGAAACACCGTTCCCGGCGTCAAGGCTGATATGCTGACCGATAGCGTCTCCCTTTGTGAAAAAGCGACGGGCAAAAGCCTCGTTGACCAGAAGAATCGGAGATGCGCCTGCGTTATCGAGGTCCGTGAACGCGCGCCCTCTGATTACCGGGATCTCCATTGTTCGCAGGTAGTCCGGACTGATGGCGTAGTAAATGGCTTGTGGACGTTCTTGAAGCGGCAACATTGGCTGGCCTTCAACGGTGAAGGGGACGTTCCCCGGTTCCCCAGAAAGCGGCAGACTCCCGGTAGCCGCAGCGGATACAGCGCCGGGAAGACTTTGGAGCTGCTCGGTCACCTGATGGAAGAAGGCCGCCTGTTGGGATGGGCTCTTGTACTTGGAAGTCGGAAGGGAAACTTCCGCTGCCAATAATTCTCCCGGATTGAAGCCGGGACTGGCGCTTATCGCCTCAAGAAAACTCTTGATCATCAGCCCGGCGCCGGTAAGCAGCACTAAGGCCAAGGCGAATTCTGCAACGACGAAGACACGCCGTATTTTGCTGCGAGCGGCACCCATAGCCCCAGTCCGACCACCTTCCTTCAGGGTCGCGTGAAGATCGGATTTAGAGACTTGAAGGGCGGGTACCAGGCCGAATAGCAGAACCGTAAGCAACGAAAGGCCGATTGCGAAGAGAAGGACCCGCGCGTCAATGGCGAACTCCATGGATCCTACCCACTCATTCCAACTAGCGGCAGCGTGAAGGACACGGATTCCCCACGAAGCGAAGAGCAACCCCAGGCCCGCGCCGGCAATGGCGGTAAGGACATTTTCGGAAAGGAGCTGCCGGACCAAACGCCAGCGCCCTGCCCCCAGCGCCGCGCGTACGGCGATTTCGTGCTGGCGTCCGGCGCCGCGCGCCAACAGTAAACCGGCGATGTTGGCGCACGCGATGAGCAGTACAAGACCCACGGCTCCCATGAGCAGCATGAGAGCTGGGCGAATGTGGAAGTCCTGGATCTGGAATTCCTGCAGCGAAATAAGAGTCGCATCCCAGCCCTTGTCCGCCTCGGGATAGCTCTGCTCAAGACGGCGCGAGATGGCAGCCATCTCCGCCTGCGCCTGCTCGACCGTCGCTTCAGGCTTGAGACGTCCGAAAACATAGAGCGAGCGGGATTGGCGTCCTGCGGGACTCAGTTGTTTCGCCTCGAACGCGAGTGGAATCCAGACCTGGGATGGAAAGATAAAGAGCTTGAAGCTGGCGGGCATGATACCGACCACGGTGTACGACTCCCCGTTCAACTTGATCATCTTCCCAACAACTCTTGGGTCTGAAGCGAAGTGAGTCTGCCAGAGTCCGTAGCTGAGAATCGCTATGTGGTCACGACCCTCCTCGTCTTCGCCCTCGGCAAAGGTGCGTCCTAAAGACGTGTTAACACCCATGAGATGGAAGAAGTTGGCGGAAACGCGAGTCCCAGCGACTCGTTGCGGCTCGCCCTGACCAGTCAGGTTGAAGTCACCCCACGGCTCAATGGCGGCCATTTCTTCGAAGCCGTGGTTCTCGCTTCGCCAGTCGATAAAGTCCGGTGCGGAAACGGG
>JBEKVC010000182.1:0-2000 GCA_049514395.1 Terriglobia bacterium
GCGCAAGAAGCTGTGAAAATATTGTCGGAGGCGAGGGTCCGCTCTCCCGCAACGCCGCCATTTTGCGGGTGCTACCCACTGCGGCTGAGACTGATTATGGCCACGACATGCGATTACCTTTCTCCGGGTGAGGCTCTTGGCCCCTCCGTCTTTCTTTCTCCCTCAGGCTTGGGCTGGCATCAGCCGAACTTTCCAGCGCAGGCGGAACCATTGCTGAATATTGTAAGTGAGGCAGGCCCACAACACCTCACAGCGGACCTTCCGCAAGCCGCGCACGCCAAACTGCCGCAGCCCGAGCTTGGTCTTCAGCCAAAGATTCGAAAACTCCGCCATGGGAGCGCGCAAGCGATAAAGGGCCCGCGCCGCTTCGCTGCGCATCTTGGCCATCCCGCGTACGCGGGACCGCCACCACCGGCACATTCTCGCTGCGAACGATCCTCCGACCCTGCGCCCCCGGACAACACTGCTGGCGAAACACACAATTCCGGCAATCCGCCGCCCGTGCCTTATAAACTTTGCGCTCCACTCCCACCCGATCGTGCTTGGTGGTTTGATAAGGGAGTTGCTTGCCCGCCGGACAGGTATAGGTGTTGGTGGCGGCGTCGTAGGGGAACTGGTCCGGATAAAAGGCCGGGGCGACGCCGCGCTGCTCCAGTCGCCGCGTGGTCGCCTGGGCATCGGGTTGCATCGCGCTCCCAATCAAGTCCACGCCCTTTTCCGCTGCCGCCAGGACATTCTCCCGCGTCGTGTAACCCTCGTCCACCACCAGGTGCTCGGGTTGTCGCCCCGTCTGCCGCTCGATTTCCTCGATCGCCGGCACCAGTTCGTGCTGATCATTGGCCGCCTGCGTCACGCTCGCTCCCACGATGATGCCGTGCGTGGTGTCGGTGGAAATCTGCACATTGTGACTGGGCGCATAGCCGCCGTCGCTCTGTTTCATGTTGCGCGCTTCCGGCTCGGTCTCGCTCACCCGCTGCTCGGACTTCTCCGCCTGCGCCTCGGGGGCGGCTTGCACCTTCTCCATTTCTTTCAGGGCCCGTTCCAGCCTTTCCACCTTCTCGCGCGCCGCCCGCTCGCGGGCCGCCGCACCCCGGCTGGATTCCTCTTGCCGGGGATCGCCCATCTCCCGCACCCGCTCCCGCGCTGCTTCCAGATGCCCGCGCAAGGTCTTCTCCCGATGAAACGAGTTGCCACTGGCCGAGGCTTTCACCTTCGTGCCGTCATGCACCACCCGCTCCAAGCTGATCAGACCCTCGCTACTCAGCACCCCCAGCAACTGCGCGAACAACTCATCCAGAGCCTTTTCGTGCTGGACGCGGAAATCCGCCAGGGTGTGGTAATTCACCACCTCCATCCCCGTCAGCCACTGAAAGGCAGGATCGTACTCGCAGCGCCGCGCCACTTCCCGCGCCCAGCCCACTTTTTGGCTGTAAGCGTAAATCCACAGACTGATCAGCAGGCGTGGGTCATAGGCCGGACGTCCCGCCACCCCCTCCACCGACCCCACCTCAGCCGTGTAGCCCTTCAGGTCCAGTTGGCCCACCAGTTCCCAAATGGCGCGCACCAAGTGATCCGGGCCCACTAGTTTCTCCACGTCGACCGCGTGCCACAGCAACTGGTTCCGGTTCACCGGCTGCAAGCGTGGTGGTCGCGGCGGCTCGGGCTCGCTGGGGAGCGGCTGCGGCTGCCGCGGCAACTCCGTCTCCGTCCACATGCCAGGTTGTTGGCTCTGGCTGGCTTCACTCATGTCGTCTCCTCCCGGTTGGGGATGAATCCGCACGTCGGGCAGCGCGTTTCAAGGTCAGGGTGTACTTGTCTTCCACCACCCAGTCGAGGATCTCGCCTTTTTCGATCTCCATCGCCCGTGCCAAGGGGGCGGGACAGATCAGGTAGTACTGGCGGGTGCCATTGGCCCGCTCGATCACTTGCACCGTGGATTGATATGCCATGCGATCTATCGTATACTAGCGTTATCACAAGTCAAGAACTATTTTTAATTT
>JBEKVC010000183.1:0-1990 GCA_049514395.1 Terriglobia bacterium
ACGGAGGCGCAGAACTAGTTCGGAGCGAAACACCGCTCGAAATCCCACCGCTGGGCCAAATGACCTACGACTTTATTCTTGAAGTCCCAGCAACGAACGGTGAATATCTGCTTTCAGCAAAAGCTTACTGGCCCTCCAAGAAATGGAGCCCCACCGAAAGCCGGCGAAAGGTCTCAATAGTTCCATCTCAGAAGTAGTTCGGAGTCTACATGATTCAGCAAAAGAAGGATTGGTGCACGAAGATAACGGACGTTCAAACCCGATGGTTGCGTGTACCGCTTGACCGGCCCATTGCCGATTCGACCGATAAACTGAAGGCTATAGATCTAAGGGTGTGCCGCAAAATAGCATTTAGTATCCTCACGCCTCGTGAGGTGCCTAGTGCGTGAGTAATGTCAGCCAAGGTGCCTAATTGTTCAAGAGGATTTTAGGCGCGCTGGACGAACCTCAGCGACGCTGGCTGGTCGGACGCGAAGCACTGCGATTCGGGCGGGATGGAATTCAGCGAATGCTGGAGGTGAGTGGGTTGTCGAAAACCACCATTCTCGAACGGATCAAGGAGCTTCACAGCCGCCGGGCGAATAGAAGGCTTTTGGAACATGAGATTGTGATTTCTTGTCTTTTGAGCAAGAATCTCTCCGCGGGTCCGTTCTCCGTGCCCTCCGTGTTCTCGGTGTAGAAAAGCTCTTGCCACAGAGGTCACGGAGAACACGGAGCGGCACAGCGCCAACCAAAAGCAGATTCTTCGCTTCGCTCCCGCCGCGGCGGGACATGTCATTCTGAGCGAAGCGAGGAATCTGGTTTTCTTTGCGCGTCCGCGCTTCGCTTTTGATTGCGGCCACTGCGCCGCGCAGTGCTCAATACATGATAAGCTCCACCTCGCGCCTTATCCCGAACCTATCTGGAAGAACGAATTCCCCTTGTGGTCGCCCAACAAAGAAGGTGAAGGGCGTACCCACAAGGGGCATAGGCGCTAGAATAAGGCATTGACAATTGTTGCGACTGATGTATGCTTCTGGCATGGACAAAAACTTAATCGGGAACGATTGGAAGTATCTATGCCAGTATTTGCCGGATAATTTGAGTGAGTTGGCCAAAACGACCGGAGCTGTCGAGCGATGGCGCAACATTAAGAACGGTGAAGAGTTGTTGAGGCTTATCCTAGCATATGCCATGGAAGATCTCTCTTTGCGAAGCACGGCGGCTTGGTCCACCCAGACGGCTCTGGAGCTAAAAGACACTTCTGTCCTCCACCGTTTGCGCAAGGCTGCGCCTCTGCTGGAGAGGGTATTGGCGCATCTGCTGACGCACCGACTCCGAGCTGAAGCTGCCCCCGGGCCAGAGTTTCGGATCAATGACGCTACGGTGTTGAGCATCCCTGGCAGTGAAGGAACCGATTGGCGTTTGCATGTCGTCTATGATCCGGCGCAGTGTTGTCTCCGACGGGTGGAAATCACCGATCACCAAGGGGGTGAGCGATTGGAGCGAGATCGGCCGCAGCCGGGAGACATTGTCTGTGGGGACCGAGGATTGGCGCATGCCCGAGGCATCCATGCGGTCACCGAAGCCGGAGCTTATGTTCTGCTGCGCATGCATTGGCAGAATATTCGACTGCACAACGCGCAGGGGCAGCTTTTGGATTTGGACCAGACCTTGAAAAGAGCCGACATCGGGGATACGGGGAAAACCGTATATGTCCCCCTTGCCGACAAAGCCCCTGTGCCAGCCCGGCTTTTGATTCGTCCTCTGCCCACCGAAGCGGCCAACCGCAACCGCCAGCGCTTGCGCCGTAACGCCGCCAAAAAAGGCCGAACCCCTCGGGCCACGGCGCTGCGCCTGGCAGGCTACTTCTGTGTGCTGACGACCTTGCCGGAAGCCGTCGCCAGCGACGGCGTGGTGTTGGAACTCTACCGCATTCGCTGGCAGATTGAGCTGTTTTTTAAACGCTGCAAAGGGCTTTTGCATTTTGATCAGTTGCGGGCCTTCGACC
>JBEKVC010000184.1:0-1989 GCA_049514395.1 Terriglobia bacterium
TCTAGCGCATGTTTGACACTTTCGGGAGGTCGGTAGCGGCTAAGCCTCGTGTTTGCAACATCTGATCACTCCAAAACGAAAAAATGTAGTGACAACAAATCGTTGGGATGTGCTTATTTTTGTATTGAATATGCGGCTCATACTGCGGTATATGTAGTGCCGCAGGAGGGCGCGCATGTTCCTTCGCTCGGTCAAGGCCCGCAATGGTCGTCACCAGTACTTGCGTTTGGTCGAGTCGGTGCGCGAGGGCCATAAAGTTAAGCAACGCGTGGTCGCCCATCTCGGACGCAAAGATCAGCTGGCTCCCCACCTGGACACACTGATTCGCCTGCTGCAAGACGAAACCCAGGCCCCGCGCTGGGTGCCGATCCAGGATGTCTCCGCGCCGCGCGCCTCCACTTGGGGGCCCATCCTGGTGGCGCGCCACTTGTTCAACCATCTATCGCTGGGCACGATTCTGGATGCGGAGCGTCCGTTACGGCGCCACGGACAATTGCTGTCAGAACGCATTTTCCCGTTGCTGGCGAATCGTCTCACTCGTCCTGGCAGTGAGCACGCTCTGGCGCAATGGCTGGAAGACTATTTCGTGTGCAATGCCGACGGCAGTCGCTGGATGCCGGTGTGGAAGCAATCCCGCCGAGTCAAGGTGGACTTTGAACAGTTACGACTTTGGTATCAAAGCCTGGATGATCTGCAGGCACAAAAGGCGCATATCGAAAAACAAGTCTTCTTGGAACTGCGTAATCTGTTCAGCTTGCGGCCGGACTTGGTGTTCTATGACATAACCTCCACCTTCTTCGAAGGAGCCGGACCGACGGAGTTGGGGCGATTCGGTTACAGCCGTGATGGCAAACCCCGCAACCGGCAGATCGTGATCGGTGTGGTCATGATGGATGGTTGGCCGATTGCCCATCATGTGTTTGCCGGCAACCGTCTGGATCAGACGACAGTCCATGAAGTGGTGCAGGATCTGAACCAGCGATTCCAGCTAAACCGAGTGGTATTCGTGGGCGACCGCGGCATGATGACCATGGGCACGGTGAAGCAACTGCGGCAGAGACAGCAAGGGTACTTGCTGGGACTGCAACGCCGCAATCGCAAGCACACCTTCGACTATATCCAACAGGCGGAGACGCGCCGCGACTGGCAACTGTGCCCGGTGGGAATCGCAGCGGGGGAGAAGGCGGTAGCGCCGCGGACCCGCGTGGTGGAAGTTGCCGGGAAAGAAGCAGGGGTGCGCGTGTTGGTCGTGCATAGCGAAGAACGGGAGCAGTACGAACGCAGTATGCGCGAGCTGGCGATGGGGCGAGTGCGCAAAGAACTGGAAGCCTTGACCGCCCAGGTCGACAAGGGTGAGTTGAAAGAGCCGGACAAGATCGGAGCCGCGGCGGCCCACAAACTGGCTCGCCACCATGGCCATCGCTATTTCACTTGGGAGTTGCAGCAAGGCAAGTTTCGCTTCTTCGAGCACCCCCTGAATCTGCCCCGGGAGAAGGCGCTGGAGGGCAAGTACGTAATCCAGACCGAAGAACAAAATCTTTCCGCCCTGGAAGTGGTCGCCCGCTACAAAGAGCTCAACGAAGTCGAGCGTGGCTTCGCCCACTTGAAGGGCTTGCTGGAGTTGCGTCCGATTTATCACCACAGCGATGAACGCGTCCAAGCGCATGTCTTCGTGGCCGCACTGGCGCTGCTGTTGGACCGGGCTCTGGAAAAGAAACTGCGCGCTGCCGGCAGCTCTCTGTCCAGTCCATTTGCCTGGCAAGCCCTGGAAACCATCCGCTGCGTCGAACTGGAGTTAGGATCTCGCCGCAAACTGTGCGTCACTCGCGGTAATCAAAATGCCCAGCAAGTGCTTCGCATCCTTGGCATCACCCAACTGGACCCGCCCACCCCGGAGGAGGGACAAGAATCGCTCATGTAGTGACCAACCTCAAAACCCGCCTCCCTGTTTTCTTGGAGTTACGGGCCATAATGTCAAACATGCGCTAG
>JBEKVC010000185.1:0-1982 GCA_049514395.1 Terriglobia bacterium
ACAATTAAACACAAAAAAGGGGCCTTAGACGCGAAGCGTGGAAAGGCCTTTACAAAGATCATCAAGGAAATCACCATCGCCGCGAGGATAGGTGGTGGAGACCCGGATGCCAATCCTCGCCTGCGTACGGCCATCGTGGCCGCCAAGGCCGAAAACATGCCGGCGGATAACATCAAGCGCGCCATTCAGAAGGGGACGGGTGAACTTCCCGGCGCCGCGTACGAGGAAGTGGTCTACGAAGGTTACGGGCCGGGTGGTGTGGCGATGCTGCTGGAAGTGACGACGGATAACAAGAACCGAACCCTGTCCGAAATCCGTCACATTTTCTCCAAGCACGCCGGGAACCTGGGGGAGCACGGTTCCGTGGGCTGGATGTTTACCAAACGAGGCTACATTGTGGTGGAAAAGGGAAAGGCCAGCGAGGAGACGCTGCTGGAATTGGTGACCGAGGCGGGCGCGGATGACATGGCCGAGGACGGCAGCAACTGGGAAGTCTTTTCACCCCCTACCCAGTTGCACCAGGTGGTTGACCGGCTGAAGACCGCCCACATCACGCCGGCTGCCGCGGAAGTCTCCATGATCCCCCAGTCTTACGTGAAGCTGACCGGCAAACAGGCGGATCAGATGCTCCGGCTCATGGAAGAGCTCGAAGACCACGAGGACGTCCAGCACGTCTTCGCGAACTTCGACATCGAGGAGGCGGAGCTTCACGCCCTGACACAGGCGAAATAAGGAATCGCCTGTCGGCACCGAAAACCACCCCAACGGCGCCTTGCGTCCAACCCCCGCCCTTGCATGGCGGTCGGGGCAAAAGGCAGGGTGGGCCGCCGCGGGCATGGAATTCCAGCTTCGGACTCTCGGGGTTTCAGCTCTTCGTGGACGAGCCGTTGCCCTCTCTTACCCGCAAGAACGAAGATGCGTCATTGCACGTGTTGAGCCTATGGCGATTCATCCTCGGAGATTCCGGGTTCTCATCCCTTTCTTCGGTCTTGTCATCATGGCAGGCGGCTTCCCTGCCTCGATTTTTCCCCAAACCGCCGGTGTTCCGGCCAAGCTGACTTATTCAAGGACGTTCAAGGGCAGCACCCCCGAGTATCTACTGATTACCGTGGACTCAAAAGGGTTGGGGACTTTCGAAGGGCACAAACTGGACGAAGCACAGAGCCCTCGCCCCTTTCAGCTTTCCGTAGGCACCACGGAGCGAATCTTCGCGCTGGCCAGGCAACTTCACAACTTCCAGTCCCTTGACCTCGACAGCCACAGGAAGGTGGCAAACCTGGGCCAGAAGACCTTCACCTACCAGCAGGGTGAGGACGTGAACCGTGTGGTCTTCAATTTTACTGAGAACCGAATGGCACGGGAGCTGGTGGACATCTTCGAAGGCGTGGGCACGGTTGAGGAGCACATCGCGGCGCTTGAATTTGGGATGAAGTATGACCCGTTGAGTCTCCCCCAGGAGCTTTTGCAAATCCAGATTGAACTCAACAACAAGAGCTTGGCGGACCCCCAGATGCTCCTTCCGACGCTCGAAAAGATTGCTCATGGTTCGCGCTTTCTTCACTTGGCGCAGATTCGCGCTCATCAGATCATCGAACGCATCCAACCCAGCCCGTAGCAGGAAACTCGAAACTCGGGTCCACGGGGTTGCAGCAGCATCTTTGGCGAGTTTCGAATTTCGAGTTTCCAGTTTCCAGTTCCGAGTTTCGAATATCGTCAATCAGCAATTCCAGCCATCCGGCAACCTATTGGCGATCCGCTTCGTCTAGACGGGTGTAAGGTTAGGGTGGCCTGTTAGGCCTTTCGCGGGGTTTTGGGGAGGTGGTCCATGACACCCATGAAACAACCGGCAGCAAGAGTTTTGGTGGGGTTAGGTGCGGCAGTTTTTCTTGGGATTGCCGCAGCCTGGGGCCAGACTTATTCTCACGCCCGCATTGTTCGCCTCAGTTTTGTCGAGGGCAATGTCACGGTACAGCGGTCTGACA
>JBEKVC010000186.1:0-1972 GCA_049514395.1 Terriglobia bacterium
ATCCTGTCGGCTACGCCCAAGCAGGCTCATGGCGAACGAAGTTTCGGCTGCAGAAGGTCCAAACGGCCAAAACCGCAGCGAGAAGGCCCGCCGGGGCGGCTTCTTGGGTTGCGCTTGCCACTTGCTCCGCCGGTCGCTTACAGTATCCCAGCACCAAGCTCAGGTTCGCGACCACGGCCGCCATCACCACTTGCAGGCGGGTTTTGGTTCTCCCAAAGTAGCGACTCTGGCGAATCCCTAATTGCACCAAGCGCGCGATCCGATGCTCCACTACCACCCGTTCCCGCAAGCTCCGCCGCCCGGCCTCCGTTTGGTTATGCACCCGGGCCTGTTGCTGCAGGCGTTCTTCCGGTTGAATGCTAATACTGCGCGGCTCTTGTCCGCGCACGCATTGAGAGCGCAAGGGGCAGGCCTGACAGGGGGTGGCGGCAAACACGAAGCGTCCGCCCTGACCGGCTCCCGCCGACCGATAGTCGCGGGTCGTCTGCCCCGCCGGGCAGCGCACTTCCCTCTTCTCCAAGTCGATGGCAAACTCACTCTTGGGGAAGCAATCGCCGTTAGTGCGGGCCGGCACCTTGGCCGTCAGCACGCGCTCTTCCGCGGCAAAGGCGCGCCGCGTGGGCCCGCCCCCGTAGGCACAGTCGCCCACCGTTTCTTCCACCTGAGCTTCCATCACTCGCTCGCTCTGGTGGACCAAGTCCAGCGCTTTCTCCTGGTCGCCGGCATTGCCCGCCAGCACTTCCACCCCACTGATCAACTGACTCTCCATGTCCACGGCCACCGCCGCCTTGTGGCCGTTGAAGCGCTGGCTGGCACTCTTGCGCCCGTGCCGCATCTCCGGGTCGGGCACACTTACCACCCGGTCCTTTTCGGTCCCCGGCTTGATCTGGCAACCGCCATCCGGCTTCTCCTCGACATCCTGCGCGATCAACCGCCGCAGCAGGGCGGCCGCCGTGGCCATCGTTTCCGCCTGCTCAGGATGGGCTGCCTGCGCTTGCTCGGCCAAGTCCAGCAGCCGTCGGGCATCCTGCACGATCGCCGTCAACAACTGCTCGCGTTGCTTTTTGTCGTCCCAATCAATCGTCGCCTCACCTTTCAGGCTACTGCCAAAATAGCGACTCAAATCCTGCCGCTCGGCCCATGCCGCTCCAGTCTCCCCTTCCACTTCCGTCAACCGGCAGGCCAGTTGTTCGATCCCTTCCGCCAGCAGATTGTAGGTGTCCTTCACCGCCCCCTTGCCCAAGATCGGCGTCGTGTCCAAGGCGACCCGGATCTTGCGACTCTGCAGGTAGCCCGCCCGCCGGGCCTCCTCGATCGACTTCTTCAGCAGCGCTTCCCCCATCTCGTGCAGCACCAGCTTGGCCTCAAACTCCTGCAGCGCGCTCTTCTGCATCGGCACTTCTTCCATCTCCAACCCCAGGGCCACCTTCCAGCGCAGATCGTACTTGGTGCGCTCGATGGCCTCGACAAAACTGACCCTCTCATAGGCGCGCAGGAACAGGATGCTGATCGCCAGACTGGGAGCCACCGAGGTGCGCCCATTATCGGCACAGTACAGGACGGCGAAGTCTTCATCCCGGAACAGCTGTTGCCGATTCTGCGCCAAGTACCCGTACAAGGTGTCGCGCCCGACAAAATCGAGATAGATCTGGTCGGCGGCAAAGAGCTTGTCTTGCGGAGAGCGGGTGCCCATCATGACCGTGACTCCCGGCCCCGCCGCGTCTTCTTCTCCCCAGACGGCCGGGCCCTGCCTGGCAGTTGCTTCCGTTCTGGCAAACGCACCAACAGCAGATGGGTGCGGTCGACCACCTTCCAGGTGACGGTCTCGCCGGCTTCCAGGTCGAGAGCAGAAGCCAAAGGGAGGGGGATGTTGGCATAGACCTGCACGGTGCCGCCCTGGCGGCGGATGCCTTGCAGGCGGGTGGGGTAGTGATCTTCGCGACTGGCCATATCTATGTCATATCATAGATTC
>JBEKVC010000187.1:0-1956 GCA_049514395.1 Terriglobia bacterium
CCTGCGCGAACCTCGCCCCTTCCGCCGCCGAAACCCATTCCAGGCGAAAGCGCTCCTCTTCGATTCCAAAGTCCGGCAGCATCAAGCGAATGGCCTCGGCCCGCTTTTCAGCCTTCAGGTTGCCTTCCTGATAGTGGCAATCTCCCGGGTGGCAGCCGCACATGAGCACGCCATCCGCCCCCTGCGTGAAGGCCTCGATGACCAGGTTGGGGTGGACCATGCCCGAGCACATCACCCGGATGATCCGGATGCTCGGGGGATACTGGATTCTGGAGACACCCGCCAGGTCAGCGCCCGCATACGAGCACCAGTTGCAGCACAGCGCGATAATCAAAGGTTCGAAGGTCTCGTTCATGACGCGGCCCCCAGGGCAGCGTGGATCTGGGCCTTAATCTGGTCCAGCGTAAATCCCTTGATGAGGATGCCGCACTTCGGACAGGTCGCCTGGCAACACCCGCAGCCCTTGCAGATGGTCTCGTTGGCCTCCACGAGTTTCTTCACCGACCCCTGCCACAGGTACTCGAACAGGGTGATCGCCTTGAAGGGACAAGTGTCCACACAGTAGGCGCACCCGTCGCACTTCTCATCGATGACCTGCGAAATGTTGGCGCCCAGCTCGAGGCTGTCCTGGGAGAGGATAGTTGCCGCCCGGGCCGCCGCCGCTTGCGCCTGGAGAATGGATTCCTCGATCGCTTTCGCGGAATGGGCCAAGCCACAGAGAAAGACGCCGTCCGTCATGAACTCCACGGGGCGAAGCTTCATATGGGCTTCAAGGAAGAACCCCTCGTTGTTCAACGGGACCTTCAGGAACTGTGCGATCTGCCGGTTGCCTTCGTCCGGACAAATGCCTGCGGACAGGACCACCAGGTCGGCGGAGATCGCGAGCGGCATCCCCAGGGTCTGGTCGAAGACGGACACCTCCAGCCCGTGGCCATTTCGTGACACCTCAGGTTTGCGGTCCTCCTCGTAGCGGACAAAGATGACGCCTTGCTGGCGCGCCTGCGTGTAGTAGCTCTCCTTGAACCCGTAAGTCCTGATATCCCGGTAGAGGACATACACCGGCGTGTGAGGCGAGAGGGTCTTTATCCTCAGGGCATTCTTGATGGCCTCCGCGCAGCACACCCGCGAGCAGTAGGGCCGCTCATTGTCTCGCGACCCCACGCACTGGATCATGACCACGCTTTTCGGGTTCCCATCCGCCGCTAAGAAGCCATTTCCTGAAGCCAGGCGTTCCTCGAGTTGCCGCTGCGTCACGACCCTCTCGTCCTGCCCGTACAGGTACTCTTTGGGCTGATACTCTCGTGCGCCGGTGGCGACGATGACCACCCCGTGCGCGACCTCGTTGGTTTCGCCGTGGGCTGAAATCTTTGTCTTGAAATCGCCGATGGTGCCCTCGATGCTCTCGATGGTCGCCCCTGTGAACAGGCGGATCCTGCCGTTCTGCCGGACCTGTTCTTGCAAGCGCTTCAACTCGTCCTGAGGTTTCTCTCCGTTGAGCAGGTAGTGGATGTGTCTCAGGTTGCCACCCAGCTCCTCCGTTTTTTCCAGCAGGCAGGCATCAAAGCCCTGAGCGGCCAGCGCCAGGGCGGCGGTCATGCCGGACAGTCCTCCGCCGATGATCAGGGCGGATTTCTGTATCTTGATCGAGCGGTTCTGGAGCGGCTCGAGGAGCCGTGCCTTGGCCACCGCCATCCTCACCAAGTCCTTGGATTTCTCGGTGGCGCGGTCGGGCTCGTGCATGTGGACCCAGGAGCACTGGTCCCGGATGTTCGCCATCTCGAAGAGGTAGGAGTTGAGCCCCGCCTCCCGCAGGGTGTTCTTGAACAGAGGCTCGTGAGTCCTGGGCGTGCAGGAGGCCACCACCACACGGTTCAGCTTGTGTTCGGTTATCTTCTCCTTGATCCGTTCCTGGGTGTCATTGGAGCAGGTGTAGAGATTGTTCTCCGCGTACACGAC
>JBEKVC010000188.1:0-1954 GCA_049514395.1 Terriglobia bacterium
ATGCCCATAAGTACGGGCCAAATTCAAATCGAAAATGCTTCGTTTCGCGGATAAATACATACTCGAAAGCAAGTTACAAGGAAATCAAAACTCAATGACCGGACAGTTCTGACTACTGACAACTGACCACTGTCCAACCCTTCCCTCGAAACAAAAACGCCTATCCAATGTATAATCCCTGCCATGCGTTCCGAGTTCCAGGCTGTACCCTTTGAGGACTTTGAGAAGGCAGAAGTCAACTTGGCGCGGCTGGAACAGCAACTTGCGCCCACGCTGATGGTGCCGCTGGCCTCCCTGCTGGCCCATTCGCCCGATCCGGACGGCGCCCTGAACTTTCTGGAACGGTACGCGCAGGAAGCCCCGGCAGACGTGCTGGGCGAAGTCGCGCGCTACCCTGTGGCTTTGTCCTACCTGGTGGCGATCTTCGGCTACAGCGGGTTTCTGGCGGAAACTTTATTGTCCGAACCGAGCCTCGTCCTCCAGTTTGCTCACGACCGCAACTTTACCAAACTCAAATCCAAAGAAGACTTGATGCAGGATTATGCACGCTTCGCCACCACCAACCCTGACCCCTGGCTGGCGGCCCAATTGGCGCGCTTCAAGCGGCGCAATTACTTGCGTATCGCGATGAGGGATGTGCTGGGCCTTTCGACTTTGGGTGAGACGACCTTGGAACTGGCCACCCTGGCGGACGTGATTTTGACCAACACGTTTCTTTACTGCGACGGCGAATTGGACAAACGCTATGGGCAGCCCCAGTACCATGACCCGCAGGGCCGCATCGCGCGCAGCGGGTTCAGCATCATCTCGCTGGGCAAGCTGGGCGGCAACGAGTTGAATTACAGCTCCGATATCGACCTGCTGTTTCTTTATTCCCACGACGGTGAAACAGCCGGAGGGAACGAGTCCGTCGTCACCAACAAAGAGTACTTTGTCCGCTTGGCCAATGCCATCACCCGGACCATTACACAGCCGACACCCCAGGGCGAAGTCTTCCGCGTCGACTTGCGTCTGCGTCCGGAAGGGGACCAAGGTGACCTAGCCATCTCGTTGAAGTCGTCCCTGGAGTATTACGAACACCGGGCGCGGGATTGGGAGTTGCAGATGTTGATTAAGGCTCGCCACTCGGCCGGCGATGCCCGGCTGACTCGCGATTTCCTGCGCGGCGTGGAGCCGGAGATCTATGGGTCGCCGGGCGATTTTGAGGCCGTCGAAAGCGTTCTGTGGTCGCGCGAGCGAATCTCCAGAAGAAGGCGTGAGAGTGGCGGCCAGACGGTTGACGTCAAGCAGCACCAGGGTGGCATCCGGGATATCGAGTTTCTGGCCCAGTGCCTGCAGCGACTGTACGGGGGCCATGACCCGTGGGTTCGCTCCGGTGGGACTCTCTTTGCGCTGCGCAAGCTGAATGACAAAGGATGGCTAAGCGACCACGATTACGCCCGCCTCACCAATTCCTATGCCTTCCTGCGCAAGGTGGAGCATTGCGTCCAACTCGAACTCGGCCAGCAAACGCACCGCTTGCCGACCGGCGCGCCGGCCCTGGATCGTCTTGCCCGCCGTGTGGGCGTTGCCGCCGGCGCGCTCGAATCGCCGGGAAAGGCGCTCGTACAGAAACTGCAAGATGGGTTTGAGAAAGTGGACGAGATCTACCAACGCGTGATCCATCCTCGCACCCCGCCTTCGGGGGGTAAGGGGTTTGAGCTTAAGCCGCTTCCTTCGATTACTCCCGACCTTGGGCATGCCTCGTACGATTCCACCTTGAGTTTCCTCAACGCCCAGGCGCCGGACATAGCGAGCTGGGTCCACGAGGCTGAGATTCCCGAGCGCTCTCGTAAGAGCGCGGCGAGATTCCTCACTGCCTTGCTCGAGTCGCCGGAGCGGTTTGCCCTGGTGCGCGAGAAACCTGAACTCCTCCGGCGCGCGCTGGAAGTGGTAAGCGAGAGCGAATACCTCG
>JBEKVC010000189.1:0-1932 GCA_049514395.1 Terriglobia bacterium
GCGTTCGCTCAACTCCGGCTCTCCGAACCAAGCGTGTTAATGCCGGGAGATCGCTTTATCATCCGCCAGTTCTCACCCGTCACCACCATCGGGGGCGGATCGGTCCTTGATAACCAGCCCGCCAGGCGCCGCTTAGGCGATCCAACTGTCGTGCCGCTTCTCGACACCTTGGAGAAAGGCGATTCGGAAGTTAGGCTTGAATGGCTGGTGCGACAAGCCGGAGAAGCTCCCCTCTCTGGACTCGTGTCGCGCACCGGATGGCCTCCCGCCGAGGTTCTGCGCGTCGGCAGGGTGCTTGCCTCCACGAATCGGCTTGCGCTGCTAGGGCAACCGCCGGAGTTGTTCGTGCACCAGGGACATTTCCAAGAATTGGCGAGAAGGGTGATTGAACAGCTTGAGAAATTCCACGCCCAAAACCCTCTGGTTGCGGGGTTGCCCAAGGAAGACCTGCGCTCGAGAACCGACACCCGAAGTTCGCCGCACCCCGCATCGCCTTCAAACTTGCTATTCAACGCGCTCCTTCAAACACTGGCCGCTCAAGGCAAAGTGGATGTGCAGGGCGAAACGGTGCGGCTCGCAGGACGCAGGATTCAACTGACTCCTGAAGAGCAGGTTGCCAAGGATCAGATCAGCGCGGCATTTGAGAGAAGGGGGCTGGCGGTTCCCGGCGCGCCGGAGGTCCTGGCCAAGCTGCGCATCGACCGCCCGCGAGCCGAAAAACTGCTCCAAATCTTGCTCAAGGAGAAAGTGCTCCTCAAAGTGACCGAGGATTTGATTTTTCACCGCTCGGCGTTACAGCAATTGAAGGAGCTACTTGTCCGGCGCAAAGCTCAAAGTAACCGCATCAACGTCGCGGTTTTCAAGGAGATCACGGGACTGAGCAGGAAATACGCCATTCCTTTGCTCGAGTACCTTGACCGGGAACGGGTGACGAGGCGGGAAGGCGACGAGCGGATAATCCTTTAGCAGAATCCTGAACGAAACCGTGACGCTGGCAACTACCTCCCGACTTCTGGCTTCTGGCTTCTGACTTCTGCATTCAAGAGCGGTTTAAGGGTTTCGTAAACAAGCGCGACAGGCAAGCCCACAACGTTGAAGTAGCAACCCGAGATGCGGGTGACGAATCTGGATGCGAGCCCTTGAACCGCATAGGCGCCCGCCTTGTCCAGAGGCTCACCGCTCTCGACGTAACTGCGAATCTCTTCCTCATCCAGCTCACGGAAGGTCACGAAGGTTGTCTCGTGCTTGAGGGCTTCAATTTCGCCTGGCGCCCGTACCAGGCAAATGCCGGTGTGCACCTGGTGGGTTCGACCGGATAGAAGCCGGAGCATGCGCGTAGCGTCCTGCCGGCCTGACGGCTTTCCCAGCGTCTCTCCGTCGATGACGACCACCGTATCCGCGCCTAAGACGAAGCTGCCCGCAGGACAGGAGGCCGCGACTTGCATGGCCTTCTCACGCGCCGCGCGGCGCGCAAATTCCTCCGGCGGCTCGCCCGGCTGGATCTCTTCAACGATATGGCTGGGTTGGACGTCGAAATCGAAGCCGGCGTTGCGCAACAATTCCCGGCGCCGTGGCGAAGCTGAGGCAAGGAGAAAACGCATGCGCTGGAATTATAGGAGACCTGCGAGCCGGGTCACAAGTAATTCCCTCCACTGGCCCCGATGTGCTAGACTGCCAAATCTATCTACCTCAGAATTCCGGATCGTCGGAGCCAAGCGATGGAAGAGATCGGAATACTTCTGCCCAAGGTCCTCAAGCCTCAGTTGTCCCGCCTGGAACCCCCCGTGATCGAAGTCCTGGCCCCTCTCTGGACTCGCGTGGCAGGAAAGGCGCTGGCCAGGCAGTGCCGGCCAGTGGCGTTCAGCGCGGGAACTTTGACGCTGGCCACGGACGATGCCGACTGGGCCGAACCCCTGCAACAGATGGCGGAGG
>JBEKVC010000190.1:0-1887 GCA_049514395.1 Terriglobia bacterium
CCATAAGGGCAACATCATGAAGTTCACCGAAGGGTCGTTCCGCGACTGGGGCTACGAGCTGGCCAAGCAGGAGTTCCGCCAACACATCGTTACGGAGCGCGAGCGCTGGGCGCTCGACGGCAAGGACGAGAACCCCCAGGCCTCGGTCGAAGCGCTGGCGGCCCTGGTTGAGCCTGGACTCGAAATGGCGACCGAAAACTTCAAGCAGCAGATTTGCAAGGAAGTGAAGGACTGCCTGGATTCCATCTATTCTACTCATGGCAAGGGTCAATGGAAAAACAAGCTGCTGGTGAACGACCGCATCGCCGATTCGATGCTGCAGCAGATTCTGACGCGCGCGGATGAATACCAGTTGCTCTGCACGCCCAACCTGAACGGCGATTACCTTTCGGACGCCTGCGCGGCGCAGGTCGGCGGGCTGGGCTTGGCTCCCGGCGCGAACATTGGCGACGGGTTCGGGGTGTTTGAGGCTACCCACGGCACCGCGCCCAAATACGCGGATAAGGACGTGATCAATCCCGGCGCTGTGATCCGCTCCGGCGCGTTAATGTTTGAATTCATCGGCTGGCCCGAGGTTGGCAAGTCGATCGAGGACGCCTTGGCCGCGACTATCGCGCAGCACCGCGTCACATACGACCTGGAGCGGCTGATGGTCATGGACGGCATCGCCGGCGTTCAGAGGCTTAGCACGAGCGCTTTTGCGGGCGCGATTATTGAGAACATGCAGCGATTTTAGATTTTGGATTCTGGATTTTAGATTTTGGATTGAGCCGGGCTACTGTTGCCTCCCCCCGCGTGCTGCGGCCCGCCAGGACAGGGCGTAGTAACAGGTCAGGGCGGTAGGTAGAAGAGGTAGTAGGACGCCCCAATCCAAAATCTAAAATGTTTCTTGAGGAGGGCTAATGATTCGCAAAAAAGTGACTGTGGTTGGTGCAGGTAATGTTGGCGCAGAGGTGGCTCAGCGCCTGGTGGACAAGCAAATGGCCGATGTGGTTCTGATTGACATCCTCGAGGGCGTCCCGCAGGGCAAGGCTTTGGACATGCTCGAATCCGGGCCCGTCGAGGGTTACGACGTTAAGATCAGGGGAACGAACGACTACGCGGACACGGCGAACTCGGACCTGGTGGTGATCACGGCGGGCCTTGCGCGCAAGCCCGGCATGAGCCGCGACGACCTGCTGAGAAAGAACTATGAGGTCGTCAAGGGAGTCACCGAGAAGGTGGCGAAATACTCGCCGGAGGCCATCCTGATTGTGGTGACCAATCCGCTGGACGCTATGGTGCAAACAGCGTTCAAGGTGAGCGGATTTCCAAAGAACCGCGTGATCGGCATGGCGGGCGTCCTGGATACGGCCCGCTACCGGACCTTCATCGCGGAAGCCCTGAACGTCTCGGTCCGGGACGTGCAGGGGTTCGTTCTGGGCGGCCACGGAGACACCATGGTGCCCGTGCCGCGTTATACGAGCGTGGCGGGAATCCCGGTGGAGGATTTAATGCCCCGGGAACAGCTCGAGGCCATCATTAAGCGCACCCGTAACGGCGGAGCCGAAGTTGTGAATCTCCTCAAAACCGGAAGCGCCTTCTACGCGCCTTCCTCGGCTGTGGTGGAGATGATTGACGCCATCTTCGCGGATCGCAAAAGAATTCTGCCTTGCACCGCTTACCTCGAAGGCGAGTACGGCATCCACGGCGTGTTCGTGGGAGTGCTGGTGAAGCTGGGCGTGCGCGGCATCGAGCAGATTGTGGAAATCAAACTGACACCGGAAGAACATGCGGCGCTTCAAAAATCCGCCGCCGCGGTGAAGGAGTTGGTGGAGATTATCGGGGTGTAACGCGGGCGAAGCCAGAAGTCAGGAGTCAGAAGGCTAAAGGCGGAGGCACATAGGG
>JBEKVC010000191.1:0-1873 GCA_049514395.1 Terriglobia bacterium
GATTTCCGTGGGCATAATCTCTCCAGCGGAAGGTGACTTGGTTGTTGGTGAAGGCGACCAGGCGATGGTTGGTGATGGCGACGCGGTGAGTGTAGCGGGCGAGATAGCCGAGGACATGATGGGGACCGCCGAATGGGGGTTTGGCATAGACGATCCAGTTCTGACGGAACAAGGGGCGCAAGAAAGCGCGGAAGGCTTTCTGGTTTTGTAGAGGCCGAAGAGAGCCGGGGAAGATCAGTTGGCGCTGTTGGAATCGTCGTTGGAGAGCGTCGACGAACTTGCCGCGAAAGACCCGACGGAGTACGTCCACCGGCAGGAAGAAGGGATAGCGGGGATGGATCCAGCGGGTGTGGTCAGGGGAAAGACCTCCGGCTGGAATCAGACAATGGAGATGCGGATGGAACAACAAGTTTTGACCCCAACTGTGCAGCACGGCAAAGAAACCGATCTGTGCGCCGAGATGTTCGGGGTCGGCGGCCACCTCGAGCAGGGTCTCGGCAGTGGCGTGGAACAACAGGTCGTAGAAGACCTTCTTGTTGACTAGGGCCAGATGCACGAGATGATGCGGCACGGTGAAGACGACGTGGATATAAGGGACCGGTAGCAGCTCGCTCTGCCGGGCAGCAATCCAACGATCGCGCGCCCCACTTTGACACTTGGGGCAGTGGCGATTGCGACAACTATTAAAGGAGAGGGCCCGATAGCCGCAGCGCGGACACTGGTCGCGATGTCCGCCCAGTGCCGCGGTGCGGCAGCGTGCGATGGCCAGGAGCACTTTGCGATGGCTCCAGTGAATCCAGCGGCAACTGGTGCGGATAAAGCGATTACCTTGTGCGCGAACGATATCGGCCACCTCCAGTGGTGGCCGAGTCATTTTTTCTGCAGCCTCCGCGAAGTTTGGACATCGTCCACACTGGCAAGCTGCAGGCTATCGAGAGGATTCGGGACCGCCTGCAAGTGTCTGTGGGACAAATGCAGATAGATCAGAGTGTGTTCCAGGCGGGAGTGTCCGAGCAGGACCTGGATGGTGCGCAGGTCGGCTCCGGCGTCCAGCAGGTGGGTGGCGCAACTGTGCCTCAGACTGTGTGGGGATAAGCGTTTGCTGATACCGGCTTGCTGGGCTGCCTGGCGACAAGCCAGCCAGACGATGTTGGCGGTGATGGGGACGTCGGCGCGTTTGCCACGGATGGTGCCGGGAAACAGATAGGTCTTGGGCTTTCTCCAGCGCCAGTACAAGCGCAGGGTTTCCAGCAGTTTGGGACTCAAGGGCACGTCGCGGTCGCGGCGGCCCTTCCCTTGGTGAATGCGGATCATCATGCGCTGGCTATCGATGTCACTGACCTGGAGACGGCAAAGTTCGGAGCGTCGCACGGCGGTCGAATACAGGGTCATGAGTAGCGTGCGGTGATAGAGATTGCGTGCTGCATCAATGAGCCGGGTCACTTCCTCAGGGCTGAGCACGACGGGCAGCCGCCGGGGAGATTTGGGAAAGGGAATGTGCTCGGTCAGAAAATGCCGGCGTAGAGTTTTGACAAACAGGAAGCGGATTGCGGATACATACTGGCTGACGCTAGCCGTCGACAATTTTTTGCTTTGAAACAGATAGGCTTGGTATTGGCGGATGTGTTCTGGCCCCAGCTTGTCCGGTGACCGGTGGAAATATGCCGCGAAATCGCGGACGATCCGGATGTAGGTTTTTGCGGTACGATGGGAATAGTCACGTCGCTGGAGTTCCTCCAGCATTTTTTGGCGAAGTTGGGTCATAGAGACCTCCTTTTTCTGTGACCCAACTTATCTCAACTCTTTCCCTCTCCTATCTGCTGAAGTTCAAACACGCGCAAGCGTCCGCCGCGCCAGCGGCTTCGTCCAAATC
>JBEKVC010000192.1:0-1853 GCA_049514395.1 Terriglobia bacterium
GCTAGCCCGCATTTCTCACCAGCTTTTTGGGACCGGCTTCGAGGGCCCTGAGAGTGGCGGATGCGGCCTCACTTTGAGCCCCTGGCGTCGAAAAAGCGCCTGTGGATAACTTGGCGAGACTAAGGCCCGGTTTTCGGGGCCTTCGCCCACTGAAAACAAAGCGCTTGGAGACGAGAATCGGCGCAGCCCCGCCTGTGAATATCTTTCCTCCACTAGTGCCCGCAACCTCGGGGGTCAGCTCCGCAGGGGAAGCTGCTGCAGCTGCCCCCAAATTCTGGCCCACAGCTCCGCGTACGGGTAGCCTCCCGCCAGCGCAATCCAAACCTTGCGTACCGTCACCCGGATCAGGGCCCCGATCTTCAGCACCTTCAGCCGAATCGTCGTGGCCTGGGCCTGGGCTAGCTCTGTCCCCTTCAAGCCCAGCCGGCGCAGCGCCTCCATCAGCAGATAGGCGATCGAGGAGAAGTACAGCCGGACCTGGTTGCTGCGCATGAACGCCGTGCTGGTCCGATCCGCAAACAGCATCAACTGTTCCTTGATGCGGTTCTCCATCTCTCCCCGCGCGCAATATAACTCTTCGTACAAACGGCGCGCTTCCCAGACTTCCGGCCCCAATGACGTCACCACAAAGCGCGGGTTCGCACCCTTCTCCAAATGCTCGGCCTTGGCCACCACCCGCCGCGCCCGCGACCAACTGTCCCGCGTCTGATAGCTGAACTCCTTGAACCGCCGTGCCGCTTTCCCCGTCTGCCTATACTCCGCCGCCGCTTCTTCCTGTTCGGCGACGATCTCCGCCTTCAGCCGATCGTTCTTCGCCAGCCCCAGCACATAATCGACCCCCTGATCCTCGCACCACTTCATCAGCTCTTCCCGGCAGAATCCCGAGTCGCCGCGAAGGATGATCTTCACCCCCGGCCAAGCCTCCCGAATCTGCTTCACGATCCGTTCCAATTCCTCCACGCACCCCGCTGAGCCATCGATATTCGACTCCCGCAAGCGCGCACCCAGCAGCGCGTCACCGCAGAAGATATAGAGCGGCAGATAGCAATAGTCCCCGTAGTAACCGTGAAAGAACCGCCCTTCCTGGTGCCCATACAGCGGATCGTCCGTGGCGTCCAGATCGAGAACCATCTCCTGCGGCGCTTGCGCGTAGGACTTAAGAAAGACCTCCACCAGCAGCCGGTCCACCGCTGCTGGATCCATGACAATCTTCTTGTACCGCTCCTTCTCCCCCACCTCCTCTTTCGTCAGCTCCAAACGATTCAGCGTGCTCTTGCCCGCCAGCGCTTTGCCGCGATCCCGCTCCCGCGCCCGGCTCTCTCCCGTGGGATCTTCCTTCTCCACCAGCACCGCCAGCAGCGGATCCCGCCGCAGTTCGTCGTGATCGTTCAAATCCTCATACCCCAGCGCCAACCCGTACACCCGCTGCGCCACCAACTCCCGTACCGTGTGCTCGACCCGCTCCGCCTCCCGATGGTCGGTGAAGCAAGCCGCAAACCCCTCCACGATCCCGGTTCGCTTCTCCACCTCGCGCAGCAGCAGCCCTCCGCCGTCGCTCGTGATCGCCCCACCGTCAAAACCTACCCGAACTTCCCGCGCACCCAGGGGGTGAAATTCAAAAAGTTTTCCGTTACACTCTGTAGTCATAAGGCTGTCTCCCTTCTCTGGCGCAAGTTTTTCTCAACAAAATGCTTATGCCAGAAGAGACAGCCTTTTTCAATTCTTTAATGAGAAATGCGGGCTAGCCTTCCGCGACCCGTTCGCCGTCGAGTGGATCGACCTGCGGGAAGCCTACGGCGAAGAACGAATAGTCCTACTCGGCATGACCAGCAATCAGGTACTGACCGTGGTGT
>JBEKVC010000193.1:0-1850 GCA_049514395.1 Terriglobia bacterium
ACCCGATGGCCCGCGGCTTTCAGCAAGCTTTTCTGCGGCGCGGACGGCTGGGTGTGGGCCGGTCTCGGGTAGCGATGAGCCGGTTGCGAGTGAGAGTGCCAAAACGCAACCTCGTCCCGCTGTCAGTGGAGGAGGTGGCACGTTTTTGGTCCAGCTTCCGCACGGCCCGGGACTTGGCCATTGTGGGCTTGATGCTCCTGCAAGGACTGCGCTCCGCCGAAGTGTTGGGTTTGAATGAGGACGACGTGTTGCTTTCCGAAGCGCAGTTGCGCGTGCGGGGCAAAGGCAACAAACTGCGCTTCCTGCCGCTGGCTCCCGAAACCGTGCAACTCCTCGATCACTATCGGCGGCTGGAACGGCCCCCGGTCGGCACCGCCGCGCTCTTCGTCTCGCTCAAGGGACCCGCACGCGGAACCCGCATGACGCTGGCAGGATTACGATCCTTATTCCGCTACCATCGCCAACGCACCGGCATCCAGCTCGCCAACCCGCATCGCTTCCGGCACACCTTTGCCTCCGACATGGTGCGCGGCGGGATCAGCCTGCCCGCGCTGATGCAGTTGATGGGTCATGCCGACATCCAGACCACCCTGCGCTACGTGCAGATCACCCCGCAAGACGTCTACCTGCAGTATACGCGCGCGGTGGTACAGCAAGTTCGGCCCCTTCCGAGGCTCTCCTCATGAACAGCGCCCGCCACCCCCCGCTCCTGCATCCGCTGGCTCCCCTCTTCGACCGCGCCGTCGATTCTCTCGGCGCGGCGCTCAGCCCCGAAAGCAATCGTCACTACCGCGGGACCGTCCGCAACTTCCTCAGCTATCTCGGCACCGCTCACCCTGAGGTGAACTCCCTCGAGCAACTGCGACGTGAGCCCCACCTCCTCGGCTGGATGTCCCGTCTGCGCTCCCAGACGCCGCCCCTCGCCACCGCTTCCTACATCAACCATCTCATTGCGCTGCGCCCCCTGCTCACCGAACTGGCTTGGACCGAACAGCTTCCTCAGCTCGCCCGTCTGATTCGTCGCGAGGACACCCCGCGTCTCCCGCAAAGACTTGCACGCCCGCTTACCGCCGAGCAGGATCAGCTTCTTCAGCGAGAGTTCGTCAACCGCAACGATCTGGAGAGTAACACCTTTCTGCTGATCCGCTATACCGGCATGCGCATTGGCGAGTGCGCCGATTTATCCTTCGATTGCCTACACTCTACAGGCCCCGATCAGCGGGCGATTCACGTGCCGCTCGGCAAACTCAAAACGGAACGGATGGTCCCGGTGGATTCGTTGGTGGTGACGGTCATCCAACGCTTACGCTTCTTCCGCTTCCTCGATCCCCGGCCTCCGGATGGCTGGCTCCTGGCCCGGCGCAGTACCAGGGATGCCCTCGTTCGACAACTCCGCCGGTATCTGCACCAGGTCTGTCATTCTCTGGGCCTTTCCACACGCATCGTCCCCCACCAGTTTAGGCACACCTATGCCACGGAGATGCTTCGCGCCGGGGTCAGTTTCCCCGCTCTGATGAAATTACTCGGACACACCTCTCCGGACATGACGATGCTCTATGTCAAGGTAGCGTTGACTGATCTCCAGCGGGAATTCCAACAAGCTCGTTCAAAACCGCGGCATCTGGTTCCTGAACCGAAAACCTCTTCCGCCCTCACTCGAACTGGCCTCGACGGTGTTATCGATTCCTTGCAGACCGCTCAACATGCGCTGGAGATGTTCCGGCGAACGCTGCCGATTGGTGCTACACGCAGTTGCCTCGACCGCCTCTCCAATCGCCTCACTAAGATCGCCACCGAAGCGCGCAAACTCAGCACGCCCTGAGAATGGGCAGAGATTGGCCGGTTATGGC
>JBEKVC010000194.1:0-1828 GCA_049514395.1 Terriglobia bacterium
TAGCTTCGATGCGCCTGGAAGTCGATCCGCAAGCCGAGTGGAAGCAGATCTTCAACGAGGTGTGGCGGCAGGAGCGTGATTATTTCTTTGAACCCGCAATGAACGGCGTCAACTGGGAAAAGGAGCGCGAGCGGTATGCTCCGCTGCTGCCTTACGTGGCCGACCGGTACGACTTGACCTATGTCCTGGGCGAAATGATCGGGGAGCTTTCCAACTCCCACACCTATGTGGGAGGTGGTGACTACCCGGATTTGAAACCCATTAACGTGGGCGTGCTGGGCGCAGATTTTGAAACTGACACCGCGAACGAACTCTACCGCTTCAAGAAGATTTATTCCGGAGAGAACTGGGATGCCACGCTCCGCTCGCCGCTTACCGAGCCTGGAGTGGAGGTGAAGCTGGGCGACTATCTGCTGGCCGTAAACGGAAAGTCCTTGCGCGCCCCGCAGAACCCTTACGAATTATTTATCAACACGGTGAATGAGAACGTCACGCTGACGGTGAACTCGAAGCCCAGCGAGGAAGGGGCGCGGAAAGTGGTGGTGAAACCCATCGGGAGCGAATATCCCCTGCGTCAACTCGACATGATCAACGCCAACCGCAAGAAGGTGGAGGAGGCCACCGGCGGGCGGGTGGGATATGTCTACATTCCCAATATGGGCGGCGATGGGCTGAACGAATTTGTAAAGCAATTCTTCCCGCAGGTCCGCAAGGAAGGCCTGATCTTCGACGTGCGCTACAACGGCGGCGGCTTCGTGGATCAAATCATTTTTGAGCGCCTGCGCCGCGTGCTGGCGGGGATGGAGTCAGCCCGCAACTCCGAGAGCGGCACCATTCCGGACGTGGTCTTCCATGGTTACATGGCCTGCGTCACCAATGAGTATGCCGCCTCCGACGGAGACTTCTTCAGTTATTACTTCAAGGAATACAAGTTGGGGCCGCTCATTGGCATGCGCACCTGGGGAGGGGTGCGCGGCATTCGCGGTAATATGCCTCTGATGGATGGCGGCTACATTACGCGGCCGGAATTCTCGCTCTATGGCTTGAATAGCGAGTGGCTGATTGAAAATCACGGTGTCGCCCCGGATATCGAGGTCGATAACACGCCGGATTTGGTGATGCAAGGGCACGATCCGCAGCTTGAAAAGGCGATCGAGTTGGTGATGAAAGAGATCCGGGAACACCCCAAGAAGCTGCCTCCGCGCCCCGCCGATTTACCGGCCTACCCTGCGGGCCCGGGATAGCAGGCGATCAATGAAGACCTGGTCTTCGCTTGGGGCCGCAATCTGCGCTGTCGTCCTGAGCCCGCCGCTTTTGGTGGCGGGATCAGGATGACACTCACCCCCTTCGCAACCCTGCGCCTGCGCTTCTTTCCGCGACCCACCCGTTGACTAGACGTGTCAAATCGTATAAATATGAGCTCGTAACCATATTGAACGGAGGCAATCTTGTATGGAACTCCTCCACGTCCCTGAAGCCGCGCGGGAGTTAGGCGTGAGCTATCCGACTTTGAAGCAATGGATCTACAAGCGAAAGATCAAGACCGTGACGACGCCGGGGGGCCATCATCGCGTTCCGCGTTCGGAGGTTGACCGCCTGCTTTTTCAAAGAGGCGAGCGAGGGCAGGGCGGAAAGGCGACTTCTACGGCTCAGCCTGCGCCCGCCGCGCCGATTTCAGGGATGGGGGCGGGGCTCGAGCACGTGATCAGCGGGCGAAATCAGTTGGTGGGGCGCATCATCAGGCTGCAAACGGTTGGCCTGCTGACCAAGGTGGTGCTGGATGTGGGAGGGCAATCCATCACCTCCATCATTACCAGCGACGCCTCCC
>JBEKVC010000195.1:0-1826 GCA_049514395.1 Terriglobia bacterium
CGCATCTTCCTTTTTGTTATAGGCGGGTTTTTTTGTCGAACTGCTTGGCATGACGGCAGTTAGTCGTTCGGTCGTGTGTGGGTCTCCTGACTACATGGCCGGCAGGGTGACGCCGAGAGCCTTGAGAATGTCTTGCTGGCGAGCGTCCGGTTGGGGCAGCTTGGTCACGGTGGTTTTCTCATCGACCGCGTAGTGCAGCAGGCACAGGCGCGTCAAGGCCCGCAGCGCATCCGGCAAGGTGATGGCATCGGCCCCGGTCTCGGTGGTGCCAAAGGCGGCGCGTAATCGCCGCTCCATCTCGCGGCTGATTTTCAACGCCAGCAGGCAGCAGAACACGTGCCCCCGCGTGCGGCTCTCTTTGCGCACCCAGACCGGCCGCACTTCCAGCAAGCCGGTCTTCAGCGTGCGAAAGTCGCGCTCCACCTTCTGGAGCGAAACATAGCTGTCGTGCACTTGCTGGGCGCCCATCGCGGAGGAGGCCACGTCGGTAGTCACCACATAACAGCCCGCCAACTCCAGCGCCCGGCAGATGGCTTCCTCGTTCCGTTGCAGCTTCAACTGCGTGCCTTCGAGCTGGATTTCTACGAGGCCCGTCAGCTTGTGCCGCCCGGCCCAGGCGTGCATCGCCCGTTGGCCCGCTGGCGGCTGGCAGCGGGGGTGGGTGCGCACCTGCTCGTTGCGGGCCTGGATCCGGGCTTCGAGCTTCGCCCGTTTGTCGTCCAGGCGATGCTGCTCGCGCTGGGCCTCCTGCGGATTCCGGCGCAGGATGTAGCGCACGCCTTTGCCTTGCACTTCGCAAACCTGCTCACTGAATAAGCTCAACTGCAAGGTCCCTGGGCCCAGCAGCCGGCGAATCTGCGGGTCGGTCAAGGCCGTGATATAGCGCAGCCCCGCCGCCGTCAGCGCCTGTTTCCCCTTCCTCTTCACCATCCCCCGGTCCCCCACGAAGACCCACTCTTCCACCCCGAATTGTTCCTGCAGAATCTGGATCTGCTCCACCACGGTGGTGGGATCACTGCGGTTGCCTTCGAACACCCGCACGGCCAGCGGCTCGCCGTCCTCGTCCGCTAACAGGCCGATGACGATTGGCATCTTGCCCCGCTTCCCGTCGCGGTTGTAACCGTACTCCCCCAACTCGTTCTTCTGGCCTTCCAGATAACTGCTGGTCACGTCGTAGAGAAACAGCCGGGGCGGCTGGCAGCGCCGAGTGAGGTAGCGGCGATACAGGGCCTTTTCGATCTTCCCTTGGCGGGCCGCCAGATCATCCAGCGCGGCATACAGATCGTCCTCGTCGAACTTCCCCAGTCCCAGCACTTCCGCCACCGCCTGATCCCGGGCCCAGCGCACCGCCGAAAGGCGCGAGCCCTGGTCCGCGACGCGGGCCAGCACCAGGAACAGAGCGAGTTTTGCCCGCCGGCGGTGGCCCAGCGCGGCGCCGATGCCCAGAACCTCGGCGATCTGCTTGAGCACGAACAAGAGGCCGAACACGCCGCCCAGCTGAGGGGCCCGCGAGAGCTCGGCGGCTTGGTCGAACTCGCCACGCAGCAGGCGGCGGAGGGCTTCGACGCGGACCGTGGGCCAGTGCGACAGATTGGCGAGGGTGCGGTTCTTGACCTTGCCGTTCTGGCGAAAGGATTCCCGGAGGAGGATCGCGGGCGGGGAGTTGCGGTTGGGGACAGTGGCGATATACATGACTTCTACATACAACTAATTAAGAGCCATGTCAAGGAAAATCTTATATTTACATGACTACAATATGTCGCACAAATTCCGCTAACCCTCTCGGATACAAAGACTTCAATTAATTACCGCGGGGAAGATCCGTC
>JBEKVC010000196.1:0-1814 GCA_049514395.1 Terriglobia bacterium
CCCCAATTCGCTGGTAAAGGACGGGGTCTGGCGGGGAAGGCAGTGTCAGAGGCGCTGAATGTGTTGGCAGAGGCGGAGTTAGAAAACCCGGCAGGATTTTGCAGGGAGTAAGGAAATTTCACCCCTCAGGTGTGGAATGCCATTACACTCGCAACATGAAGAAACCAAGAAGACGGTCACCCACGGAATTGCCGATGCTTTTCGAGATTGACCCCCAGCCGCTAGCGGAAGAGTTGACGGCGTTGGGGGGAGTGCCGCTGGTGGTGCGGGCCTTTCGGTCCTTGGGTCTGCCGGCTGCGATCCAGGAACATGTGCAGGTCAAGCAGCGCGAGCGGGGCTACGACGAAGCCACCTACGTGGAAAGTTTGGTGGTGTTGAACGCGGTGGGAGGGGAGTGTGTGGAGGACCTGGAGCGATTGCGGGAAGACGCGGCGCTGAGCAAGTTGCTGGGACACGATTTTCCCTCGCCGCGGGCGGCGCTGGAGTTTCTCTATCAATTTCACGACGAGCAAAAGATGGAGGAGGCGAAGGGGAGGCGTGCGCCGGATGAGATCGCCTATATTCCCGAGGAGAGCGTCGAGTTGCAGGGTCTGGGGCGGGTAAACCGCAGCTTGGTGCAGGAGTTGGGATCACGCTGTGCGGAGCAGAGGATCGCCACGGTGGATCAGGATGCCACGATCATCGAGAGCCGGAAACAGGAGGCACTGCGGACCTACGAAGGGGAACGGGGCTATCAGCCGATGCTAGCGGTGTGGGCCGAGATGGATGTGGTGCTGGCGGATCAATTTCGGGACGGGAATGTGCCGGCGATGATGGAGCCGTTGACGGTGGCGAAGGCGGCGTTCGCAGCGCTGCCGGGGACGGTGAAAACGTACTACTACCGAGGGGATTCAGCCTGCCACGAAAGCGAGTTGGTGAACTGGCTGCGGGACGAAAAGCGGGCGGACGGTCCGCAGGGATTCATCGGGTTTGCGATCAGTGCGCGCATGAGCGAGGCGCTCCACGGGGCGATCCTGGCAGTGCCGGAGGAAGCCTGGGAGCCGTATGGGGAGCCGCACGCGGAGGAGATTCGGGAATGTGCCGAGGTGCCGTTTGTACCGGGGGAGAAGTCGGAACACAAAGAGACCGAACCTTTGCGCTACGTGGGGATTCGGATTCGCAAGCGGCAGGGCGGTTTGTTTGAGGGCGGTCTTACCACCCGGCATTTTGCGCTGCTGAGCAATATTTGGGACTGGAAGGCAAGGCGACTGATGGAGTGGCACCGGGAGAAGGCGGGGACGATCGAAGCGGTGCACGATGTGGTGAAGAATGAGTTGGCGGGCGGGGTGCTGCCCAGCAAGTACTTCGGGGCCAACGCCGCCTGGCTGCGGCTGGCGGTGATCGCCCACAACGTGCTGACGGCCCTGAAGCGGTTGGCGCTGCCGGCGGAGTTGCTCAGGGCGCGGCCCAAGCGGCTGCGCTTCCTGATTTTCAATACGCCGGGGCGGGTAGCGTATCATGCGCGGAGGATGGTGCTGCGCTTGGTGACGAGGCTGGAGCGGTTGGGGGAATGGCTAGAAGCCTGGAGGCTACTTCCGTTGCGGATCTGAAGGAGGTCTTATCAGCGGATAAGCAAGCCACTTTTCGTGAGCCAAGAGGGAGGGTGAGGGCGAGGTATTCCATGCTGACCGTAAGCGGACGGTAAAGCGAGCCTTGGAACACTGATCTCAGCCGAAGCGCAAGGCGGCTACGCTCGGCAGGGTGTGCCGACTCTAACCTCCCGCGCTCCGATCCCAGTGTCTGCTGTATTCGACGACCTTATCGGCGAATTGGGG
>JBEKVC010000197.1:0-1810 GCA_049514395.1 Terriglobia bacterium
TGGTTAGGATTAGGAACATTCTGGAATTCATTATAAAGACTATCCATTCCACCTGACATTAATGCTCTCTCCTATGAGATTCTTTACAGTCATGCATCCAATATTCTTTAACTGTTTTAAAAATTATTCCGCAGTCCAAACATAATGTTTTAGCCATTTACTAATCGCCCTCCTTTAATCTCTCTAATTCTTGTTCTAACTCTTTTCTTTTTATCTGCCTTTTGCGTAGTTCGTCAGTAAAAAAAGCGTTAACAAAATCAGTATATTTCTCAAATATCCAATTATGTAACAAGTAACCTAAACCAAAACCCATCAACATAAACAACCAATAACCTTTATTGATACCAAATACAGCAACAAAAACAACAGCACCGATAACGTAATAAATCCAGCTTCTTTTAAACTGCAATTAATTTAACCTTCTTCCTTTTTATCAAATAATTATTAGGCATAACACAATAAGAAGTATAACCTCTTTTATTACAATTAGCAATACAATTATTACATATTTTTTTTTCTTTTATTAATCCTTTATGATAATCTTCATAAATAGAACAATCAACAACTTTACCCCTTAACAACTCCCAAAACGATTTACCGATTGCACAAACACTATTATCTCTTAAACACAAACCGCATTCATGCTTCATTTATTTCAACTCATTAACAAATTCGCATAAATCTATATAAGTATTATACTCTAATTTATTATCTTCAAATAAAATCTCAATATGATTTAATAATTTTTCTTTATAAGAATTATTCATTTTTATTTAGTTCCTCTAAAAGTTTTTCTATTGGGATATATTTTATGATTTTGTCGTTTACAAAATTATTTCTAATTTTAGTTGACCAGTTACCTTCAATGCAGTCATGTATTTCTTGTCCTGTTTTGGTTGGTTTTTGTGTTAGCCATTCTTTGTTATATTCGTTTACTGCTTTTTGTATTCGTTTAAGTATTTCATCTGAGAGATAAATTGAATTATCTGCTAAATGTTGTTTTAGTGTTTTCATTTTTTATCCACTGACTTTGAATGTTCCTGTAGCGTTTTGCAATAAAGTTATTGTGTGGGAAGGATTAATAGCGGAACAAGCAATATAACCGATTGCTACACCGCAACCGATAGCTAAAATGACAAACAGCCAATTAGTCTTAACCTGTTGCAGAAATGCCCTTGCAAGTTGCCCTATGATTGATTCAGCAACAAGCAAGTGTAAATCTCCATGCTCTATCTTTTCCTTTAGGAATACTAATCTTGCAGATTCTACACTATTCTTTTTATCTACTTTTATAGGTTTTTGTGGAATAAAATCCTTTTTAGCAACATCTATCAAAAGTTTTTCGTCAGTCGGATAAATGTAACCATAAATCGTATCATTATCAGTTTTGTATAAATAAGCATCTAAACGAATATTAAAAGCTCCTTTTCTGAAATTAACAAAACTGTCAGTTGGATTAAACTTTTTTGTTCCTAAAACCATTAACTCAGGAGTTAAAAATAACGCAATATGAGCCATTTTATTTTATGTTCCTTTTCCTTTTATTTATTGGAGTTAACACTTTATTGTACTCATAATAAATATATATAATTATCGGTAAAAACAGCAACATCAACGACATAAAATTAAACACTGTAACAGTGACCTGATAAGCATTAACAGGTAAACCACTCGTAGAATTAACAGCTTGAACATTATTTATCACCGTATTAACTAAGCATGAGCCTTGAAAAACTAAACCACTACCAATATTAGGATTAGTAGCTGTTAATTGAGTTGAGCTAAAAACTATGTTTAACGGTTGAAACAT
>JBEKVC010000198.1:0-1794 GCA_049514395.1 Terriglobia bacterium
CTAGGCTCTAGTGCGAATCCGACCGAGGCTGTGTTGACAGCCGAGTTGCTCACCGGGCCGATTGGGCCATTGTCGTGGGCGGAGGCGTTGATCGCCAGCGGGCCATCCTGTCCTGCATCTCAACGACAACTCGCAGACTGGCAAGCAGCAGCGATCCGATTCTAGCGTCATCGATCATATCGCCTTCGGCAGCCACGGCTTCGAGGCGATGAAACGCCACCTTGCCGACAAGGGCGTGCCCTATCGCTGAACCAGGTGCCGAACAGTCCCCGCTGGCAGATGTTTCTCCGCGATCCCAAGAGCTATCGCCGAATCTTGGTGACGGACTGGGTCAGGCGGCAGCGGTTTGAGCTTGCGATCTGACGACCTCGATTCCGTCGTTGAACTTTACACCCATGATGATCTTGGGCAACTGGTTATAACCACGCAGGCGGTGCCAGCTCGTCTCGGCTGACTGTGCGAGTTTGAAGGTCATGGCAAGCGCCGTCTTGTTCGAGAGGCATCCTTTCGACCTTGTCGTTCGATGACGGACGGTTGCGAAGGTGCTCTCGATCGGGTTGGTCGTTCGCAAGTGCTTCCAGTGTTCGGCGGGGAAGTCGTAGAAGGCGAGCAGCACGTCGCGATCCTTGGTCAGGCATTCGACCGCCTTGTCGTACTTCGTGCCGTAGATTTCCGCGAACGTATCGAAGGCGGCCTCGGCGTTCTTCCTGGTCTCGGCCATCCAGATGTTCTGAAGCGCCCGCCTGGCTTTGCCTTGCAAACTCTTTGGTAGCCTGTTGAGGACGTTGGCAGTCTTGTGCACCCAGCAGCGTTGCTCGCGCGTCTTGGGCCAGACCTCGGGAAGCGCCTTCCAGAAGCCGAGCGCACCGTCGGCGACCGCGAGTTCCGGTCCCATCGCAAGTCCACGTCGCTTGAGATCGAGCAGCAGTTCCTTCCACGACTGCGCGCTCTCGCGCACACCGTCGATTAGGCCGACCAGCTCTTTTTTACCCTCCGGCGTCGCGCCGATGATCACGAGCAGGCACTGCGCGTCATCCTCAAGTCGGGCCTGCACGTGGATACCGTCGACCCAGAAGTAAACGTAACGCTTGGCGGACAGGTCGCGATCAAGCCAGCGGGCGTGTTCGTCGACCCAAGCCTCCTTCAGCCGCGCAATGGTCGAAGCGGATAGCCCGCCGGCATCCTTGCCGAGCAAGGCAGCCAACGCCTCCTCAAAGTCGCCGGTGGAGATGCCTTTCAAGTAGAGGATCGGGATCAGCACTTCGAGGCTCTTCGTGCGCCGGGCGTAGGGCGGCAGAATGGTCGGGCTAAAGCGAATCCGCTCACCACCGACAGCCTCCCGGTCGCGCACGCGCGGCTGGCGCACGGCCACCGATCCGATGCCGGTCATGATCGCGCGCTCCGGCAGATGCCCGTGACGCACGACGCGTTGGTGGCCCGCCTTGGTCTTGAGATCGGCATATCGCTCCAGGAAGTCAGCGACTTCCATCTCGACGGCCTGCGTGAGCAGGGCACACGCCCCGTTGCGCAAAATCTCAGTGAGCGAATCGGTGAAGGTCCCTGGCTGAGCGAGCGTAATGACGTTAGTGTCGGTCACGGCGTATCACTCCTTTGGTGGAGAAGTGGAGGCGTTGAACACCCCCACGATACGCCGCCTTACCCCTTCATGCCGTCACCAACTTCCGCGCATAACTCGTAACGGTTCGGGACCAAGGTGACTGCCATAATTGGCCAACAGCAGGAGTGCCCGTGCCAGCCGCATTTCGCTGGAATTGAACAATTGGTCGACCAAGT
>JBEKVC010000199.1:0-1770 GCA_049514395.1 Terriglobia bacterium
CCTGAAATGTGCATCGCTATTGGTTATAATAGGAATTTGGATATTACCAATACAACCAAAAGGAGCACATTCCAGGTGAACAAAAGAGACCACAAAATCTACCTCCGTGACAAGCAAAATCTCGACACCCGGCTGGTAAGAAAGCAGTACGAGGACCAGCCCGATCCTATGTTCAAAGATTCCAACGTCCACTATGAGATCGCCGAAAGAACCCGGGCAATCGGTTTTGGTGGAATCGGCGCCCTGCACAAGCTGGTGTGCAAACTGAAATTGGACAGGGCGATCAATAAAACCATCGCGCTGCTGAAGGTCCATGTGCCGTATTGGGAATCGGATCATGTGCTGAACATTGCCTACAACGTCCTTACCGGCGGCACCTGCCTGGAAGACATCGAGCGGTTGCGCAACGACGAAACCTACATGAACGCACTCGACGCCGAAAGGATCCCGGATCCGACCACGGCGGGAGATTTTTTGCGTCGTTTCGATGAGACCTGGATCTTTGCCCTGCAGGAAACGATCAACGAAACGAGAACAAAGGTTTGGGCCTTGCAGGATGATTCGTTCCGTAAAGAAGCTATCATAGATATTGATGGAACCATTGCCGGGACCACCGGTGAATGCAAGGAAGGAATGGACCTCGCGTATAACGGGATCTGGGGATATGCGCCGCTGCTGGTCACTCTGGCCAACACTAACGAGGTGCTCTATCTTGCAAATAGGCCTGGCAATCGCCCTTCTTCGGCTGGAGCCGCCGAATGGTTGGACCGCGCAATCAACCTGGCAGCACCTGTATTCAAGAAAGTCTGGATCCGGGGTGACACCGATTTTTCTCTCACCCACAACTTCGATCGCTGGAACGACAGCGTCCGCTTTGTTTTCGGATATGATGCCAAGCAGAACCTCATTGAGATTGCCGATGGTTTGCGAGAGGCCACCTGGAAGCCGCTGCAGCGGCCTGCGCATTACGAGGTTAAGACGGAAGAACGTCGCCGTCCGGAAAATGTCAAGGAACAGGTGATCAAGAAAAGAGAGTTCAAGAACATCTGCCTGGAGAGCGAACAAGTCGGCGAGTTCGACTACCGCCCCATTCACTGCGACAAGACTTACCGAATGGTCGTGGTTCGGAAAAACCTCACTGTCGAAAAGGGTGAGATCCGGTTATTCGATGACGTTCGGTATTTTTTCTACATCACCAACGACCGCAAGATGACCCCGCAGGAGATTGTTCTCTTCGCCAATGACCGCGGCAACCAAGAGAACGTCATCGGTCAGCTCAAGAGCGGGGTCAATGCACTGAGGATGCCGTCGGATGGGTTGGTTTCGAATTGGGCCTATATGGTCATTGCAGCCCTGGCCTGGAATCTGAAGGCCTGGTACGGCTTGGTAACTTTGGAACCCGCGGTACGGCGCGATATTTTGCGGATGGAATTCAAACGCTTCCTGGGGAGCTTTATTCAGATTCCCTGCCAGATCGTTGCCACCGGCCGCCGCCTTGTTTACAGAATATTATCCTACAGCCGGCATGTGGAGACCTTCTTGGCAACGTTTGATCATATACGGGAATTGAAGTTTGCGTGAATATCATAGCGCCAGGCTCTACCCGCTCCTGGCGCTAAATGCTAAGCGGGCGAAAGGAGAAGGCGCAACGAAGACATACAAAATCAGGAATAAAGAAATCGATGAGGAGTCGTTTGTCTTGGTGTGTCTGTCCTTCATTAACGCATATGAAAAGAGATGCCGAGAAATTGCGCGAAATTACAATATTGC
>JBEKVC010000200.1:0-1768 GCA_049514395.1 Terriglobia bacterium
CGCGGCCCGCTGCTGTGGCGGCGCGGGGGCCGCTAGGTGGTGGTGGAGGCCGGATCGATGGCACTGAGGATGTGAAGGCCGGTCACAACGCTCTTCGAGTAGGCGGCGATCTGGTCGGCGGTGTGCGGGCTGACTCCGGCTGCTGTCGTGGCCTGGGCGAGTACCGGGGTCACGGCGTCTGCGATGGCGGCAACCTTGGCCGCGTCGGTGGTTTCCTTGGTGGCCGCTTCCTCGGCGGCTTCATCGGCCGTCATCGCGGCGTTCACGCTGATGTCGTACACTCCGCTGATGCCGGGGTTGGTGGCATTGACGATGGGTTCGGCAACGGCGGCGGCTGCGGTGCCGAACTTGAAGATGTCGGCAAGGACTGACTCAATTTTGCCCCAGTTGATTTTCATAAGTACTGTGCTCCTTTCGAGCGGCTGAGTTACTGGTCATTGTTGGCGGCGAGTGTGTCTAGCTGCTCGCCGATCTGCGCATGGAGCGCAAGTAGCACACGGTTTTTTTGTGCCGTGCTTAGTCCCTTTAGCTGGCGTTCCAGCGCAAGGGAACAAAGAAGAATCGTATCTCTGACCTGCGCGGCGCCGCGCACGGCTTGAACGCGTGAGTTACGCGGATTGATTGTCGTGACCATGATGTCGGCTCCTGATCGTGAGTGTACGCGGGGTGGTGAACAGGTGAGGCCGCGCGTTGCGCGCGGCCTGTACCTGGCTCTGGCGATTCTCCGCGACCTCCTTTCGTTTTTGGAGTGAGTTACTCAAGCGGGTCTCTGTTCTTGGCTCGGAGTCAGTGTAAGTTCGTCCGGGTCCGGTGAGTCTCTATGGTTGAGGCGCTGCTCGGCATTTTTCCAAGCGGCCTGCGCACTTCTGCGCACGTTTGAGAGCCAAGGGCCGGTAGGTCCAAGGCGAATGAAGAATCCGGTTTTGTTGCTGTCTCCATCGTAGGGGCAGCAATCCAGCCGGGCGTTCATGGCGATAGCTCTTACTTTGTGGATGGATTCAAGCATCGGGTGAAACCTCCGTAGCTACTCGGCGGCGAGCAAGGTGGCGTAGCACTCAAGCAACCATGCGAGAGAGCGCCCGCCCTGGCCGTAGCTGTTGCCGGGGAAGCTGGCCCACGTCTCGCAAGCGGCCTCGATGGCAGCGGCGATGTTACCAGAGTCGATGTGAGTGAGAGCGCCGCATTCCTTGAGCAATTGCAGCGCGGCGGCGTCCTGAGCTTGCGGGCTGAACACTGTGGTCGTCCAGCGTTCGGTGATGCTCTTCCACGTGGGCAGAGTTATCTGGTAGCGCCCGCTGGCCGTGGATTCGAGTAACTTGGGCTTGGTTGTGACTACGATGGGTGGCCGGCCAGCGGCGAACGGGTGGGCGCTGTAATCGGCGAAGGTGTTGGGGCCGTTGATGCCGTTCACGATGATGTCGTATCCGTCGTCGTGGGTGTTGGGGTTGTGCTTCGTGCCTTCGCTGAGCGCGACAAGGTCAAGGAACGCAGCGATGGGTTTGGTGAGGGCGAGTCTCGCCATGGTGTAGCGGCTCCGATCTGCGCGCGCGGCGCGCTGCTGAGGTTGACGGTGCGGGCCTGTTTCCACGTGGAACAATGCGCCTCTACAGGAAAGGCACGTTCAGGTCCGGGATGTTGTTGCGCAGTCTCCACGCTCGCAGGTTGAAGTTGCAGTGAGCGCAGAACGCGGGCCGTTGCAGGCTCTTGCTCCTGTAGCTCGCGTGGCATTTGGGGCAGTGGACGCCTGGGTGCTTTGGAAGGATGAGGC
>JBEKVC010000201.1:0-1729 GCA_049514395.1 Terriglobia bacterium
AATGCTGCGAGGGGGAATCATGCCGCCGTTTTCCGAGGTTCTTATCAATCAATTAAATGACCTGGAGGTGAGCTTCAAGGTCCTGGCAAAGCGCCTTCCAGAGGCCGGTGAACTACTGGAGAGTTTGGGACGTCCCGTGCCTCAAGAGCTCCTTCGGGAACTTGCGAATTCTGCGGAACAGTTTGAAGAGATTAAGAGGGAGGTGCTCAAGCTCTCGGAGTCAGTTGCTGGACTTCCTCAGACACCAGAGCTTGGCTCGATCAGAGACCTTCGGTCATTCATGGAGATTTTGTCGGATGTAATCGAGGAACAAACTGCACACCGGAACATTCAGCAAGCAGCCAGCGGCGTTTTGGAAAAAGTCCTCTCTATCACCCACGTAGACGGCGTTGAGTTTGCCCCACTACTTCAGTGTCAGGAAAAAGCGCGAGAATTGCGCAGCAGTATCGTCGCAACAGCTTGGCCTAACATACATCCGGATGCCGACGCCCTTGCTCGGGGGCAGCACATCTTCTCGGAGTTTGTGAAGCTCGTCAGTTTTCACGACAGGCTGGAAGATGAGGAGTGGGGACGGCTCCAAGACCTCGTGAACCATTCGTTGGGCAAGCCCTTGGGGCTTGCCGCTTCCCGTGGAAAACTTATCATATCTACATCTGCCCCTCCTATACCACAACTCCCCGTTTCTGTTGCCCAACAGGCGACTGCGACGGGGCCAAAAGAAAAAATAGTCCCAACAGAAAAGATGGCGACTGGTAGAGTCCCTACAGCTCCCATGGAGGATCAGGGTGAGGACGTCCACAGAGGAGAGAGCTCAGCCCCTGTTGACCTAACGACTGACCCGCCTTCCCTAATGCCGCCTGTGACTGGCGGCGAGGCTGTCACTGAGCTGGATAATATCGAAGTCTCAAGAGGACTTGCACATGAGCCTGTTGGGTTACCCAGTCCCATCGGCGCAACATCCACTAACCAACTCCCCTACTCTCCGGCCCCGGAGTCTTCAGGAATTGTGACCATGGTTGCGCCGTTTCAGGGCACGCTCGACGACATCAGCAACACCTTGGCCCTGGACCTGATCGACAACAAAGGCATTGCGAAGGCCCTTTCAAGCAATATCAATGCTGCTTCCAATGCCGCCGCCGGAGGAGACAAGAAAACGGCAGAAAACATCATAATTGAACTTAAGAATGAAGTTCAAAACTTACCTGCCTCATCGTGGAGGGCTGTTGCCCTCAGCCTTCCATACTCTGGTACGATTAGTGTTGATCTAACGGTTGAGAGGGGCAATCCCCTGGACGTGTTTCTTACGACCCCGGACCAACTCGACAACATGAAAGCGGGGCAGCGGAATCAAGTTACAGTCTATTCAGATTTCACCGCATCGAAAGCCAAAATCTACAAACGAAGTGGGCGACTTAGACAGGGGAATTATTATCTGGTGCTTCGCGACAGATCATTAGGAGTGCTGTCTGCATCCTCTTCCGATATTGCGGTTAAGGCACAGTTGAACCCTTAAAATTGGGGTGGTTTAGAAGCAAGGCGAGTGGATTCAAATTTGGAGTGGGGCCGGGCCAGGAGCCGGGGGAATTCCCACGCGTCCTTACGCTGTAGGAAACGAGGCCATAGGGGAGATACGGGATGGTGCTGAGTAGGAACACGGTCAGTCCGCGATCAGCTCAAGATCATCGTCCCCAATTGACAACAAAAAGCCGCGGACCTAAACGACAGGTCC
>JBEKVC010000202.1:0-1718 GCA_049514395.1 Terriglobia bacterium
GACGTGGCTTTCGCCGCGTCACCTCAGTCCGGTTTGGCCTGGTTCTGTTTCCTGTTCCCGCTCATCGAACCGGACTGGCAGTTTTCCCGCATCCGGCTCTCGGAAAAGACTCACGCGTTCGCCCACGGATGGTTCGCGGTCCGGTGTGGTAACTGGACCAAGCCATACACGGAGTGCAGAGACGCTTCCGGAAATCGTTTGTATGCCGGTCGCGGCTCTTTGTGTTTGTCGCATAACCACCGACGCAGCCTCCGGCGGGCGTGTAAGTCGACCGCACTGTAGGCTTTGCTGACTGGCCCCAGACAGAAGTAGTTGGCCCAACCGATCATCATCCGATTGAGCCTGTCCACGACTGTCTTCGAATCTTGCCAGACTTTGTCACGTCCGGTTTCGTCGCTGATATCTCGACAGATACGCTGCACTCGTTTCTTCGAGGGTACCGTACCTAAATAGACACGACCCCTCTTCATCGAGTAACACCGCCCGAACGTATACCCCAGAAAGTCGAACTTCTCTTCCGGCAGCTTGCAGACCCGCGTCTTCTTTTCGTTCACCGTCAACTTCAGCTTCGTCATCATGTTCCGCATCGTGGCTAAGGCCTCTTCGGCGTTGCCACGGCAGCAGATCACGAGGTCATCGGCATAATTCACGATGTACGCTTTCCAACGCTTTTCGTGTCCCAGCTTTTTCCATCCGAGCACGAACCGGCGCATGTACAGATTGCTCAGCAACGGGCTGATCGGAGAGCCCTGTGGACTCCCTCGACCTTCATCCCGATTGCGCGTGCTTCGATGCTTATTTCCACGCTCGTCCGTCTCTTCGACCGGAGCTTCCAGCCACATCTTAATCAGATGAAGCATCGCCCCGTCGACGACTCGGCGAGCTACCGATTTTAGAAGTTCGGAATGTGGAAGGGTATCAAAGTAGCTGCTGAGATCTGCGTCGACGATTTCTCCATGGCCAGTATTGATCAGCTTGTGGACGTGCTGTACTGCGTCCAGTGCGCTGCGGTCTCGCCGATAGGCGTACTGTTCCGGCTGCAGATCGGACTCGAATATGGGTTCGAGAACCAAAACTGCCGCCATTTCCGCTGCCCGATCGCGGATAGCGGGTACCCCTAACGGCCGCTGTTTCCCGTCCGCTTTGGGTATGTACACCCGCCGCACGGGCAGTGGTTGATAGGTTCGGCTTTTCAGCTCTTGCGCCAGTTCGTCCAACCATCGCTCTCTTCCATACGCCTCGATGTCCTCGAAGGTTTGGCCGTCGACTCCTGCTGCTCCGCCATTGGCTTTGCAGCGCTCATAGGCGAATGCCAAGACATCTTTCCGGTACACCTTGTCGTACAGCGCGTAGAAACGAAAGTTGGGCGATTCCTTCGCTTTTGCGTGCAACGCCGTCTGCAACTTCTGAACACGGAATGGAGTTGTTAGGCTCATCGCCAATCCCTCGGTCCTTCGTCGCTTCTTGCGTTCGTCTTTAACTGAGGCCCCTTTCCTCCACCGGCATTACCCGGCTTCATCGGTCGTACGAGCCTCTCCGCCACCCCATACGGCCCGGCCTGTCTCTCGCGAGTTGCCAGTTGATCCCTACCGCGATCACCGCTGGGGCTTCCCGTGTTGCGTCTGGTCTCCTCTGCGTACATGCCATCGCCATTACCCCGGCAGGTTCAATGGAGCTTGTTCGCTCGTCTGTCTCCATTGCCAGCGGCCTTCCCCGTG
>JBEKVC010000203.1:0-1684 GCA_049514395.1 Terriglobia bacterium
TGGCATGCGAACCGGTGACCTTTGCGGGCTCGCCTCGCGCAGCGCCCAGTAGAGACGCACCGCCAGGATTCGAGCCAAGGCCACTTTGGCCACCTTCGTTCCGCGCCGCAACTTCAAGCGTTGATACCTGCGCCGCAGCTCGGGATCAGCTTGCGAGGCGCGCTGCCCCGCTTCCACCAGCAGCCAGCGCAGCATCTCATTACCTTGCTTACTTATAGAGCCTAGTCTCTGATGCCCACGGCTCGAGGCCTCGCGGGGGTTCAGGCCCAAGTAACTCACCACCTGCTTGCTCCTGGGAAAACGCTCCAGCGGATCGCGGACCGGAGCGTCTTGACGCTGATCCGGCAATGGCTGGAAGCAGCGGTGGTGGAACCGTCCGAGGAAGCGGGAGGGCCACCCCGAATCAGCCGGCAGAAGCAGGGAACACCGCAGGGGGGAGTGATTTCGCCCTGGCTGGCCAACCTCTATCTGCACTGGTTCGACAGGGTGTTTCGCCGGGCTGACGGGCCGGCTCACTGGGCTGGGGCCAAGCTGGTGCGCTACGCCGATGACTTCGTGGTGCTAGCACAGCAGCAGACGCCGCGCCTGGTGGAATGGATCGAGACGAAGTTGGAATCCTGGATGGGGCTGGAAATGAACCGGGAGAAGACGCGGGTAGTGAAGCTGAAGCAGCAAGGAGCGAGTCTGGACTTTCTGGGATTCACGTTTCGGTACGACCGGTCGCGCCCACAGTGGGGGTGGCTTCGTTACCTTAATGTGGTTCCGTCGAAGAAGGTCCTGGCGCGGGAGCGGGCGAAGCTGCGCGAGGTGACCAGCGCGCAACAGAATGGCGTTCCGATCCCGCAGCTGATCGGGGAGTTGAATCGTCACCTGAGAAGCTGGGCCAGCTACTTTAGCTATGGTTATCCGCGCCACGCTTTCGGCCAGATCAACAGCTACGTGCAGTGGTGCCTGTGGAAACATCTGCGGCGCCGCAGCCAACGTCCCTACCGGCCCCCGAAAGGCACAACGGTTTACACTCAGATGAAACAACTGGGCCTGATCGCGTTGTGACCGGACGGGGCACGACCTGCGCATGCTTGGGGCGAGAGTCTCTGCGAGAGCCGGATGCGGCAAACCCGCACGTCCGGTTCGACGAGGGGAGAGGAAGTCGTCCCGCTCTGCGGGATCACTTACTCTCCTACTCTACCGCCGCCCGCGAACATTACGGCGCTGCCCTAATGCGCGCCAGCCACTCCAACTTCAGCTATCTCTACCAGGGCTCCAAGTTGCGGCCGTCGAATGGCTCGCGGTTCAGGTTGTGTTTCGCCAGAATCACACCTGCCTGGAATCCCGAGTCTGAGCAGGGTAAATGTGAGGTGCGCTTCGCGTTCCAATCAGTCGGGGGTCCCCGAGGAGGGACGGGGATTGGCAGAGAATTCAACTCGATTGCGTCCTGCCTCTTTCGCCCGATAAAGAGCGGCGTCCGCCGATCCCAGCAATGCTTCGAGGTCCGCCGGAACAAGTCGGTTGGCGACTGTCACCCCCAGGCTGATTGAGACCTCGATGGGCTTATCGTTGGCTTTCACCGGCTCTGAACGAACCAGGTGGCATATTCGCTCTGCCAGTTTCACACCTTCCTCCAGACTGCATTCGGGGAGAACCAAGAGGAACTCTTCCCCACCAAATCGACCGATGGTGTCGT
>JBEKVC010000204.1:0-1676 GCA_049514395.1 Terriglobia bacterium
TTACCCCGGATTTCCCTTGTCCAAGTGTACTACTAATGTGGTAAGACCTAGCGGAGCCATTGACAGACGTGGGTTTGGAAGCGATCAGGGGTGGTGCGGAGGTGAGCAGCCGGTGGGTGAGGACAAAAGTGGCCCTTTTCAGCTCTCGTTCAATAGCTCGTTGAGGGTGGATTTCCAAGGCGCGCGGGTGACCTCCGACGGCGGCTTGATTTTGGTGCGCGAGTTGGACGAGCGACTGGGCCTGAGTGAACTCATCGAGCAGTACTTGGCCGATTCGCGCGGAAAGAATGCTCAGATCCCGCTCGCTGACTTACTGCGGCAGTCGGTATACAGCCGGCTGGCGGGCTATGAAGACCTGAACGACGCCGAGCGCCTCTCTCAAGATCCGGCCTTCCGGCTGATCGGGTCGCGTAAGATTTGGGAGCGCGGGGCGGCGTTGACCTCCCGGTTGCAGTCGTTCGAGACGGAACTCCTGACGCAAGAAGACAACCTCGCGGGTCTGGCCGCGCTCAATCGACAGTTAGTCGCCAAGGCCGAAGCTATCGATTCGCCTCGGCGCATCGTGCTGGATATGGACAGCACTGAGATCCCGGTTTACGGCGAGTAGGAGCAGAGCGCCTACAACGGGCACTTCGAGTCCACCTGCTATCATCCCTTGCTACTGTTCAATCGCGAAGGCGACTGCCTCGCCGCCAAGCTGCGCCCCGGCAACGTTTCCAGCGCCGAAGGCTGGGAGGAACTGCTGCTGCCGGAGATCGAGCGCCAACAGGAGCGGGGCAAGGAAGTGGTCTTCCGCGCCGACGCGGCCTTCGCCAAGCCGAAGCTCTACCAAGCACTGGAAGAGCGAGAAGTGAAGTACGCTATCCGGCTTCCCGCTAACGATATTCTGGAGCGAGATATTACGGAGTTGTTGACCCGGCCAGTGGGAAGGCCTAGCTACAAACCGCTGGTCCGTTACAAGAGCTTTCTCTACCAGGCGGCGAGTTGGAAGACGGTCCGGCGAGTGGTGGCGAAGGTCGAGTTCCACTTCGGAGAGTTGTTCCCCCGCGTCGGTTTCATCGTGACCAATCTTGGGACTTCAAGTCGGGCGGTGGTGCGCTTCTACAACAAGCGCGGCACGGCAGAACAATGGATAAAGGAAGGCAAGCAGGCGGTGAAGATGACGCGGCTGAGCTGCCACCGCTTCCGGGCCAACGAGGTCCGGCTGTGGCTGAGCGTGATCGCGTACAATCTCGGCAATCTGTGGCGGCGACTGGCGCTGCCGACGCGGGTCGTCACCTGGTCGCTGACCAGTCTGCAGCAGCGGTTGGTGAAAACCGGCGGGCGGTTGATCAAGCACGCACGTTACTACTGGCTTCTGCTGGCGGAGAGCCATCTGACGCGCCGGCTCTTTGGAAGCATGCTGCGGAGGATCGCGATGCTGCCGTCCCCAGCGGGATAAGGCGAGTGCAGAGCGGAGCAGATTTCGATGATGACGCCGGGGCGGCGGGAGAAGTGTCTGCGGAAGCGCTCAGGAAAGGGGTCATTTACGGGCGTTGGGTGCGCGCCGGACGCGAAACCGGCCCCTCCCGGCGCCGCTGGTAGCATTGTGGACCAACCCCGGCTAAAACCTTGCTAGAAAGGGCCGTTCGGGCTACACAACGAGTTGGAACCTGAAGTCAAAATGGAAATCCCGG
>JBEKVC010000205.1:0-1662 GCA_049514395.1 Terriglobia bacterium
AACCGCCGCCGCGATAATCGCCGCTCATCGCGCGAAGATCGAGCCCGTCGATCACTTCAACCACGAAGCGCGCCAAATGCTTCTCCGGCAGCCACTCGTCCACCGAAGGCGGCAGCAGATACCCAGTCTGCCGATCAATCGTACGGAAATTGCTCATCCGCACAGGCTCGTGGCGAGGTAAGAATCAATGCCGCGATTCTAACCCGCCAAATCTCGCCTGTCCCTTCCAAACCGCGAATGTCCCGCTAAGGACGCGCGCAACGACAAATGAATCGGATTACGTGTGGCGGCGCTGCGGCGTTTTGACTCGGGGGTGGCGGATTCCGTTAGGACGCGCGCAACGACAAATGAATCGGATTACGTGTGGCGGCGCTGCGGCGTTTTGACTCGGGGGTGGCGGATTCCGTTAGGTCGCGCGTACCGGTATCTGCGTTGGCATGATCGACACGCAAGCGATTCGGCGACGGTGGGATGCGGACGGCTCGAAGCGGGACGAACGGGGACGACGGCTGTTTGCGGCCAGCGAGGTGCGGGCGGCGGGTTGGGGAGGGCTGGCGACGGTCTCCGGCGTCACGGGGCTGGCACGCAGCACGATCGAGCGCGGTCTGCGGGACCTTGATGCGCCGCCTCTGGCGCCAGGCCATGTTCGCCGTGACGGCGGCGGCCCCCGGCGGCTCACCGAGCGTGATCCGACGCTGCTCCAGGACCTCAAGCGCATTGTCGAGCCCGCGACGTTAGGCGATCCCGTGCGTCCGCTGCTGTGGGTGTCGAAGAGCCTCGACAAGCTTGCGACGGCCCTGACCGAGATGGGCCATGCGATCAGTCCCAACAGCGTGCGCAAACTGTTGGGCGAACTCGGGTTCTCTCGTCAGGCGAACCGCAAGGCTGAAGAAGGTTCCCACCATCCCGATCGCAACGCGCAGTTCGACTATATCAATGCCCAGGTTCTGGCGGCCCAGGCAGCCGGCCAGCCGGTTATTTCCGTGGATACGAAGAAGAAGGAACTGGTCGGCAATTATCGCAACGGCGGCGCCGATTATCGGCCCAAGGGCGATCCCAAACGCGTCAAGGCGCACGACTTCGAAGACAAGAATCTCGGCAAGGTCGCGCCCTATGGCGTTTACGACATCGCGGCCAACAGCGGCTGGGTGAGCGTGGGCATCACGCACGACACGGCCGAGTTCGCCGTGTCAGCCATCCGCACCTGGCTCGAGAAAATGGGGCGGCAACGCTACCCGAAAGCGCAAGAGCTGACCATCACGGCCGACTGCGGCGGTTCGAACGGCGCGCGTGTGCGGCTGTGGAAGGTCGAACTGCAGAAACTCGCCGACGAGACGAAGCTCGCGATCAAGGTTCGACACTATCCGCCGGGCGCCTCCAAATGGAACAAAATCGAGCACCGGATGTTCTGTCACATCACGCAGAACTGGCGCGGTCGTCCGCTCACCGATCGCGCCGCCGTGGTCGAGCTGATTGCCGCGACCACGACGAAGACCGGCCTCAAAATCGAAAGCGCGCTCGATCCCCGGACCTACGAGAAAGGCATCAAAATCAGCAAGGCCGAAATGAACCGCCTCGACATCCAGGGCGACCCGTTCCATCCCGAATGGAACTACACGATCACACCCCGGTTATCGAAATCGTAGCGGTTATAGTTGACGA
>JBEKVC010000206.1:0-1657 GCA_049514395.1 Terriglobia bacterium
GAGACTGTCTCAAAAGTTATTTTATTGGATGGTGGCGAAGGCAAAGGGGAAACCGGTTGGCTGGACTCGACTCCGCTCGGCTGCCGGGACAATAGCTTCTGCCACCACCGCGCGAGTTGATTTTGGATTCCGCCAGATGGCTTTGACTCTCGAATCGCCATTTTCAGGCTTATGACTGCCAACGGATTTTCTTTTTCCGGTCCACGCCCGGCTTGCCAGTGCCGGTAGAGGATGCGCAGGTTCAAGGTTGCACACACCATCGTCCATTGGGTCTTGACGCCTGCTAATCCCCATACCGTCCACCGTCGAAAGCCGTCGTGTTGTTTGATCTGTCCAAAGCGCGGTTCGATGATCCTGGCGCGTTGTTCCCAGAGGGCTCGTGCGTCCGGGTCTTGCAGGCGCCGCCGCATCGCTTGAACTTCCTGCCGGTGCGGTCGGATTTCAATCTGCCGGCCTTTGGGGTCGCCGGTGCAGCGGGCGCGCACGGGGCAGTCGCGCCGGTGGCAGCGAAAACGTTCGACGCGCACACCGTCCTTGCTAGTGTGGCCTTCGTGATCAAGCAGGTGGCCTTGGGGACAGGTGACGGTGTGGTCGGCCGGATCGTAATGGAAGTGTTGACTCGCGTAAGGGTTGTCTTTGGCGGGCGCGCCTTCGGCTGGTGGCACCAGCACCGGCAGGTGTTTTTCGGCGGCGGCTTGCAGGTCGCCGCCCGCTCCATACCCCGTGTCGGCCAGGGTCACAGCGGCGGGCGCGGCCACGCCCAAGTTCTCCCGGGCTTGTTGTACCATTGGCACCAGTTGGCCGTTGTCGGTTTCCTGGCGGTTGGCGTCGCAGGCAACGATCACGCCTTCCTTGCCATCGGCCACGGCTTGGGCGTTGTAGGCGTAGCGATTGGTGTCGCCGACTTTCATCCGCCGGGCTTCCGGTTCGACCGGATGATAGTGCGAGCGTCCGTCGGCTTGCAGTTGCGCCAGACCGCGTTTGATCTCTTCGCGCAGGGCTTGGCGCCCGGCCAGTCCGGCGGGCAGACGGTAGCCGGATTGATCTAGATCCGCGTTTTCTTCCACGAGGGTCAGTTCGATCTCGTCCAGGGCGGCGTCGAGTTGGGCCAGAAGTTTTTCCATGTATTCCTGGCTCCACCCTTTGGGGCCGCTACAGGCGGCCTGGATTTTCGTGCCGTCCAGGGCTTGCAGGGCCAGGCCAACGGCTCCGGTATGCACGGCCAGTTGCACGGTTTGTTTGAAGATGTGGCGCAGCGCCTTTTGGTTGTCGCGCCAGAAGCGCCAGAGCGAGTTGTGATCGGGCTGGATCAGGCCGGTGAGCCAGAGCAGCGAGAGATGTTCACGGCAAGCAACCTCCAGTTTGCGGGTCGAACGAATCCGGTGGTAGTAGCCGTAAAGCCAAATCTTCAAGAGCAGGCTCGGGTGGTAAGGCGGACGGCCTTCCACGGCGGCGGGCAGGGCAAAGCCCAAGGCGGGCAGATCGAGTTGCTCGACGAACTCGCGCAGGAATCGCGCCGGGTGATCGGCCGGCACCCAGTCTTCGAGCGCGGGTGGAAAAAGAAATTGTTGGCCGTAGTCGGGAGCGATGGGTTGTGCCATGCCTCTCAGACGCCAACCGCCGCAATTCATTCAAAAATTTGCCGGAGTTTTGAGAC
>JBEKVC010000207.1:0-1655 GCA_049514395.1 Terriglobia bacterium
ATAAACGGCCTGTTGCCCAAAGCCTGATTTCATCACAAGCTGAGGACAAGAACTAATAGAAATGTCCGTTATTGCATACAATTATATGGCCTTCTCTCGTAGACTATGGTAAGCTTTGTGAACGCTCAGAACAAGGAGATACGGCCCATGATGGGTTACGACCCCCCGCGTAACGATCCTCTCTTTTCCTTCCATGTTCAGTTAGAAACAAGGGTCCGGAAGGACCACCCCCTTCGGAAGATCAAGGAGCTGATCGACTTCGAGTTCATCTACAAGGAAGTGGAGAAGACCTATGGAAAAAAGGGCAACGTCTCCGTTCCCCCCCCGGTAATTCTAAAGCTCATGCTTCTCTTCATACTCTACAATGTCCGCTCTGAAAGGGAGCTCATGGAGACTCTTCCCGAGCGGTTGGACTGGCTTTGGTTTCTTGGTTACACGATCGAATCCTCCATACCCGACCACAGCGTGCTCTCGAAGGCGAGAAAAAGATGGGGTGAGAAAGTCTTCAAGCAGTTCTTCGAGCGGATCGTCGTGCAGTGTGTTGAAGCAAAACTGGTCGACGGCAGCAAGATCTTCATGGACTCAAGCCTCATCGATGCCGATGCCTCAAACAACTCCGTTGTCGACACCCATTCTCTGAAGCGCCACCTCAACGAACAATACCGGGAATTGGAGAAGAGACTGGAGGACACGTCTGATCCCCCAAAAGCCCTCGTAAACAATCGCTACGTCTCCACCACTGATCCGGATGCCTCCATCGTCCGCCATGGCGGAGGCAAGGCAAAACTCCGGTACAAGACTCACCGGGCGGTTGACGGACTCCGCGAAGTGATCACCGCAGTAACAGTTACCCCCGGCGTCATCGACGACGGACACGAAATGGGTTCTCTCATTAAGGAACATGAGAACAATACCGATTCGAAGGTAACGACCGTAGTGGCAGACAGTAAGTACGGCACAAAAGAAAACCTTATGCTTTGCTGCGACAAGGGCATACAAGCCCACGTCCCCGCTATCAAGGCCATCATGAGCACCACAAGCTCGCGAACCGGGATATTCCCGGAAGAGCGGTTTATCTATCATAAGGAGAACGACACATATACATGCCCGGCAGGAAAGGTACTGAAGAAAAGGACAGTCTACAAAGACAAACAGAACATCGAATATGCGGCACCAAAGAAAGACTGCGCTGTATGCAGCCTGCGAGATCAGTGCACCAGAGCAAAAGGACCGCGTACCGTACAGCGCCACGTCCGCCAGGAAGAGCTTGACCGCATGCTTGCGCTCACAAAGACCTGTACAGCAAAAAGAGACATCAAAACGCGCCAGCAGCTTATGGAACGATCCTATGCTCGAAGCACTCGCTTCGGCTTTGATCGGACCCGTTGGCGGGGGCTATGGAAAGTGGCCATACAGGAGTACCTTGTGTCAGCCATCCAGAACATCGAGACATTGATCCGGTGTGCAATAAACCCGACAAAGGGGGTGAGGAGTGCCCCGCTGGCAATGCTCGGAAGCCATTCCATCACGTTGTACCTCGCCTTTCTCATGCGATGGAGACGGTTAGGCCGCCCGGCGCCCATGGCATAAACCGAAGCGGCGGGCGACGTATTATCGACTTTTACAAGGTCCCTTTGGGCAACAGGCCGTAAAGA
>JBEKVC010000208.1:0-1644 GCA_049514395.1 Terriglobia bacterium
GCCTTGTCCTTACCCATATTTACGTAGTGGAAGTCGGAGGAGTTCAACATTAAGCGGCATGAACATAAGTATAATAGCAAAGACGCATTGCATCAACAGTTCAACCGTTTTAGTCAGGAACTACGTAGCAAAGTTATGGACTGGGAATGAGGCCCAGTCCAACGAGACGCCGCGAGAGGTGCTCGCGGGCCGAACTCAAATCTTTGCATGGAGGTGTTTACGTGACTATCACGATGGACGCCCAATTATGGGCCAAGGAGCAATTTGGAGTATGCAATTTGCACGATCAACGACGTACACTACGTTTGACAAAACTGGCGGCAAGCATGCTTTGCCACCCATCCGGCAGTTTGCCGGAGCAGATGACCGACATGGCCGATTTGAAGGCCGCGTATCGTTTGTTTGCCTGCGAGGGCGTGACGTTTCAGGCCATAGCAGGGCCACATTGGGAACAAACACGTCGGCGTCCGCCGGGCACCTATCTTGTTCTCGACGATACCACGGAGTTGGATTTCGGCATTCGCCGCGGGATACCGGGGATGTGTCGAACGGGCAATGGCGGAGGCTGGGGGTTTCTGTTGCATTCCGCGCTTATGGTCGGCGCGGAAGGCGAGGAGGTCATTGGCCTTGCGGGACAGAAGATTCGCTATCGCAAACCAACGCCGAAAAAAGAAAACACGACGCAGCGTCTCAAACGAGACCGGGAATCGCGGCTTTGGGGCCAAGTGATCGACATGGTAGGGCCGCCTGCAGATGGCGTGCGTTGGGTACATGTGATGGATCGCGGAGCGGACAACTTCGAGGTATATTGCCACTGCTGGGAACAGCGTTCGGACTGGGTGGCGCGAGTTACCCAGAAGCAACGGAATGTGATAGTTTCCGATGGGAAAAAAATGGCGTTAAGCAATTACCTGAAGACATTGCCCTTGGCAGGCGAATACGAACTGTTCCTGCGTGCGCGCGGGCCGAATCGAAAGCGTGGGTCCCAGCCGGCGCGAACGGCGAATGTGGAGGTTCGTTTTGGCGCGTTAAAAATCCCCGTTCCCAGCCAAAAGAGCCCCTATGTGCAGGGATTATCGCCGATGCCTATTGCGATGTGGGTGGTTTATGCCCAGGAGGTTGATGCGCCCAAGGATGTGGAAGCGGTTCAATGGATCCTGCTCACGTCGTTGCCGGTAGAGAGTTTCAACGACGCTTGGCGGATCTTGGGATATTACGAAAAAAGATGGTTGATCGAAGAATGGCACAAAGCATTGAAGTCGGGATGCCGCGTGGAACAGCGGCAATTGAAAAGCAAGGAGGGCTTAGAGAGGATCACGGGATTGTTCAGTGTGATTGCGGTGCGGTTGTTGCAATTGAAATCGGCGGCACGCACGAATCCCGACCGCCTCGCCGGCAAGATCGTCCCCCGGCACTGGATCGCGATGCTGCTGGCGGCGCGGAAACGAAGAAACAATACCGTGGCGAGGACAATGACGATTGGCGAGTTCTATCGAGAACTAGCGAAACTGGGCGGCTTCCTTGGGCGGAAGTCGGACGGCGAGCCAGGTTGGATTACGATCTGGCGCGGATGGCAGAAACTGTACTTGCTAGTTCGCGGTGCAGAACTCGCAAAGGATGTTATAAAATGTGGGTAAGGACAAG
>JBEKVC010000209.1:0-1634 GCA_049514395.1 Terriglobia bacterium
GAGTGGAGTGAAGGCGAGCGTAGCGAGACTTCACGGAACGGAGGGGCAACCATCCCCGTAGCGAACCCGGCGCCCAGGGATTCCAGAGTTGCAAACCCCGAGGTCAGAGACAAGGCTGTACGCAGACGTTTCACCGCCACATACAAGCGTCGCATTCTGCAGGAAGCTGACCAGTGCGGTTCCGGAGGGATTGCGGCGCTGCTGCGGCGCGAGGGTTTATATTCATCGCACCTGACCACGTGGCGCAAGCTGAGATCGACAGGCGAAATCGCCGGCCTGGAGCCTCGTAAGCGCGGCAAGAAGCCCGTTCCGCGCAATCCAATGGCTGGTGAAATGCAACGACTGACGCGGGAAAACCAACGGCTACAAAAGCGTCTGCACCAAGCCGAAGTCATCATCGATGTCCAAAAAAAACTCTGCGACCTACTGGGGTTGACGGTTCCCCCGATCGAGCAGAACGAGGACGACGAATGATTGCCTGCCAGGAGCTGTCCACGGAAGTAGGGACGACAGCCGCATGTAGATCTCTGGACCTTGCCAGGCCAACGTACTATCGCCAGCTTGAGTCCAAGATCGAAGAGATGCCCGCGCCTCGCCCTGCGCCGCCGAGGACCCTGAGCGTGATTGAACGACAGGCAATCTTGGACGTCCTGCACACAGATCGCTTTGTGGATAAAGCGCCGACTGAGGTCTACGCCACCCTGCTGGATGAGGGTATCTACCATTGTTCGGTTCGCACCATGTATCGGATTTTGGACGACGCCAGCGAAGTGCGGGAGCGTCGGGATCAGGCTCGGCATCCCCACTACAACGCACCGGAGCTCCTGGGCACTGCTCCTAATCAGGTCTGGTCGTGGGACATCACGAAGCTGCTCGGCCCAGTGAAGTGGTCGTATTTTTACCTGTATGTGATTCTGGATATCTTTAGCCGATACGTGGTCGGCTGGATGATTGCGCCCCACGAGAGCAGCACGCTCGCTAAACGCCTCATTGCGGAAACGTGCGAGAAACAGAATGTGCTGCCGGGACAACTGACGATTCACGCGGACCGTGGATCTTCGATGAAATCCAAGCCCGTGGCTTTGCTGCTGGCGGATCTCGGCATTACAAAGAGTCACAGCCGCCCGCATGTGTCCGATGATAATCCCTATTCGGAGTCGCAGTTTAAGACGCTGAAGTATCGTCCGGGTTTTCCCGACCGCTTCGGCTCTATCCAGGATGGGCGCTCTTTCTGCCAGGATTTCTTCCCCTGGTACAATTGCGAACATCGCCACAGCGGCATTGGATTGCTCACTCCGGAAGTGGTTCACTATGGCAAATCCGAAGCTGTAACCAACCAGCGGCGGATTGTTCTGGCTTCGGCTTTTGAAACCCATCCAGATCGGTTCGTCCGTGGCTTGCCAATACCACCAACATTGCCGGAAGCGGCATGGATCAACAAACCAAAGGCCGAATCCAAGAAAGTTATGCTCGCCGAAAATATTGCAATTCCCGGAGTAGCAGGAGACGGTTCAGGTATAGATCGTCGATCCTGGGGCATCCTGCAGAGTGATAATTCAAATCAGGCGGGTCCAACTCTTGAAAACGACACTAAATTCGAATCACAGGTGTCTCATTATCATTGACACGTTCCG
>JBEKVC010000210.1:0-1623 GCA_049514395.1 Terriglobia bacterium
CTCCCATCCATATCCGCCGGGCCTTTGCCAAGTCGGTCCGTCCTCGACCGTCAGGAGCGCTTCGCAAAACTCTCTCGGCTCGCCTGATCGGCGTCTTTGAAGCCGCGCAGGAGGGCGCGCGGGGCCTTTAGCCTTCTGGCGAGCTTGATTTGATCGGGCCTACCTCTTCATTTCGCCTCATCGGCTCGATTTGGACGCACGTTTCCCTTCGGAGCGGCTTACGCCGCTCCCAGAAGCACCAGAGCCCGCTTCATATTCATCGCGCAAGCGACGAATTGCAAATGGCAATGGTTGCGCGCCAGCCCGAGATAGCGGACGCGCGCCATGCCGTACCAATTTTTCATTGTCGCGTTGGACCGCTCGACGCCGGAACGCACGCTCGACGATGCCGTGTTGAACCACTTTTGCCAATTCGCCAGCGGCTTGTTGCGCTGGGCCTTGTAGGCGATCCGGTCGTCGACGCCCTTTTCGGCCAGGGTGTTGCGCAGCGCTTTGCTGTCGTACGCCTTGTCGGCGTAATAGGCCTCCTCGTCGCCCTGGATCATCGCCTCGCCGCGCTGGCTGTCGTGCAGGTCGGCGGAGGTCATCTCGGCTTGGCGGATGAGGTCGCTTCCCTCGTCCACCGCGACATGCGCCTTGTAGCCGAAATAGGTCTTGTCGTTCTTGATCGTGAAGCTGGCGTCGGGATCGCGCGGATTGACCTGGCCCTCCTCGAAAGGCGGGCGCTTGACGTTGGCGGCGATGATCGTGGCGTCGACCAATGTGCCGCGCTTGACGATCAGACCCCGCGCGTCGAGTTGGCGGTTGACCTCGGCCAGCAGCTTTTCCGACAGGCCGAGCTGCTCGATGGTCTGGCGAAAGCGCCAGATCGAGGAATGGTCCGGCGTCTCGGCGTCCAGAGGGATGCCGCAGAAGCGGCGGAACGACAGCCGGTCGCGCACCGCTTCCTCGGCCTGTGGGTCCGACAAATTGTACCATTGCTGCAAAAGAACGATCTTGAACATCGTCAGCGGCGGGTAGCCCGGCGCGCCCATCGTATTGGCGTTGATTTGCCTAAACAGAACCTCGAAGGCCGACCACTCAATGGTCTTGGTCAAATCTTCAAGAAAACCACCGCCCTTCGAATAGGCTTTCACAAAAGCGTCAGCGAGCGAAGGTTGGGCGAAGCAACGGCGCGACATCGGCGAATCATCTCCTCGGAGACTCCACAGAATCACAGGACTCCGACTTTTGCAAAGCGCTCCAACGAGGCGCAAGGACGAGCGCCGGCGCTCCGTTCCGGCAGGCGCGGATGGCGCGTCGCAAACGAGTCGACCGGCGCCATTCCCGGGCAAAGCTGAACGGCAGGTCTCCGCCCTGAGCGCCATTTCCTAGCTGCCCCGATGATTGGCCGCCCTCGACCCTATTGCGATGTTCCCTAAGGCAGCGGCGGATGTCGCGAGTCGACCCATTGCGGGCTTTGGCTCGGCGGGCGGGCAAAGGCGGGAATGCGTCAGGAGCGGACGTTCAGGCGGGCATTCTAGCCCGCATTATGCAGCCCATGCTGGCGGATGTGGCTTAAATATCTGATTTCGTGTAGAATTTGGTTGTCTAAGCCGATTCGCGCGATTTCAGCGAGGCCAC
>JBEKVC010000211.1:0-1616 GCA_049514395.1 Terriglobia bacterium
TCTTCGCGCAAGGTTACGTGACTGCGCAAGACCGCCTGTGGCAGATGGACTTGAGCCGGCGGTTGGCGGAAGGAGAACTCTCAGAGGTTTTTGGCGAACGGACGCTCCGGCTTGACCTCGAGAACCGTACCTTGGGGTTCCGGCAAGTTTCTCAGCGCGCCCTGGCAGAGCTCAGCCCTGAGGCGCGCGCTCCACTCACAGCGTATGCCAAGGGGGTCAACGCTTTCATCGCCAGCCACAGGGACCGCCTGCCCCTGGAATTCCTCTTGCTCAATTACCAGCCTAGGCCATGGGGCGAGAGCGATTCCCTTGGCGTGGCACTGAATCTGGTCAAGACGCTCAACACAACTTGGCGGACGGATTTGATGCGCGAACGCATCCGGGCAAAGCTTGGCTCTGAACTTTCCGCCGATCTCTTTCCGGACCACTCGCCGTTGGATGAGCCGGTGGCTGAACCTTCCGCCACTCCTGGCAGGATACCGAAAAAAACCGCTAGCCTGTCATTCCGAGGAGTCCCGCAGGCGCGGGACGACGAGGAATCTCGCACGTCCGTTACTTTCAGAGCGAGATTCCTCGCTTCGCTCGGAATGACAAGGGAGGTAGACGACCCTACCTTGGCGGCGCTGCTTTCCGCAGGTGGCGACAGCAATCCGGCGCTGGGAAGCAACAACTGGGTGGTTAGCGGCGCTCACACTCAGTCGGGCAAGCCGTTACTGGCTAATGACCCTCACCTCGATCATAGCGTTCCCAGTGTCTGGTACATGATCCACTTGAAGGCGCCGGGGCTGAACGTGATTGGGGTTAGCCTGCCTGGCTTGCCGCTGGTGACTATTGGCCACAATGAGAAGATTGCCTGGGGTATGACCAATACGGGTCCGGACGTCCAGGATCTGTACGCGGAAAGCTTCGACTCCGGCGCGCCCAACAGGTACCTCCACAATGGGGCATGGGTTGACGCCGAAGTCCGGGACGAAGTGGTCAAGGTCCGCGGGAAGCGGGATTACCGATTCACTGTGAAGGTAACACGCCATGGCCCTATCGTTGCCCATCCTGGTGGCCGGGACCTGGCCTTACAATGGACGGCGCTCGAACCACACGCCCTCTCGGCTCTGTTCAACGCCGTATCCAAAATCGGCCTGGCGCAGAATTGGGAGCTGTTCACTGCCGCCTTGCGCGACTACACGGGACCGATGCAAAACTTTGTGTATGCCGATAGGGATGGGAATATCGGCTACTACGCAGCGGCATGGGTGCCCATCCGGAAACAGGGCACCGGCGCTGTGCCCATGCCTGGCAGTACGGACGATTACGACTGGACAGGCTACATTCCGTTCGAGGACCTGCCGCATTCCTACAACCCTGCAAGTGGCATCATCGCCACGGCCAATGGCCGCGTGGTGCCTGACGATTACCCCTATTTCATTACCAGCCACTGGGACGCCCCTTTTCGCACCGCGCGCATCTTTCAACTACTCCGTGCCGGCAAGCTGTTCACCGTTGACGACATGCTGCGCATTCAGACCGACATTGTCACTCTGGAAGACAGTTGGCTCGCCGGGCAACTTCTGAAAGCGGACTTCCACCATCACCCGCAAGACCCCGAGGCCCAGTACGCC
>JBEKVC010000212.1:0-1611 GCA_049514395.1 Terriglobia bacterium
CCGAGATTATGCAGCAGCCTTGGCCACCACGGGCAAAAAATGGTTTTGGGGACCCCTTTGCCAGGGGAAAACCTCACAAAGCTTCTGTTCTTGACGCCGAATCTCCACCTTGACGGTACGGTAGCATATTTTTCGCTGAAAAAGTTTCTTTTCTTCAGATTTAGGGCGTACCTCTCCATTAGTAAACAAGCACCTCATTGATTTGCGGCCTATGTACCCCAGGCCAGCACTGATCGGTAGTGGTGAGCCAGAGGAAAGGCGGAGGCCACATGGACATACCATCTTCGGGCATGGTAAGAAACTCTGGCCCCCACTTTGATTAATCGCTTGATCAGCCACTCCATGGACCGTTTCACTTCTTCACCCCAAACATAGAACTGCCGGATCATATGCAGAAGGTTGTAGGCCAGAACCCCCATCTGTAGCCTGGCCTGGTTGGCCTCGAACCTTTGGCAACTGGTTTTGTCCCACCGAAGAGTGTTCTTTCCTTCCTTGATCCGGTTTTCTATCTCGGCCCGGCCATTATAGACCTTGATCACCTTGCCGGCGGGGAGCCTGGAGTTGGTGATCACGAAGCCGATCCTGGGGAAAAGCTCGCCCCGATGCCACTCGATCTTGGCCACTACCCGGCGAGGCCGGTTCCAACTCTTGGCCTGGTAGTGGAGGTCAACGATCTTGACCTGAATGCCGCTCTGGGGCGGTCGGCCGACCGGACGACCGAGATGAGGCGCCACCAGCCTATCCAGGTTCTTATTTGACGGCAACCGAATGAAATAAGTCATACGCTGTTCTTCGCAATACTCGTAGGTTTCCGGGTTGGCAAAGGCAGCGTCGCTACGCACCCAAAAAAGCTGGAACCAGGGGCGGTAACGCTCCAACAGGGGAGTGATAAATGGAAGAGTGCCGTCGGCGGAATGGACGTTCCCTGGTCTCAGCTTTGCCTTCAGACAATCGCCCTCGCTGGTAAAGCAAAAAAGCGGATGGAAACAGTTCTTGGCAAAATGGCCATTGTAGGCAACCCCTTCCTGCTTGCCGTGGGCCGGGTCCTCGGTGGAATCCAGGTCAATGATGAGCCGCTTTTTGTTTTTCCTTTTTAACAGGGTATCCGTGGATCGGGTCAGGGCGGCCTCTAGGGCCTGCAGGCCAGCCTCGTTGCCCAGGATGTCGTTCTCCAACCGGGAGAGCATGGACTGGCTGGCGCCAGCCTGATGATCTTTGCCAAGAGCAAGCCTGAGGGCAGGGTCTATACGAAGAAAATCGGCATCGTTACAATCTTCATAGCTGGCGGCGATCTGGTAGACCCTTTGACGAATCATCTGGACCATTGAATGTTTTGTATGAGCAGGTGACCTTAGGTCCTCCAAGCAATCTCCCATGGGGGCGATGATTTTAAAACGGTCATCTATCTCTCGCATCAGTAGAAAACCACCGTCCGAAGTGATCGTGGCGCCCATGAAATCTATCATGATGGAACGGTTAAAATCCGGCCGGATCACCCCTTTCCGGCTTTCACCACTGGCGAGCATTTTTAGACCCCCTGATATGCTTGTTTTACCTCCTTATATCATATAGTTAGATTATTACCTACCTTTTTCTACGGCATAATCCAGG
>JBEKVC010000213.1:0-1602 GCA_049514395.1 Terriglobia bacterium
GCCTTGCAAAACTCCATAATGTTCACGCCGTGCTGGCCCAGCGCCGGTCCAGCGGGAGGAGCGGGGGTAGCTTTGCCCGCAGGGAGTTGGAGCTTCACCATCGCCTGGACTTTCTTTGCCATGTCCTTTACCTCCGCGCAGAGCGGAAACTGGAAATCGGAACTAGAAACTGGCCAACCGAGACTCGCGGGGATTCCAACGACCAGTTTCCATTTCAGATTTTTTCCACTTGATAAAAATCCAATTCCACCGGGGTGGAGCGGCCGAAAATCGTAACCATAACCCGCAGTGTGGAACGCTCATCATGGATCTCGTCAACAATCCCATTGAAGTCCTTGAAGGGACCATCGGTAATCTTGACGCTCTCACCCTTGTCATACTTGAGCCTCGGCTTCGGGTGTTCCGCAGCCACCTCGACCTTGTGAACAATCCGGTCCACTTCGTCGGGGGCCAGGGGACTAGGCCTTTGTCCGGAGCCGACGAATCCCGTGACCCGGGGCGTTTCGCGCACCATGTGCCAGGTATCATCATTCATTTCCATATCCACCAGCACATAGCCCGGAAAGAAAAGCTTGGCGGTCACCACTTTCTTCCCCTGGCGCGTTTCGAGGACGTCCTCGGTGGGGACCATGATCTCCCCGAACTGCTCGGTGAGCCCGGCGGCCTCAATGCGGCTCTTCAGGGTTTCCGCCACTTTCTTCTCAAAACCAGAGTAGGTGTGAATGATGTACCAGTTCTTTGCCATGCCTGTCTTTGGTCCACTGAAATATGGAGAGACATGCTCTCCACCGCTCCGCGCCAGCCCATCCCTATCCGCGATGCAAGAAGTACCGCAATGCCCTGGAAACGGTTAGCGAAAACGCCTGGTCGCAAATCCAGAAATAGAATCCGAAAAGAAAGGTGGTGATAAGCACCATGACCGTCGTGCCGTAGATTTCCTGTTTGTTTGGCCAGGTCACGCGCTTCATCTCCGTCCGAACGTCGGACACATACTCCCGAACCTGAACCCAAGTACTCTTCTCAACACTGACCTGCTCGCCCATGGTTTCCTTTGTACTCCAACAGGCCCACGCTTCATGCTTGGGGGCTCTGGCAGGGGCGGAGGGATTCGAACCCCCACGTCCGGTTTTGGAGACCGGCAGTCTAGCCGTTGAACTTACGCCCCTGTAAAGGACCAGTCCACAGTTGACAGTTGACAGTTGACAGCAAAAACCTTCAAGCTCTTACGTCTTTCACTGTCAACTGTGGACTGTCAACTGTCGGCTGCCTTTCTCCTACTTCACTTCCTTATGCAAGGTGTGGTGCCGGCACGCAGGGCAGAACTTCTTGAGCTCCAAGCGGTCCTGCGTCTTTTTCTTGTTCTTCGTTGTGGTGTAATTGCGGTTCTTGCATTCACCGCATTGCAACGTGATGATTTCTCGCATTACTGGGATCCCCGCTACTGGATGATCTCGGTGACAGAGCCAGCCCCGACGGTGTGTCCACCCTCGCGGATGGCGAAGCGCAGCCCTTTCTCCATGGCGATGGGCGTGATCAGCGCAATCTCCAGGTTCACGTTATCCCCCGGCATGACCATCTCTGTCCCCCCCGGCAGCGTCGCCA
>JBEKVC010000214.1:0-1602 GCA_049514395.1 Terriglobia bacterium
GGCCGATTTTGTTGCAGAAGTCGGCGCGGAGACCTGGATTACGCTGACGCTGCACACTCCGAACGAAGCGACGGCCTTTAGCGCACGGGCACTGAGGCTCTCGACACCACCGACCTGAACGAATGCCACAACGCAATGCTCACGAAACGCAAGCGGACATACGCCCCGGCGGCGCACGTGCGGTGAGCTTGGCGAGGCGTCGCAAGTTCTGTGCGATGGCGGCAAACGTGAACTCGAACTGCGCTCCATTGGGGCCACGCAGTCGCAGGCGGTCGAGACGCAGGATGCGTTTCAAATGTGCAAACAGCATCTCGACTTTCTTGCGCAGATGCCGGGATAGCTCGTAGGCCTTGGTTTTCGCCAAGGCGCGGGCGACGTCGCGTGCGGCCTCATGGACGTCGCGGACAATCCGGCGCGATGGCATGTTCGGACAGCAATTGGGCTTCAGCGGGCAGATGCGGCATACTGGAACCGACGCAATGTAGCGAATGCCGTTGTCGGCGTTGAAGTGGCCGGTCGTGGCCAATGTCTTGCCGGCTGGACATGTGTAGGTGTCACGCTCGGCATCGTAGATAAAATCCTCACGCGAAAAGGTGCCATCCTCGCGCTGCGATTTGTCGATGACGGGAATGTAGGGCGCGATGTCCTTCGTGTTGACGAGCCAGTCGAGATTGGGCGCCGAGCCGTATGCGGTGTCGCCAGCAAGCCATTCCGGCTTGATCCCGAAGGTCGCCTCGGTACGTTCAATCATTGTCCGAGAGGCCCCGACCTCAGCCTGCCGGATGGCGCGCGAGGCCTCGACATCCATAATGATCCCGAACTTGACGTCGATGAGATAGTTGTCCGCGTAGGCGAAGAACGCCGCACTCTTCATCGCGCCAGTCCATTGTGCAGCGGGGTCCGACGGCGAGATGAACTTTGGCGTGACGGAACTGGCCGCGCCGTAGGCTGCATCATCGAGCGTCGCCAGATATTCCTTGGCGGCGCGGCTGGCTGCTTCTGGATCGATGTTCTTTGCATCCCATTGCGTACCCGGAATCGAGCGGCTCTTGTTGGCATCGGCCTCGATCAAGCTCGCATCCACGGCATAACCTTTGCCACCGACTAGGCCGGCCGCCATACAAGCGCAGACGACGCGCTCGAACACGCGCCTAAAGATGTCGCTGTCACGGAAACGCTCGTTACGGGCGCGTGAGAACGCCGAGTGATCCGGAATCTTGTCCTCAAGGCTCAGGCCACAGAACCATCGGTAGGCCAGGTTGACCCGAACATCCCGGCACAACGCCCGCTCTGATCGAATTGCAAAGACGTAGCCGACGATGAGCATCCGGATCATCAACACCGGATCCAGCGACGGCCGACCGAAACCAGAGTAGTAGGGCGCCAACTCGCCGTACACCCAAGACAGGTCGAGGACGCCCGCGATCGCGCGCACCATATGATCTTCCGGGACGACCTCCTCGAGATTGAAGCAATAGAGAAACTGCCCTTGATCCCGATTGAGCCGCCCCATCATCGTTCGCTCCCGTCGAGGTTAGCGTCGCAGCGACCGAATCACTGTTCGTCGAAAAACTCAAACGACTTCTGCAACAAAATCGGCCA
>JBEKVC010000215.1:0-1599 GCA_049514395.1 Terriglobia bacterium
TGTCCCGCCTCAGTTGGAAATGGAGAAAGCGTTCGTCCGTTAAGATAGCGGAGCGAACGTATGAGAAAAGAGCGCAAGCACTACACTGCTGAAGAGAAGGTGGCTCTTCTACGACGCCATCTTTTAGACAAGGTCCCAGTTTCAGATCTGTGTGAAGAACTGGGACTGCAGCCGACGGTGTTCTACCGCTGGCAAAAAGAGTTCTTCGAGAACGGAGCGGCCGCCTTCCAAACGACGGAACGTCCTCGCCGCCAGGCGGTGGAGAAACAGAAGCGGATTGAGTTCTTGGAGAAGAAGGTGCAGACCAAGGACGAGGTCCTGGCCGAGCTGATGGCGGAGCATATCGCGTTAAAAAAAAGCCTTGGGGAACTCTGACCGAGACCTGGGTGCCGCACGATGTGCGGGATCAGGTGGTCGATTTCGTCCGACGCTGGTCGGAGAAGACTGAAATCAGCGTCTGCCGATTCATTGCGTGGCTGGGCGTTACCGTGAGCAAGTTCTACGACTGGCGGCAGCGCTATGGACGAGCGAATGAGCACAACGGTTGGGTACCCCGAGATTTCTGGTTGGAGACGTGGGAGAAAGAAGCCATCATCGGCTTCCATCTGAAGAATCCGTTGGAAGGGTATCGGCGACTTACGTTCATGATGTTAGATGACGATGTGGTGGCAGTAAGTCCGGCGAGTGTCTGGCGGGTGCTGAAACAAGCGGGATTGCTGTCGCGCTGGAAACCGAAGCCGTCGCGCAAGGGCACCGGCTTCGAACAGCCGCTGCAGCCGCACCAGCACTGGCATGTCGATGTTTCCTATATCAACCTGTCGGGCACGTTCTATTACTTATGTAGCGTGCTGGATGGATGCAGTCGTTTTCTGGTGCATTGGGATCTGCGGGAATCGATGAAGGAAGCGGACATTGAGATGATCCTGGAACGAGCCAAGGAGAAGTACCCCGAAGCCAAGCCGCGGATCATCTCCGACAACGGACCGCAGTTCATTGCGCGGGACTTCAAGGAGTTCATTCGCATCTCGGGGATGACGCACGTGCGCACCTCGCCGTTTTACCCGCAGTCGAACGGGAAAATCGAACGCTGGCATAAGTCGCTCAAACGGGAGTGCATCCGGCCCCTGACCCCGCTGACGCTGGAAGATGCGCGCCGCTTGATTCAAATCTACGTGGATCACTACAACACGGTGCGACTGCACAGCGCCATCGGCTATGTGACGCCGCAGGATAGGCTCGCCGGACGACAGGCCGAGATCCACGCGGCTCGCGATCGCAAGTTGGAAGAGGCTCGTAGCCAGCGGCAACTTCGCCGGCGAGAGACAGCGTCTTCGACGTTTGCGCCAGGCGCAGCTACAATGACCTCGCCGGGTGAAACGGAAGCGGGCACTGCAGGGATGCAACCATGCTGAGGGATAACCTGGTGGGGCTCATCGAGCCGATGCTCAGCAGCGCGGGAGCTTATCCTCTCGCGCTGTGCACTGCGAGGCAAAAGCCATCGGACGATAGACCCCTATGCCTTGAAAATCCCCGCCCCGAAGGGGCGGAATCTACACTAACGGAGAACGCCGCTTCTCCATTTCACGCTGAGCCAAAACA
>JBEKVC010000216.1:0-1560 GCA_049514395.1 Terriglobia bacterium
GAAATCGCATTATAAAAGGGCGCCCTTTTAGAGTAGGTTGTGATCGTTCACATCACCACCTACAGAAAGGAGCACCCTCATGGATAGTGAAAAGTATATTGGGCTCGACGTTCATCAATCAACCATCGTGGTCGCGGTGATGGATTCCACCGGTAAGTTAGTCATGGAATCCATCCTGGAGACGAAAGCGGCGACGATTCTTCAGTTCTTTGCGGGACTGCGCGGAACTTTGTCGGTGACCTTCGAAGAAGGGACCTGGGCCGCCTGGCTGTATGATCTGCTCAAACCTCACGTTGACAAGCTGGTGGTGTGCAATCCGCGAAAGAACGCGCTGCTCAAAGACGGCAACAAGAGTGACCGCATCGATGCCCGCAAGCTGGCAGAGCTGTTACGCGGCAATCAACTCAAGCCGGTCTACCATGGCGAGACGGGCGTGCGGATGTTGCGGGAGCTGGCCCGGAGTTATCTGACGATCGTCAAAGACCTGTCGCGGGTCATGAATCGCCTGAAAGCGATGTATCGCAGCTGGGCGATTCCCTGTGCGGGAAGAGACGTCTATTACACCCGGCATCGAGCCCAGTGGTTGGACAAGATCCGGGAAGCCGGCGTCCGGCGTCGAGCGGAGCGACTCTATGAGCAGCTGGATATGTTGCAACACTTGCGTCAGCAGGCTCGGCGGGAACTGTTAGCGGAAAGTCGAAGGCATGCGATCACTGCGAAGCTGCGGCAAGTTCCGTATCTGGGGCCGATTCGAACGGCGCTGGCGGTGGCACTGATCCAGACCCCACATCGTTTCCGCACCAAGCGACAGCTGTGGGCCTATAGCGGACTGGCCTTGGAGACCCGCATCAGTGCGGAATACCGCTATGTAGAAGGCCAAGTGCGACGCTCGAAGAAAGTGCTTTCCATTCGGGGCCTGAACAAGGACCACAATCATGACCTGAAAGGTTTGTTCAAAGGTGCGGCCACCATGGCCAGTGTGCGTCCCGGACCGTTCCAGGACTTCTACCAGGCATCGCTGGCCAAAGGCATAAAGCCGACCATGGCGCGTCTTACGCTGGCGCGCAAGATCGCAGCGATTACGCTGACTCTTTGGAAGAAGGGAGAAAACTTCGACGCGGAAAAACTAAAACCGCAAGCCGCTTGAGCGTCTCGGGTGAAGAGCCCCCTTCCATCTCCGGTAGATCTTTCTGGTGGTGGTCAGTCGGTTCTTGAGACGCTCGGGTTCGAGGGTGAGTATGACTAACGCCTGTAGACGACACGGTGCCTGTGGCACCCAGTCTCTGTGAAATCCCTATGCCCCCTCGGACAACCCGAAAAAGCACTAGGCCACGAGCCTCAGATAGATCCGTGGTTGACACCGTACAACCGCACGGCTTGATTAGTTTCGAAACTGATCGGCGTCGTCGCTACTAAAGAAGATGCAGCTGCTGAGATGGAATAACCCAGGGGCACGACACCAGACGAGCGTCTTCTATGGTGAGAGGGGCTGGATGGCGCGAACCAAACCTGCGCCTCCGGCGGAGGGAGAAAAATGTTCTTGACATGCCCTTATATAGA
>JBEKVC010000217.1:0-1549 GCA_049514395.1 Terriglobia bacterium
ACATAGATACATTTCCGGCATGCCATATCCGACCACCGTCCAACTAATCCAGCGCCGACGTTCCCAGCAGTGGTATGTGAACTTCCCGGCGGCCGTCGCCAACGCCTTGGACTTCTCCAAAGGCGAGACCGTCGAGTGGACGGTCTTGGACCGTCGCCGCCTCTTGTTGGCCCGACGCCGAGTGCCCAAACCTCCCGCCATCACCCCCCCAAAAAAACATTCACCGCCGAAGTCACATGAATAAAAAAAACGCCTGCCATCCCGAACCCTCCCTCCCCCGCCCAAAGCGATCCGGACGCCAGCGGTTTCCTGGCGGCGCTGGGTGAGTTGATCTCCCCCAAAGCACTCCAGTCGCTGGCGGGCTGTCGCCGCAGCCCACGCGGACGCAAAGCCCGCGTGCCCTTGACTCAATTGCTGCCCGCCCTGATCTTTCACTTCATGAGCGGCGCGGGCACGTTGGCCCAACACTTCTTCCAGTTGTATCAGGCCCCCTTGGCCGACAGTTCTTGGTCGGATCGGCGAGCGCGGCTGCCTTGGCAGGTCTTTACCCAATTGATGCAGTGGGCCTTGCGTCCGCTGGTGCAGCGGCGGCGCCACCCGGAAGCCTTCTGGCGCGGCTGGCGTCTGATGGCCACCGACGGCACGCAATTCAGTGTGACCAACACGCCAGCGGTCAAAGCCACGCAAAAGAAGGCCAAAGCGCGCCGCGGTCGCGCGGCCTTTGCCAAGATCGTCACCGGGGTGCTGCTGGAAGTGGGGTTGCACAATCCCGTGGCGGCGGCCATCGGACATAAAGGGCAGTCGGAATGGGAACTGGCGATGAGTTTGTTGGCGCGCTTGCCCAAGAAGGCTCTGCTGCTGGCCGACCGCTTGTATGGTTGTGCGGCCTTCGCCTGGCAAGCTCTCCAGGCTTGTCAACGAGTGGGCAGTCATTTTTTGATTCGCGCTCGCCAGAACATCCAAGTGCAGTTGGTGCGGCGCCTCAAGGACGGCAGTCGCCTAGTGCGGGTGCCCGTGCGCCAAAAGGGCCAGCCGCGGGTGATTCTGCACTGGCTCACTTTGCGGGAGATCCGGGTCCGCGTCCGGCGCAAAGGTTTTCCCAGCTTCGAACTGCGGCTTTGGACGACCCTGCTGGACCCCAAAGAGGCCCCCGCGCCAGAGTTGGTGGAACTCTACACCAAACGGTGGGAGCACGAATTATTCTATCGTGAATTGAAGCACTGCCTGCGCAAAAGCGAGGTCCTCCAGAGCCACACCATGGACACCGCGGCCCAGGAAATCGCCGCTCTGATCCTGGCGGCGGCGCTGCTGGCCCAGGAGCGGGATCGCGCCGCCGCCGGGAAGGTGCCCGTCTTACGGATGAGCTTCATCAAATTGCTCGAACTGATGCGTCCGCTCTGGCTGGTGTTCGCCCTGGGAGATGACCTGTTGGAGGATTGGCAAAAGCGAGAGTTGACGGAACGGTTTTACGCGCAAGCGCGCCGCTGCCTGACTTCTAAACGCCGCGCCCGCTCCTGCCCGCGGGCGGTTCGTCAACCCGTCAGCAGCT
>JBEKVC010000218.1:0-1532 GCA_049514395.1 Terriglobia bacterium
CGGTCGAGAACGATGACCGCTACAGAATTGCCCGCAGGGGTCGGTGAATCCTGGAATGGCTTTCGGGCCATCGTCAAGTTACCCAGCCGGTCATTCAGGTCGCGCGCGGTATCAAAGAAACCGCCGGTGTCGTCGTCCCAAAAGCGGCGCAAAGTAATTTGCATCAACTCCAGGGCGCGGTCAAAGTACACGCGAGCGCCCGAAACCTCATAACTGTCCAAGAGTGCCGCGGCCATGAATACCTGGTCGTCCAGCAGCCCATCGACGCGAGGCTGTCCGTTCACGAGGCTGTGGTACATCCCCCTTTCGGGATCGTAGGCCTTGGCGAGAAGGAGGTCGAGAGTCGCGAGGGCCCTATCGCGCGCCCCCGCCATGCCCAGGACCTTGAACGCCTCAATTAGGGAGGAAATCATCATCCCGTTCCAACTGGCGTAGATCGTCTTGTCCACAAAAGGCGTCGGCCGCTTCGCGCGCGCTTCCAACAGCTTGGCCTTGGCCCTGGCCAGAACCTGGCCCACCTCCTCGGGCTTCAATGCCACGCGGGCAGCAATGGCCTCGAGAGGCTGGTCGACGAACAGGACGTTCTTAGCCGGGTTGTGCTGCATCTCACCCTGCGGCTCGATGTGGTAATAGAGTGATACCACGTGCGCCTCGAGCTCGCCGAGAACCGCCTTGGTCTCCTCCAAAGTCCAGGTGAAGTAATCGCCATCATCTTCCAGGCTGTAGTCAGCGTCCTGGCTGGCGTAGAATCCGCCTTGCGGGTCGGAGAGAACGTTCTCAACAAAGGAAAGTATGCCCAGCGCGATATCCCGGAAGAAGCGATTCCCCGTTACCTGATAGGCGCGCAGGTAGTTGAGAAGCAAACCCGCGTTGTCATAAGCCATCTTCTCGAAATGAGGCACCATCCAGCGCTCGTCCACCGCATAGCGATGAAAACCCCCCCCCAGTTGGTCGTAAACGCCTCCGCGGCCCATATGCTCGAGGGTGTTGGTCACCGCGGTCAGTAACCAGGCTTGGCGATTTTCGAGATACGCCTCCAGCAACAGATCGAGGCTGCTGGGGTGAGGAAACTTCGGGGCGTTGCCGAACCCACCGAACTGTGCGTCGTACATTCCTCCGATGCTCTCGATCAGGGCGTTGAGGATTTCCTCTTCCGTTTTCTTATCTCCCCGCTCCAGGCGTTCCGCCCCGGCCAGCGCCTCGGAGATCTTCTGCGCGCTCTCCAAGACCTGGGCCCGCTGGGATTTGAAACTGAGCGCCACGGCTTCCAGCACGCGCCTCATCCCCGGCCGGCCGTATTGGTCCTCCGGCGGGAAATACGTGCCGCCGTAAAACGGTTTGCCTTGAGGCGTGAGGAACGCCGTCAGCGGCCACCCGCCTTGACCGCTCAGGGCGCTCACGGCAGTCTGGTACCTCGAGTCGATGTCCGGCCGCTCGTCGCGGTCCACCTTCACCGCCACGTAGTGCTCATTAATCAGGCGGGCGACTTCCGGGTTCTCATAGCTCTCCCGGTCCATCACGTGACACCAGTG
>JBEKVC010000219.1:0-1523 GCA_049514395.1 Terriglobia bacterium
TAGCAGGCTGCTGAAAAAGTCCCTCGACGGCAAGGTCTGATCATGATTCCGTCGTTTGGAGCGACGGAGGTGATTTGCCATGCGCGGCGATCAACGGCGATCTGAAGAACTTTTTTCTTACGTTCGCTTGGAAGGACGCATCCCCAAGGATCACCCACTGCGGGCGATCCGGGCGTTGGTGAATGAGGTGCTTGCGGCACTGTCGAGTCGATTTGAAGAGCTTTATTCGCATACGGGACGCCCATCGATTGCTCCAGAATACCTGTTGCGAGCGACGCTGCTGCAGGCGTTCTTCACGGTTCGGTCCGAGCGGCAATTGATGGAGCAGATCGACTATAATCTTCTGTTCCGCTGGTTTGTCGGGCTGTCGATGGATGACGCGGTCTGGGACGCTTCCACATTCTCGAAGAATCGCGATCGGCTCTTGGAGGCCGATGTGGCGCGGAAGTTCCTGGCCACTTTGCTGTCGCTGTCGAAAGTGAGACGGCTTCTGTCGAGCGATCACTTCTCGGTGGATGGGACACTGCTGGAGGCCTGGGCTTCGATGAAGAGCTTTCGGCCGAAGGATGGCTCAGGCGAGCCGCCCAAGGGCGGGCGCAATGGGGAGCGCAACTTCCGCCGGGAGAAGCGTTCGAACGAAACCCATGCCAGCACGACCGACCCCGATGCCAAGCTCTATCGCAAGGGCGACAGCCAGGAGAGCCGGCTGTGCTACATCGGCCACGTGCTGATGGAGAACCGCAACGGGCTTGCTGTAGCGGGCGATGTTACGCAGGCGACCGGCACGGCCGAACGTGAGACAGCTCTCGATCTTGTTGACCGTCATCGGCCGAGCAAACGGCGGATCACCGTGGGTGGAGATAAGGGGTTCGATGTGGAAAGCTTTGTGCATGCCCTGCGCGAACGCGAGGTCACCCCGCACATCGCCATCGACGGTCATCTGTCCAAGACCGGCAAGCCGCGCAAGACCGCCATCGATGGACGCACCTTACGTCATGCTGGCTACGACATCAGCCAACGCTGCCGCAAACGGATCGAAGAAGTGTTCGGCTGGATCAAGACGACGGGCGGCGTGGCTCAAGTGAAGGTTCGTGGACTGGCAAAGGTCCAAGCCGTCTTCACCTTCGCTATCCTGGCCTACAATCTCGTCCGAATACCCAAGCTTCTGGAGGCGACATGAAGCGTCCGACGAAGCACTCGCTGATCGGCAAATGGCGGATCATCGAGATGGAGCTGTGGGACAAGAACTTCCTCGACATGATGGAGCCCGCTTACATCGCCTTCGACGGCAAGGCTGGCGGCGAGTTCGCCTTCGGCTGTGTCATCGGCGGTCTCCATTGCCGAAAAGCCCCCGACGGCGTCGAGTTTACCTGGGAAGGTAACAACGAGATGGATGAAGCGTCAGGCGATGGTTGGGCCGAACTTCAAAAGGATGGATCGCTCACCGGAGAAATCCGCTTCCATAACGGTGACGATTCAACCTTCAAGGCTCGCCGATGGTGAGTTCTTCAGCAGCCTGCTAG
>JBEKVC010000220.1:0-1513 GCA_049514395.1 Terriglobia bacterium
CAGCCCGTGGTGCAAGTAGCTGAATTCCAGAAGGTCCGGCATCGGGGTGTGATGGAGCGGTAGGCCCCGGTTGAGTCGAGAGTCGAGGGCGTGCGGGGTTCAACCACGCTGTTGGGCCGATTCTGGCAGGTGATTAACAAGAAAAGGCGCAAAACGAGCAGTACGGCGCGGTTTTTCAGCTCCCGCGGGGTACCCGCGCCCAGCAGTTGCCGCATGATCAGGCTCAGATTAAAGGCGCTCACATGAGCTAATTGCCGCTTGAGAATGTTCTCTCGCCCGCGCAGGTGGCAACGCCGCATCCCGCCCGTCTCATAGCAGTGGGCAAAGCTGCGTTCCACCAGTTCTCCGCGTCGTTTCAGTAGTCTCTTGCCGTAATCGCCTCGCACCCGTCTGCGGTTCTCATAGACCGCCTGTTGTTCCTCGGCCTTGCCCTGCCAGCGGCGCTTGCCCTTCTGCCGCTTCTCCGGAATGTAACTGCGCACCCCGTAATTCTTCACCCGTTTGAGAACGGCGCCGCTCAGATAGCCCTTGTCCGCAACCAACTCTTCGATGCCGTTGATGTTGACCTTCGTGCTGTCTGGACGCGACTCGGTCTCGCGTATCGCCAACTCTGCAATCGCCATCCCCGCCTCGATCAACGTCGCATCCATCGTCGCGGTATCGCCCTTGTCGGCTGCCTGCAGAGTCACTGCTACCACCGCGCCTGAGTCCAGATCGACTGCGTGCTCGGCCTTGTGGGCCAGGTGCGTGCGGCCATTCTTCATCTTCGCAATCCGCGCGTCCTCGTCGACAGGACTCTTCCACTCCTTGTTCGATGTGCGCTTCTTGCGCTTGCGGTCCAAGCGCGCCAGATCTTCGCGTGTCGGCGTCTCGATGCCCGACGCCTTGGCCAGCCCGGTCAGAAACTCTTCATAACTTGCACCGGTGTCGCGCCGCACAATCGAGCGCATCGCCGCGTTGGCCTCCAGCGTGGTGGCGTCGATGGCCACACGCTTGCCCACGATGAGCCCGCGCCGCGCCAGTACCTCCAATACCCAAGCGAACACGGCTGCGTGCGTATCCAGATCGATCAGCCGCCGGGTGCGCGAAATCGTCGAGTGGTCGGGCGTGTCCTCATTCAACGCGATGCCCACAAAGCGCCGAAGCGCCAACGAATCCGCCAGTCGCCAGGCAATGCCGCGCTCGGCTCCGATACCTTCGAAATACCCGATCAACAGAGAACGGAAGTAGATGCCCGGCGTCAGCGACGGACGACCGAACTGTGGAGCGTAGAACTTCCCGCAAAGGTCCTCGACAAACCTGTCGAAACCCTCCGCATCCAACACCGTGTTCAAACGCTCATAAAATGGATGTCCCGGCGCAATGGCCAACTGCGTGTGTGCCACCCACAAATCCTCTTGCCGCTCTCGATGCTCACGTCTGCCCATCGCCATGAAAAAAGCTTACGAGCAAACCCTGTGGATAATCCAACAACTTCCAGAGTACGAATCAGGACTTGCACCACGGGCTGCTA
>JBEKVC010000221.1:0-1486 GCA_049514395.1 Terriglobia bacterium
GGAGAAGCTATGAAGTGAGCCAACCTCGCGTCCATCGGTTAGGATACTGATTTTGTTCGTTACACTTTATCAGTCCTTACCAACAGAAGGAGGTTGGCCGTGAACTATTGTGGCATAGATTTAGGTGGCGTGTCCAGCTATGTGTACATAACGACAGACCGTGGCCGGAAGTTATGGTCCGGCCCGGTAGAGACAACGAAAGAGGCGTTTGAGGCCCGCCTGCGGCGATTCCGAAAGGACGGTTTGAGCGTGGCCATTGAGGCGGGCAACCAGACCGCCTGGGTGTATGAGGCATTGGTAGCGATAGGTGCGAAAGTGACCGTGGTGAATCCAAATAAGGTGAAACTGATCGCCGAAAGCCGTCGGAAGACCGACAAGGTTGACGCGCGGATCCTCTGCGAGTTGCTGCGGATCGACGCACTGCCACATCCTGTGCACATGCCCGGAAGGGAAACTCGGGCGTTGCGGGGCCTCTTGGTAGCACGGCGGCAATTGGTTGCCGCACGGACCAAGCTCTGCAACGTGGTTCGCGGGATGTTGCGGCAAGAAGGCATGCGGCTGCCGGCCGGGGCGTTGTCGAGCTTCGCCGGTTGGGAAAGGATGTTTGTAAACAGTTTTTCCTGCGAACACATGATGATGGTAGTGCGGGCGTATTATCAGAGTTTCAAGGCTTTAACGCAGTCCATCCACGAACTGGAGCGGAAGTTGGCCCAGCACGAACGAACAGAACCGCGTGCGAAGCGATTGCAAACTATGCCGAAGGTAGGGCGTATTGCATCGTTGACGTTCCTGGCGGCGGTGGATGACGTACATCGTTTTCCGTCATCGCGGAAACTTGTGGGCTACTCGGGCCTGGCGCCTACGGTGCGACAGAGCAGCGAGCGAACGCAGTACGGACCGATCAGTCGTGAGGGCCGGCGGGAGTTGCGTGCAGTATGGGTGCAAATTGCCCATCTGGTGGCCGTGGATCGACACCGCGACACACAACCGCTTAGGAGTTGGTTCAACCGGGTGGCCAAGCGACGCGGCAAGAAGACGGCAGTCGTGGCGCTGGCCCGACGGCTGTTGGTAATAGCATATCACTTATTGCGAGAGGAAACAGATTTTGACGCGGCGCGACTGAAGCGTCAGGCCGCATAAGCGTGGCGTCTGGGGGAGGGACCAGAGTCCCCAGTTCCCTCCCCCAGACCACCACCCCCTTCCCTCTTCTCTGTGTTCCGGGGGAAGGGTGAAAGAAAAACAAGTTGGGGACGTGTACTTAACCGAAGGAAACCGAGATCAAAGGTTGTTAGAGAAGTCGTGGATCTCTGAGCAAGACAGCCCGCATTGATTGACTGGCCGCGAAGGCCCGAATAGGAGAATGGGCGTCTTGACTTGACAGGACCAGCTTAGTGTGCGGCGTTTTAGCGCCAGCGCGAATGGGAGATTGGTCAAGTCCCACGATTCTAACCACTTGCAACCCTTGACACGGCTCACTTCATGGGAG
>JBEKVC010000222.1:0-1480 GCA_049514395.1 Terriglobia bacterium
TGTGGATCGGCGCCTATCTCCTGGACCTGGGGGCCTTCACCCCCATCCTCTATGCCTTCGATGACCGGGAACATATCCTGGACCTGCTGGACCGGATCACCGGTTCCCGCCTCACTTACTGCTTCTACCGCTTCGGCGGGGCGCCCCGGGACCTCGACGAGGAGTTCATCACCGGCGTCCGGGCCTTTATCAAGCGCCTGCGCAGCCGCTTCCGGGATTACGAGTCGCTGGTGACCAAGAACGCCATCTTCATCAACCGCACCCGCGACGTCGGTGTGATCACCAGGGACCAGGCGGTGAAATACGGCCTCACCGGCCCCACCCTCCGGGGCAGCGGCATCGCCTACGACATCCGCAAGAGCGAGCCCTATTCCGCCTACCCGGCCTTCGACTTCCAGATCCCCATCGGCGAGAAGGGCGACGTCTTCGACCGTTATCTCGTCCGCATCCTGGAAATGGAGCAGAGCCTGCGGATCATTGAACAGGCCCTGAACCAGCTCCCCAACGGTCCCATCATGGCGGACAAGGTGCCCAAACGCCTGAAACCCGCCGCGGGTGAGGTCTATCAGGCGGTGGAGAGCGCCCGGGGCGAATTCGGCTGCTATATCGTCAGCCAGGGCGATATCAAACCCTACCGCATCAAACTCCGGGTGCCGTCCTTCGGCAATCTCAGCATCCTCCCCGAGGTGGCGGTGGACACCCTGGTGGCCGACCTGGTGGCCATCCTGGGCTCGGTGGACGTGGTGATCCCGGAAATCGACCGCTAGCCATCTAAGGGCGGAATTATGGAACTGTTGGCGTCATATTGGGCAACGGAAGCAGGAAGGATGATCATCGGCCTCATCGGGGTCATCGCCCTGGTTGCGACGAACGCCCTGTTTCTCATCTGGATGGAGCGCAAGGTCTCGGCCCACATGCAGCTCCGCCTGGGGCCCATGGAAGTGGGGCCCCACGGCGCGGTGCAAACGGTGGCCGACGCCCTGAAACTCATGGGCAAGGAGCTCATCACCCCGGAAGAGGTGGACCGGCCCGTCTACTGGCTGGCCCCTATCGTCATCTTCCTGCCGGTGTTGCTCGCCTTCCTGGTGATCCCCTTTTCCCGGTCCCTGATCATCAAGGACATGAACGTGGGGATCGTGCTGATCCTGGCCTTTTCCACCCTGACGGTCCTGGCCCTCCTTATGGCCGGCTGGTCTTCCAATAATAAATACTCAGCCTTCGGGGCCATCCGTGCGGTGGCCCAAAATGTGGCTTACGAAATCCCCCTGCTCATCACGGTGATGAGCGTGATCCTGATGGTGGGCTCCTTCAAGCTCTCGGACATCGTGGCGGCCCAGGGCTCTTACTGGTTCGTCCTGGTGCAGCCCCTGGCCTTTATCCTGTTTATTACTTGCGCCACTGCCGAAACCAACCGGAACCCCTTCGACCTGCCGGAAGCGGAGTCGGAGCTGGTGGCCGGGTTCCACACGGAATATACCGG
>JBEKVC010000223.1:0-1479 GCA_049514395.1 Terriglobia bacterium
CCGTTGCTATTTGCGATCGACCCGGAGCCAGCAGCGGAAACGCTGACCGCGCTAGTACTACTACGTTAAGTTAAGGCGGTCGGTTTCGTTTGCGAATTACGCTGCCACAATACGCACACTCGTCGGTCCAGGTAAACAACAGGCGTTGGATCTCACGACGCGTCTGCGGCAGGGTCCACCCAGAAGTTTTTTTTGCTGCGCAACATTTCCAAGGTCAGGAAAGCATGCGCTAACATGACCAAGGTGACGTGATGATGCCAGCCCATCCAATTGCGGCCTTCATAGTGATCCAGTCCCAGTTCCTCCTTGAGCTGCTGATAATCCTGTTCGATCTTCCAACGGCTTTTGACGATGCGCACCAGCCGTCGCAGGGTGTAGTTCTCGGGCAGGTGGCAGAGAAAATATTTCGTGGGCTCTTTCTCGCCAGGCGGCCATTCCACGAGCAGCCAGACCTCCGGGTGGGGCGGGTCGCCTTCGTCGAAGCCGTGCGCGGGCTGGACGCGGCACGCGTAGAAGCGCGACTCCAGCCAGCCTTTCGTACCTTCTCGCCAGCGCACTTGCTTCCACCCGCGGGCCTTTTGGGCCACTTCCCGCACCGCCCACGGCTGCTGCTGGTCATAATGGTAAACCGTCGGCCGGCGTCCTCGCCCCGGCGTTTTCCGCAAGCGGGGCGGTTTCGTCCATACCTTCACGGTGGAAGCAATGCCCAGCGCATAAGCAAGGTGGCGAGCCTGCAGCCCCTCCCGAAATTCGGTAACTTCCCCGTAGCCGGCGTCCCCCAGCACCACCCCGCACCGCAAACCCCACGCCCGCGCCTCGTCGATCATGGCCAGCGCCAGTTGCCACTTCGTCTGGAACTTCACCTCCGGGGGGATGCCCGCTTGGGTGCGCCGCTCGGGATCCTGCGTCCAGCTTTCCGGCAAGTAGAGCCGCCAATCCAGGAGGGTACTTTCTTCGGTTCCCACCTGATGCAGGCTCACCGCCACCTGGCAATTGGCAGTCTTGCCCAGCGTGCCCGAATATTGCCGCGCCACGCCCACCGAGTGGTACCCCTGCTTGGGAAACCCTGTGTCGTCGATGACCCAGACCGGATCGGGCGTCAGCTCTGCCGTCATCCGCTGCGCCAACCGTTCCCACACCGGAGCCCAAGGCCAGGGACTCTGTCCGATCAACTGCTGCATGGCCTGCACGTTTCCCTCGGGCAGACGCGCCGCCATGGGCTCGATGGATTTGCGTTCGCCGTCCAGCAACAGGCCGCGCACATAGACCGAACCCCAGTGGCGTCGCTCGCGCCGCCCCAGCGGCTCCAGCAGGTCGGCCAAAAATTGTTCCAAGCGCTTTCGACATTTCTCGATTTCGCTCTCAGTCATGGACCGGAGATTAACACCTCTCAAGCGAGAGGTCAATAACTTAACGTAGTAGTACTAGGCCGCATGGAAGGTCTGAAGTTTCCAAAGTCCCGGGGTATCGCAGGCCTTG
>JBEKVC010000224.1:0-1473 GCA_049514395.1 Terriglobia bacterium
GGAGGATGCCCCACATTTAGTTGAAACTTGAGAACAAGAAGCAGCGGCTCTCGCCCGAACTCGATTAGAGTTCGGGTTGAGAATCCCTTTTTAAAGGAGAGAGCCGCCGTGAGAAAGAATTACCAGAGGAAAGAGCGCAAGTCCAATCACAAGTTTGAGGTGGTCGGAGGGCAAGAGTTGCTGGTGCAGGTGCCTTTGCCGATGGCCGAGGTGTGGGCAGAGATGCAGGCAAAGGTGGAAGAACTGGCTGGACAAGTCGGGCTGCAAATCCTGCGGGCTATTCTGGAAAACGAAGTCACCCACCGCGTCGGACCACCGCATCGACCAAATCCGAGTGCCGGCTGTGTGCGCTGGGGTAAGCAGCCCGGTTATGTGGTCTTTGGTGGACAAAAGGTGCAAGTGGAACGGCCGCGGGTACGCACGCGGGAGGGCCAGGAAGTGGAACTGGAAAGCTACGGTCAGTTGCAGCAGGACGGAAAACTGCAGCGAGCGGTGCGGGAAGGGGTGGTGGCGGGGCTGTCCACGCGGAACTATCGGCGAGCGGTGGAAAGTGTTGTGGAAGGCTACGGGATCGAGAAAAGCAGCGTGAGCCGACAGTTCGTGACCGCGAGCAGCAATCAGCTGCGGGCGCTGTGCGAGCGACGCCTGGAGGATCTGCATCTGGTGGTGCTGATGATCGATGGCATTCACTTTGGGGGCCAAGTGCTGGTGGTGGCGCTAGGCATCGCAGAAAGCGGGGAAAAGCACGTTTTGGGAGTGTGGCAAGGGGCCACGGAGAACACCACGGTGGTCAAAGGGCTGTTGGAAGATCTGGTGGATCGTGGACTGGATCTGCAACGACGGTATCTGGTAGTGATCGACGGATCGAAAGCGCTGCGCGCCGGGGTGGAACGAGTTTTCGGGGATCGCGTGGAAGTGCAGCGCTGCCAGATTCACAAGCGGCGGAATGTGAAGGAGTACCTGCCGGAGAACTGCCAGAGAGACTACGACCGGCGCATGCGCAATGCCTATGCGATGAGCAGCTACACGGAGGCCAAAGCGGCGTTGGAGAAAATCTTCCGGCAACTGGAACGAATCAATCCGAGCGCCGCGCGGAGCCTAGAGGAAGGCTTGGAAGAAACGCTGACCGTACATCGCTTGGGGATCGGAGCGGTGTTGCGGCGGAAACTGGCCACCACCAACCCGATCGAATCGTGCTTGTCGACGGTGCAGCGGGTGGCACGAAACGTAAAGCGCTGGCGAGAAGGAAATCAGCCACTGCGCTGGACGGCCACCGGACTCCTGGAAGCGGAGAAGAAGTTTCGACGCATCAAGGGTTATCAAGAACTCTTGTTGCTGAAGGAACGCCTGAATCCGTCGCGCATTCCGCAGAAGGAGGTGCGAACCGTAGAAGTTGCTTGAACTTGGTTCCAGGCAGGTTTACAGTGCCGAACATCGAGAGTCGCTGCAATCAACTAAAACTCGGACATCCTC
>JBEKVC010000225.1:0-1446 GCA_049514395.1 Terriglobia bacterium
TGTTGAACCACATTAAAAGTGTCCCCCTGAAACCACAATAGAAGTGTCCCCTTTTAGAGTTCCTTCGGCGAGGAGGAACCGAGATTGGGGAGAACGGGATTGAGCAGGAAAGAGTTGAGACGGGTGGAAGTGATGGGGCGGGTGAAGGCGCGGAGTCTGCGCTTAAGAGAAGCCGCCGAGTTGCTGGAGTTGAGTTATCGGCAGAGCAAACGGATCTGGGCGCGGTACCGGGACGGAGGAGCGAAAGCGCTGCAGCATGGGAACTGCGGGCGAGTCTCGAACCGGGCCTACCCGGCGAAGTTCCGAGCGGCGGTGCTGCAACAGGTGAAAGCCCGCTATGAGGATTTCGGGCCGACGCTGGCATCCGAGCACTTGGGCAGTGATGACGGACTCGAAGTGCACGCCGAGACGCTGCGGCGCTGGATGAAAGAGTCGGGATTGTGGCAGAGGCAACGGCGGCGGAAGCCGTATCGGCAGCGGCGAGAAGCGAAGGCGCACTTTGGCGAGTTAGTGCAGTTGGACGGAAGCTTTCATGAGTGGCTGGAAGAACGCGGGCCACGGGGTTGTCTGATGCACATGGTCGATGACGCCACGACGAAGGCGCTGGGGTGGTTTTCGGAGGAGGAAACGATCTGGGCGGCGGCGGGAGTTTTGCGGCACTGGATCGAGCGCTACGGCGTTCCGCAGGCCTTGTACACGGACTGGAAAAACGTGTACGTGCGGCCGCCGAATGCCGAAGAGCGGGAGCGTGGAGAACCGGCGGTGACGCAGTTTGGGCGGATGTGCGCGAAGCTGGGCATCCGGATCATCGCCGCCAGTTCGCCGCAAGCCAAAGGGCGCGTGGAGCGGGCGCACGGTACGCATCAGGATCGACTGGTGAAGAAACTGCGCTTGGCCGGGATCGCGAACTACGACCAGGCCAATGCCTATCTGGAGAAGCGCTATCTTGCCGAGCACAACCGGCGTTACGCGCACGCGGCAGCGGCCTCAGCCGACTATCACCGCCGGCGGCCCACGGAGCGGCAACTGGACGAAGTCTTCTGGCTGGAGGAAGAACGAGTGGTGAGTGAGGACTGGGTGGTGCGCTACAACAATCGGCTGCTGCAACTGGAACGGCAAAGTCAGCATTGGACGCCGGCCAGGAGTCGCGTGCTGGTGCGGGAGAATGAAGCTGGAAAAGTCGCGGTTCACTATCGCGGTCAGCGTCTGGGGTTCCGCGAACTGAAGGCAGCTTCTAAAGCGCTGGGCGAGGGAAGGGGCGCTGCCCCTTCCCCCGCGCCCCCATCCCCGATATTACGTCGGAGCATTCCTCCAGCTCCGAATCATCCCTGGAGAAAAGGCTTTTCCGCCAAGGCCCGCGCACTCTTTTCCGGGGCAGCATGAAACCACAACCAGGGGACATTTCTATTGTGGACAAGACGGGGACATTTCTAATGTGGTATGACA
>JBEKVC010000226.1:0-1440 GCA_049514395.1 Terriglobia bacterium
AAAGTGGAAAAGCCCCGCAAAAGGCAGCGGGACTTTTCCACTTTCCCACAGGCTCTGGTGAGTTATCTCTCTTAAAGGAATCTGGAACAAGAAAAATAGAAAAACGATGTAGCGCATCCTGACCGAATCCTGTATTGGATTGCTTCGCAAAAAGTAAATCCAGACGGAGAAACAGCCAGGATGCAACTGAAGACTATTCTGAATCGGGTGCAGAAGTTCAAGTCCTTTGTTTACGGAAACGTCAAATGGATTGAGTCCGATGGAGAGTTGGCGCTTCTCATCGAAATCCTTGCACGGGCTCACAGCAGCCCGATTTGCTCTGGTTGCGGACATCGAAGGCCCGGTTATGACACGCTGGCGCCAAGACTGTTTGAGTTTGTTCCGCTGTGGGGAATCGCTGTCTTTTTCCTTTATGTCATGCGCCGGGTCAACTGTCCCAGGTGTGGCGTGAAGGTCGAAACCGTGCCGTGGGCGGAGGGGAAACACACGCTGACAAAAACCTACATGCGTTTTCTGGCTACTTGGGCCAAAAGGCTTTCTTGGAAAGAAACCGCAGTTGCCTTCCGAACGACGTGGGAGAAGGTCTTTCACTCGGTGGAATGGGCCGTTCAGTGGGGCTTGGCCCATCGAGATCTGTCCAACGTGCGGTCCATCGGCGTCGATGAGGTTTTCTGGCACAGAGGTCACAAGTACTTGACGGTCGTCTACCAGATCGATAGCGAATGCCGGCGATTGTTGTGGGTGGGGAAGGACCGAACCATCAAAACCTTGCTGCGCTTTTTCCGAACCTTCGGCAAAGAGCGGTCGGCGCAGTTGCTCTTCATCTGCAGCGATATGTGGAAGCCTTACCTCAAGGTCATCGCCAAGAAAGCCAGCCAAGCCATTCATGTCTTGGACCGTTTTCATATCGTCATGCATATGAACAAGGCGATTGATGAGGTTCGCGCTCAGGAAACTCGTGAACTGAAGGACAAAGGATTGAACCCCGTACTTACCCATTCCCGATGGTGTCTTCTGAAGAGACCGGAAAATCTGACATCGAAGCAGGAAGTCAAACTCAGTGATCTTCTTCGCTACAACCTGAAGGCAGTGCGCAGTTACTTGCTCAAGGAGGACTTTCAATTCTTCTGGGAGTACATATCCCCATTCTGGGCCGGAGAATTTCTCGATCTTTGGTGCACGCGCGTGATGCGCTCCCGCATTGAGCCCATGAAGAAAGTGGCTCGGATGCTTCGTTCTCACAGGGAGCTTTTGCTTAATTGGTTTCGGGCTAAAAAGACTATTTCCAGCGGCGTTATCGAGGGTTTCAATAACCGCCTGAAACTCACTACCAGAAAATCGTATGGATTTCGAACTTTCAGAGCTGCTGAAGTTGCTCTCTATCATACGCTTGGCAACTTACCGGAGCCGGAATGTATTCACAGATTCTGCTGACGAGGC
>JBEKVC010000227.1:0-1431 GCA_049514395.1 Terriglobia bacterium
CTCTGATGTCATGACACACGCGCCCCCTGGGGCGAGAGTTGATACTCTCACCCAGAGTCGTTTGGCATCGGCTTGGACAGGAGGCGCAGATGGCAGTGTACATCGGAGTTGATTTGCATGTCCGCACGCAAACGGTCTGCTGGGTTGATACCGCAGACGGTGAGGAACACGAAATTACGCTGGATCACGAGCGCGATGACGTGCGTGCGTTTTACTCGCAGTTCCCAGCTCCCGCGCTGGTTGGCGTGGAAGCTTCCGGCTACTCGCTCTGGTTTCATCGTTTGCTCGAAGAACTCGGCCATCGCCTGCTGGTCGGTGACGCTCTGGCCATCCGCCAGTTCGCCCGCCGCCGGCAGAAAAACGATCGCCGTGACGCCCGCTTGTTGCTCGATCTGCTGACCCACGATGATTTCCCCGCGATCCATATTCCTGCACCCGCCAGCCGCGAGGTCCTCGCGCTGCTGCGCTACCGTCACCGTCTCGTGCGCATCCGCACCATGCTGCGCAACGGCCTCCAGGCCGTCGCTCTCAGCCATCGCTTGCGCCTCGGCCCCAAACTCTTCACCGCCCGCGGCCAGCAGCAGTTCGCGGTCTTGCCGCTCACCGGCGCCTTCGCCGTGCAGCGCCAGCATTCCCTGCTTTTGCTCGCTTCGGTTGCCGACCAAATCCAGGCCGTCGAAGCGCAACTCGATCAGCGCGCCCAACAAGATCCCCGCGTGCTCCGCTTGCGCACCCATCCCGGCGTTGGCCTGCTCACTGCTCTCGCCGTGGTCCATGCTCTCGATCCCGTCACGCGTTTCGATCGCGCGCGCCGGGTCGCCGCTTACTGCGGCCTCGATCCCCGCGAACATTCCAGTGGCGACACCCAGCACTTCGGCCACATCAGCAAGCAAGGCAACCGCCTGCTTCGTTTCCTGCTCATCGAAGCCGCGCACAACGCCATCCGCGGCGACGAGGATCTGCGCCGCTTCTACTACCAACTCGCAGCCCGCAAAAACGCTGCTATCGCCATCGTCGCCGTGGCCCGCAAACTCGTCTTGCGGCTCTACCGTATGCTCCGCGACGCCATCGACTATGACCAGTTCCGGCGCCGGGGTCGTGACGCGCGACGTGCTCGTGAGGACGCTAGCCAGGTTCTTCCTGGTTGACCCTCTGATGGAGCCGTCCGCCTGTCCGGCCTCCCGCCGGACAGTGCCAAGTCGTCACCAGGAGCCACCGTGCTCGAATAGATGAGTGATCGCGACCCGGTCCTCCGGCCTCGTCGATCCCACTACCGTACCGGACGATTCTCGAACCCGAGCGATGCCAAACGACCGTGTTCAACTTCGCCCCCACAGACGGCTTCTCGCCGCCGCAGGCGTTCCCTGCTCGAAAACCCAAAATCCCCCTCTAGAAAAAGAATTTGACATCCGCGCGTGTGTCATAGATGCG
>JBEKVC010000228.1:0-1412 GCA_049514395.1 Terriglobia bacterium
TCACTCTTGTCCAAAATAGGTGTTTGTAGAAAGTCAACAGTTGCCCTCCTGCGGTAGCGGATTCAGAATGATGTTGCTCTGACATCTCTGATCGCCACCGAGGAGGGCGCCACCATGGTACAAGTCGCGAGCCTGTTCAATCAACTGCTGCAGCACTTTCCGCGTTTGGAGTTCGCCGCTTTGGTCAAAAAGCACAAGGCCGAGCGCGCCGCCAAGGGGTTCGATGGTTGGACCCAATTCGTCGCCATGATGTTTTGTCAGTTGGGCCATGCCGATTCTCTGCGCGAGATCTGCAACGGCTTGAGCTGCTGTCTGGGCAAGTTGGTGCATCTGGGCATCGGCAAGGCTCCCAACAAGTCCACCTTGTCCTACGCCAACCAACATCGCCCGGCGGCGCTTTACCAGGAACTGTTCTATACGGTCCTGGGGCGTTTCCGCGCGCAGCAGTCCCTGGGGGCGCGCAAGCGCACTTTCCGCTTCAAGAACAAGCTGCTCTCGCTGGACTCGACGACCGTCTCGCTCTGCTTATCCCTGTTCCCTTGGGCGAAGTTCCGCCGCACCAAGGGCGGGGTCAAAGCGCATGTGCTCATGGACCACGACGACTACCTGCCGCGCTACGTGCTGCTCACCCCCGCCCGCGCCAGCGACGTGCGCATGGCCCATGGTTTTGATCTGCCCCCCGGATCCATCGTCGCCGTTGATCGCGGCTACAACGACTTTCGCCTCTTCGCCCGTTGGATCGCCGGGGGCGTTTTCTTTGTCACCCGCCCCATGCAACACATGGTCTATGAAGTCATCGAGTCACGGCAACCGCCGCCTACCAGCAACATCCTTTCCGACGAGATCATCCGCTTCACCAGCAAGAAGGCTCGGCAAACCTTCAAGCACCTCCTGCGCCGCATCGTCGTCTGGGATGAGGCGCACGAGCGCGAGATCGTGCTGCTGACCAATCACTTCGACTTCGGGGCGACCACCATCGCCAACATCTACAAGGACCGTTGGGAGATTGAGCTGTTCTTCAAGGCGCTCAAGCAGAACCTTAAAATCAAGAGCTTCGTCGGTACCAGCGAGAACGCGCTGCACATTCAGATTTGGACAGCCTTGCTGGCCATGCTGCTCATCAAGTGGCTCCACCACCGCTCGCAGGCCAACTGGTCGCTGTCCAATCTGGCCACCATGCTGCGCCTCAACCTGTTTACCTATCGTGATTTGCGCAGTTGGCTCAAAAATCCCTTCGGCACGCCGCCCATCGTCCCCGGGCCCAAACAACTGGCCCTTGCCCTGGCCTGATTTGGACAGGCGAACGAACTTATGAAACCCAGACCTCCTCCCCAACCTTCGATTCTCCCTGTCCTAAAGCCTTTCCCTGCAATGGCGGCGTACGGGGCTAGCGATTATCTTGGACAGCAGTG
>JBEKVC010000229.1:0-1398 GCA_049514395.1 Terriglobia bacterium
AACGGGTGTTCACCATTGAGTTGGAGTGACGCTTTACGTGCAAGTTGCTGCAAGCTAACGAGGTTTGCGACGCTCGGGCAGTTTTTTGCGCGTGACTACAACAATCTTCCGGTGCGGCAGCACCTCCGGCAGGCGGAGGTTGGCAGCTTCGAGCAGCGCCCGGCAGGCGGCGCTGGGCTGGGGAATCCGCAAGCAACTGCCGCCTCCGTTGATCTGCATTTCCACCGAGCACAACGTCTGCAATTGATGCAACCCCTCTTCCACGGTTATATCCAAGTCGGCCCAAGCCCGGCTCAGTTCCCGTCGGATCAAGTAGGCCAGCATCACCACCAGCACGTGAGCGCGCGTATGTTCGGCCGTGCGCACGTGAATGGGACGGGTCTCCAGATGCGCCGTCTTACAGGTGCGGAAGGCCTGCTCGACTTGCGCCAGATCTTTGTAACGGTCGTGCACGACCTGCTGGGAAGCCGCGCTTTCGGCCAAGTCGGTCTTGATCACGTAACACCCATCCAAACGTGCGGCTTCTTCCCGCGCGGCGGCGTTGACCGTCACTTGCACACTGCGATCTTGCGCCTGGAGGTCCAGCCAAGGCGCGATTTTCAACTGGGCGATTTTGACCCGCACCCGCTTTTCCGCCGTCGCCACTCGGGCGCGGGGATGCTCCCGCAGGTAGCGGTTTAGCTCCGCGCACAGACGCTCGACGCAGGCTTGTTTGTCCGCCCGCGTAGCGGCCAGTTGTTCGGCCCGCAGGGGATTCCGCCGCAGCACATAACGTACGCCCTCCTGCTGGACCTGGCAGATCTCGGCCGCAAACAACTCCATCTGCAACACGCCCGCCGCCAGCAAGGCCTCGATCTGGGGCTTGGTGATCGCCGTAATGTAGTGGAAGCCGGCGGCGGAGAGATCCTTTACCTGGCCGCTTTTAATCATCCCCCGGTCACCCACAAACGTCACCTGCTCACAACCAAAACGCTCGCTGGCCTTCTTCACTTGTGCGGCGAAGGTTTTGGGGTCTTGCGTATTTCCCCGGAAGACTTCGGTGGAGAGCGGCGCGCCTTGCTCGTCGCACAACAGCCCGATGACAATCTGCTGCTTACCCTTCTTGCCGTCCCGGGGGTAGCCGTAGGCCCCGTAGGCGTTCTTTTCACCTTCCAGATAACTGCTCGTCACGTCGTAGAGAAATAACTCCGGTTTCTGCTGCCCGCGCCGACGGGTGAACAGCCGGTCCTCGATCCGCTGCTGGTGCTCGCTGAGCCAAGTCAAGTTGGCATAGAGGTCGTTCTCATCGAAGCCGCGCTCCAGGCCCAGCACATCGCCGGCGGCATGGACTTGCGCCAGCCGCACGGCCGACAAGCGCGAGCCCTGGTCGAGCACGCGAGCCAGAACTTGCCAGAGGGC
>JBEKVC010000230.1:0-1396 GCA_049514395.1 Terriglobia bacterium
GGGCGACGCGTTTAGGGCGAAGCGCAGAACGGGGTGCGGGAGAATTTCTAAAATATTGCAGCCGGTACAGAAAAAGTTCGCGTCAGCATCGCCTAGGAACGACGATCGCCAACTCGGTTGACCCATAGCATCCCCGTTTTTAGAGTAGCTCGCTGCCCGTTGCCTCATCCTTTGCCGCCTTTCTTCTTATGAAGCGTTCTGCGGAAACGATACGACTCCGTGCCCGTCTCGATGATGTGTGCCTGGTCGGTCAGCCGGTCCAACATGGCCTTGCACAACCTGGCGTTCGGGAACATCGTGGTCCACTCCGAAAACGGCAGATTGGTCGTTACGATCACCGCCGCCCTCTCGGCTCGTGCAGAGATGATCTGGAACAACAGCTCGGCGGCTGCTTCCGGCATCGCCACATACGCCATCTCGTCGATCACGATCAACTCATAGCGCATCCACCGGTTGGTCACGCGATTTAGTTCACTCTTGTTCTTGGCCTCCGTCAGTTCGTTCACCAGCTGCGCCGCCGTCGTGAACCGTACCCGCTTTCTCTGACGACAAGCAGCTATCGCTAGCCCGGTTGCTAGGTGCGTTTTACCTGTTCCGGTTTCCCCAAGAAAAATAACTGGCTCGCTGCGACTCAAGTAACTGCCTTCTGCCAAGTTCCGGATCTGGGCCGCAGGAAGATGTGGCGCATCGGAGAAGGCAAAGTCCTCCAGGGTTTTCACTTTGGGGAAATGGGCATCGATGATTCGCCGTGCTACCCCATGCTGATAGCGATCTTCCACTTCCGCTCCGAGCAGCGCTTCCAGATAACTCAGATGCCCCTGCTTCTGCTTGACGGCTTCTTCGGCCATCGACAGAAACTGGCCACCCACCGTCGCCAGCTTCAGGTCTTTGGCATACTGCCGAATCGTCGCCTGTTGCACGGGAACCGTAGCGGCGCTCATTGAATCACCTCGCCGCCGGAATAGTTCTCCAGCAACTGGTCGTAGTTCCTGGTGGTGGGTTGTGGTCGGTCATACACTCGCAAGGCGCCGACCTCGACCGCTTCACACGGCTCTCGTTTCCCGTTTCGTTCCGCATCCAGAAGCAGTCGCACGGCTTCGACATCGAAACAACTCATATCCAGAGCCTTTTCGATCACCGCTTGCAGCCGCGGGTAGCCGTACTGGCGGCCCAGCAAAAGCACCTCGATCATGGCCCGTGTTCCAGGCTGCTGGCCTCTTCGTTGCTTCAGCATCTCCCAGAAGCGATCAAAACTGGCCGGCCAACGTCCTTGCGCTCGCCACTGTTCGAGCGGCGTCGAACCCGCGAACGCTCCGGGCTTCTTGCTCAGTGCCTCCAGGTAGTGCTCCAGGTTGAGTACTTTCTGCTGCCGGTTAAAACACCGTTCGTGCCGCGC
>JBEKVC010000231.1:0-1387 GCA_049514395.1 Terriglobia bacterium
TAATACTGGGTTAAGTAGTCCTTGACAACTATTGCGGTACTTGGTAGAGTCAGTGCCATGACACCGCAAACTTTGAAAGCCCTAGACCATCGTTTGCAGCATTTTTTGCAGGACCTCGTCGAGCCCATGGGACGCAGTGAACGGCGTCATTGGGCGCGAGTCTACGTGCAAGGCTTGATGCTGGACGGAGAGCGCAAGTCGATTGAACCCCTGGCGGCTCGCCAGCCTGGAGCCGATGTGCAGGCCCTGCGCCAGTTTGTGGGCCAGAGCCCTTGGGCGGTGGAAGAAGTGCAACGGCGACTGGCCCACAAAGTGGTGGATCTGCTCAGTGAGCCGGAGGTCTGGATTATTGATGAAACCGCCTTCCCCAAGGCGGGCGAGCATTCCGTGGGAGTGGCGCGGCAGTACTGCGGCACGTTGGGCAAGGTAGCCAACTGCCAAGTGGCGGTGAGCCTGCATTGGAGTAGCGCCGAGGCCAGTTGCCCGCTCGGTTGGCGGCTCTACCTGCCCAAGGAATGGCTGGGAGACGGGGAGCGGGGGGCGGAAGTCAAGCTGCCCGAGGGCACGGTCTTCCGCACCAAGACCGAACTGGCTTTGGAGCTGATCGACCAGATGTTGGCTTGGGGAGTGCCGGTCTTGCCGCTGCTGGCGGATTCGTACTATGGCAATGATTTTGGCTTCCGCCAGGCGTTGCGTCAACGTCAACTGCCCTATGCCGTGCAGGTGGAACCCAGCACCGTGGTCTGGACTGAGGATCCCAATCTTCCCTTGCCGCCCCCCAAGAAGACGGGGCGTCCTGGGCAGTATCCGCCCTGGCAAGGCTTGCCTCGGCCGCAGAGCTTGGAGGTGGTGGTCAAAGCCTTGCCCGCCTCGGCTTGGCGAACGGTGGCCTGGCGGCAAGGCAGCCAAGGAGTGCAACGCTCGCGCTTTGCCCAAGTGCAGGTCTGGGCGGCGCATGGTTGGCGGGAGCAAGCCCACCCGCCCCGCGTGCCGGAGTGGCTGTTGGTGGAATGGCCGCGCGAAAAAGACCAACCCACCAAGTACTGGCTGGCCCAGTTGGGGCCGCAGCCTCTGGGGTTGCGGCGCTTGGTGCGCACGGCCAAGGGCCGTTGGCGGGTGGAACAGGATTATCGCGAATTGAAAGAAGAACTGGGACTGGACCATTATGAAGGGCGGAGTTGGATAGGTTGGCACCACCACGTCTGCTTGGTGAGTATGGCGTATGCTTTCTTGCGCTTCGAGCAAGCGCGCTTTAAAAAAAACTTCTGGTGCGACCTTGCCGAGCGTGAGGAAGAGATTGCAAGTCATCTTGATTAGGTTATCGGGCTACTGCCCTTGGTGCCAGTCACGATTCGAAGACTCCTCGTAGCTACTTAACCTAGTACTA
>JBEKVC010000232.1:0-1382 GCA_049514395.1 Terriglobia bacterium
CAGCCCGGGGTGTAAGTCCGGATGCGTAAGCAAAAGAGTTTGAAGAATCCACAGGTAGGCTTCGTAGAATGCGCGTATGGCGATGGGGACGCGCAAGCAGCGGGAAAAGCAAGAAGACATTTGGATTGCTCATACGGAGCTGCCTTCGGCGCCAGGACATCCGTTCTATCAGCGGCTCAATGAACTGCTAGAGGCGGAGAAGTTCGATGAGTTTGTGGAGAGACGGTGTGCGAAGTTCTATGCGGCTAAGTATGGCCGACCGTCGCTGACCCCGGGGATCTACTTCCGGTCGCTGCTGCTGGGATACTTTGAGGGCATCGACAGTGAACGCGGGATTGCCTGGCAGTTGGCGGATTCGCTGGGGTTGCGGCGCTTTGTAGGGATTGGGTTGGATGAGGACACACCGGATCACACGACGATTTCGCGCACCCGGCGTTTGATCGACGTGGAAACGCATCGCGAAGTGTTCGGCTGGGTGCTGGGGGTGCTGGCCGATCGTGGGTTGGTGAAGGGGAAGCGGATCGCCATCGATGCAACGACGTTGGAGGCGAACGCGGCGATGCGCTCGATTGTGCGCCGCGACACGGGGGAAAGCTATGAGGAGTTTCTGCGTGGTCTGGCGAAGGCTTCGGGCATAGAGACGCCGAGTCGGGAAGACTTGGCACGGTTGGACCGCAAGCGGAAGAAGCGGATGTCGAATAAGGAGTGGGAGAGCCCGGCGGACGGGGATGCGCGGATTACGAAGATGAAGGACGGGCGCACGCACTTGGCGCACAAGGCCGAGCACGCGGTCGATCTGGATACGGGTGCGGTGGTGGCGGTGACGCTGCAGGGAGCCGACCTGGGCGACACCGTGACGCTGGACGCGACGCTGAGCGAGGCGGGGATGGCGGTGGCGGAGTTAGTGAAACGCGAAGCAGCGGAGCAGAGACGCGAGGATACGCCCAAGGTCAACGTCGAGGGAATCGAAGAGATGGTAGCGGACAAGGGTTACCACAGCGGCGCGGTCTTGGGGCGGGTGAAGAGTTACGAAGTGCGTACTTACATTCCAGAAAAGAAACAAGCGGGGCAGCGCCACTGGGAAGGCAAAACCGAGGAGCAACAGGCGGTGTACCAGAATCGGCGACGGGTGCGCGGCGGCTACGGCAAGAGTTTACTGCGGCGGCGCGGGGAACTGGTGGAACGCAGCTTTGCGCACTGCTACGAGACGGGCGGCATGAGGCGCACACATCTACGCGGACACGAGAATATTCTGAAGCGGCAACTGGTCCATGTGGGAGCGTTCAACTTGAGCCTGATCCTGCGGCAAGTGCTGGGTGCGGGCACGCCGCGGCAGTGGAAAGACCTCGAGGGGACGCCTTTTTTGCTGTTTATTTACTACT
>JBEKVC010000233.1:0-1381 GCA_049514395.1 Terriglobia bacterium
CTAGTACTACAACGTTAAGTTTCTATGGACTTCTGGGGCCTCCAACTTTGCAGCCGCAGAATGCACAAGTGCCGGTCCATGTGAACAACAGGTATTGAATCTCACGGCGCGTCCGTGGCAGGGTCCACCCAGAAGTTTTTTTTATTCCTGAGTGTCTCCAACGTTAAGAATGCCTGAGCCAGCATAACCAGCGTGACGTGATGATGCCAGCCGGCCCAGTATCTTCCTTCGTAGTGATCCAGCCCGAGTTCCTCTTTGAGCTGCTGATAGTCTTGTTCTATCTTCCAGCGAGCTTTGGCTAGTCGCGCCAGTCGTCGAAGCGTATAGGCTTCGGGCAAATCACAAAGAAAATATTTTGTGGGTTCCCTTTCATCCTGGGGCCACTCAACCAAGAGCCATACGTCCTTGTGCGGTGCCTCGCCGCGAACATAGCCATGCGAAGGCTGAACTCTGACTGCCATAAAACGGGATTCAAGCCATCCTTTGCTGCCTTCACGCCAGCGAACGTTCTTCCACGTTTTCGCCTTAAGCGCGATCTCGTGCACACTTGTCGGTTTTTGGCTTCCGTACGAATAACGCGAGGGCGGCTGTCCTCTGCCGCTGTATTTTGGGACAGAGATCTTGGGTGGCTTCGCCCACACCCCGACCTGATCAGAGATCCCGACTATATAACGAAGAGCGCGCTTCTCAAGTGCTTCTCGGAACTCCGTTGCCTCTCCATATCCGGCATCAGCAACTACGATGCGGTCGGGAACGCCCCAACTACGTGCCTGGTCAATGAGATCTATGGCCAATTGCCATTTCGTTTTAAAGTCGACCTCATCCGGAACACCTGCCGCTTTTCTTCGCTCTTTATCCTGAGCCCAACTCTCCGGCAGATACAGTCGCCAGCCGAGAACTGCGCTCCCCTGTTCGCCAACATGATGAAGACTGACTGCAATTTGGCAATTCGCCGTCTTCCCCAGAGTCCCAGAATACTGCCGCTCGACTCCTACCGAATGCTCGCCCTTTTTGGGAAATCCCGTGTCATCGACGACCCAAACCGGATCTGGCTCGAGTTCCGCAGTCATCCGCTTGCCAAGCCGCTCCCAAATCGGCTCCCATTCCCATGGGCTTTGGCCAACGAACTGCTGCATGGCTTGAACATTCCCTTCCGGCATGCGAGTCGCCATGGGTTCGATTGATTTTCTTTCACCATCGAGTAGCAGGCCGCGCACATAAACGGAGCCCCAATAGCGGCGCTCACTACGACCAACAGGATCCAGAAGATCGATAAGGAATTGCTCCAACCGCTTACGACATTTGTCCAGCTGGTTGTCGTTCATGGCCGCAGCCTAGCATAGCCGATCGACCATGTCAACACTTAACGTAGTAGTACTAG
>JBEKVC010000234.1:0-1381 GCA_049514395.1 Terriglobia bacterium
TCTCTAACAATGTCGGCGGTGTCAAGCACTTTGCGAACACACCCCTGCATGCACTCGGAGAAGAGCGCCATTTCGCTCTCGTTGATGGGTTGCGCTTTCCAACCATAGGCTCGCTCGCAATCGTTGCGGTCAGGAACTCAGTCCGACCCATCCATCTCTTCGATCACAACCGCGATCATGATTACTACTTCGAACTCCCCAGTGAAGGGGAGCGGGATGCCCAATCATTACGCCGGTGATCTACTGCACACCCTGGCGATTTCCGGGCTCTCCCGCGTGCGAACCGAACTTTTTCATCTGCTCGTAGTCCCATCCCTTGCGCCACATCCAGTACAGGCGAACCGCAAGTTTCCGGGCCATCGCCACCTTGGCGATCTTCCGTCCTCGCCGCATCGCCAGGTGAAAAAACCGGCTGCGCCATTCCGGGTCGCTCCGCACCGTGACTTGCGCCGCTTCCACCAAGAAGAAGCGCAACAGAGAGTTGCCTTGCTTGCTAATGTGGCCGAGTCGTCGCCGGTCACCACTGGACTCTTCCGATGGCACCAGCCCCACATAGCTGGCGATCTGTTTCCCGCAGCCAAACCGTTCCGGTGTTCCGATCACCAACTCGAATGCCAATGCCGTCAGCGGACCGACCCCAGGATGCTTCATCAACTGCTGCGTCACGGGTCGCTTTTCCACTTCCTGCTCGAGTGCTCGCGTCAGCTCCTGGATCTTCGGCGTCAGTTGGTCCAGTAACTCGAGCAGGTCCTGTCGACGCTGACTGGCCCACCGCGCCAGGACCAACGACTCCAGTTCGGCTCGCCCAGCCGGCCGCCACAGCGCTTTCTTGCGGCGCACTCCCTCATTGAGAGCCACCACATGCAACTGATTCATGACCCGCGTGCGCATCTGCACCAGTCGGTGCCGATGCCACAATAGTTGTCGCAGATCGCGATTCTCCCAGCTCGGTACCCAGATCCGCGGAAAGCGATCTTCGAGTAACAATCGCAGTAGCAACTGGGCATCCTGGCGATCCGTCTTCTGCTTGCGCACCCGCTTCGTCCGGATCTCCGCGGCATCCCCGATCCACAGCTCGAACTGCAACTCCCCGAGCAGGCGTTCGAACCAGCGAGCGTGCCCACTGGCTTCCATCCCCACACGCACGCTCACCCCTTGCGCTCGGAGATCGCGGTAGAAACTCTCCGCTTCCTGGCGATGCTCCAGTCGCCGTTCGTTCAACTCGCCCGTTTCGCTATCGACCAATGCAATTTGTTGAAAGCCCGGGTGGTAGTCACAACCTATAATCATCATGTTCGGCTCCTTTCTCCCGAGCCTTTTGGTTGGTTTGCGCCACCAAAGTCTACTCGGGTCTGGGAGCCGACATTGTTATGGAATCATT
>JBEKVC010000235.1:0-1381 GCA_049514395.1 Terriglobia bacterium
GGGTAGGAGACCATGGAAGGCATGGTGACTTACACGCAGGCCGCAGTGGAGCGAGCGATGAAAGTGCAGGAAGTGATTTTGCGGGCGATGGCGAAGAAGATCACGTGGTGGCAAGCGGCCGAGATCATAGGGATCAGCGACCGGCAGATGCGGCGCTGGCATGAACGGTATGAAGAGTTCGGGTTCCGGGGGTTGTTTGACCGGCGGCGAGGGAAACCGTCGCCCAAGAAGGTGCCGCTGGCGGTGGTGGAGAAAGTGCTGGGGCTGTATCGGGAGAAGTATTTCGATCTGAACGTGCGGCACTTTCACGAGAAGTTGCAGGAAGAGCATCAGGTGGAGATCAGCTACAGCTGGGTGAAAGGCTTGCTGCAAGGAGCGGGGATGGTGGCCAAGGGGCGCAAGCGCGGGGTGCATCGCAAGCTGCGCCCGCGACGTCCGTTGCCCGGGATGCTGCTGCACATCGACGGTAGCGAGCATCGCTGGTTTCAAGACGAGCGCTGGCACGACTTGTTGGTCATTCTGGACGACGCCAACAGCGAGATCTACTATGCGCAGTTGGTGGAAGAGGAAGCGACAGCGACGGTGCTGGCGGGGCTGAAAGAAGTGGTCGAGCACAAGGGTGTGTTCTGCGCCTTGTACAGCGATCGCGGCAGCCATTTCTGGCTGACGCCGAAGGCGGGAGAAGCGGTGGATCGGCATCGGCTCACGCAGGTGGGGCGGGCGATGCGGGAGTTGGGCGTGCGGATGATTCCCGCTTATTCGCCGCAGGCGCGAGGACGGAGCGAACGCAGCTTTGGCACCTGGCAGGGCCGGTTGCCGCAGGAACTGCGGCTGCAGGGGATCCGGACGGTGGAGGGGGCGAATGCCTTTCTGCGCGAGCATTACATCGGAGAATTCAATCGCCGCTTCCAAGTCGCCAGCGGGCAACCGGGGAGCGCCTTTATGCCCTGCCGAGGGAAGGATTTGGAGCGCATTTTTTCGTTGCAATTCGAGCGCACGGTGAACCGGGACAACACGGTCAGCTTTCAGAACCTGAGGTTGCAGATCGAACCGGTGCGTTGGCGGGGCACGCTGGCGGGCTGCACCGTGATCGTGCACCAACACCTGGATGGAACCTTGAGCCTCAGCTATGGGCCGCACGCCTTCGGTCGCTACGACGAGCGCGGCGGTCCGCTGCTCAACCCGAAACTGGCGGCCGGCAAGGCCGTGGAAAAGACGCGGGGTGGAAAAGTCCAAAAGCCGACTTTCCCAGCCCGCTTGGAAATCCCGCATAGTGCGCGGGATTCCCACTTTCCCACCGCCTCGGCGGCTGCGGGAGATTAACCAAAACCGGACATTTCATTTGCTACGAAAAGCGGACATTTTAACTTGCTAACAACAG
>JBEKVC010000236.1:0-1380 GCA_049514395.1 Terriglobia bacterium
GAGTAATAGCCGAAAGTTGTGGATGGCGGGTTGGGCGGGCAAGTTGGGGGTGCTCAAACCACAACCAAAATGCCCATCCACAACCCACCACAGGAAAGTCACCACGAAGAGGAACGATTCACAACGGCAATCTGCCAATCCGAGCTGGAACGGACGCTGCGTGACGGCGCTTGCCGGCTCTTGAAAATGGCCTTGGAAGCCGAAGTCGGGGAATACGTCCAAGCCCACCAGCAGGCCCGCGACGAGGGGGGTCGCCGGCTGGTGGTGCGCAACGGCTACGGGGGGAGCCGCAGCCTGCAAACCGGGCTGGGAACGATCGAAGTGCAGGCGCCGCGGGTCCACGACCGGCGGGAAGGCGAGCGCTTCACCAGCCGGATCTTGCCGCCGTATCTGCGGCGGACGCCGAGCTTGGAGAACCTGATCCCGACCCTATATCTGAAAGGGGTGTCGACCTCGGCCATGCCGGAAGCGCTGGCCCCGCTGTTGGGCGCGAACGCGGCCGGCCTGTCGGCCGCAACGATCGTGCGGCTGATCGAAGGCTGGCAGGGTGAATACCAAACCTGGCTCCGGCGCGATCTGTCCGGAGCCCCGTTCGTCTACCTCTGGGCCGACGGGATCTACTGCAACGTGCGCTTGACCGATGAGCGCCCCTGTTTGCTCGTGGTCGTCGGCGCCCGCGCCGACGGGACCAAAGAGCTGGTAGCGCTGGCCGACGGCGAGCGCGAGAGCGAACAATCCTGGCTGGGCGTCCTGCGCGATTTGAAGGCTCGCGGCCTGAAGGCACCTCCGAAGCTGGCCGTGGCCGATGGCGCGCTCGCCTTCTGGCCGGCGCTGGAGCAGGTGTGGCCTTCCTGCCAGCAGCAGCGCTGCTGGGTGCACAAGACGGCCAACGTCCTGGACAAGCTGCCGAAGAAGCTCCAGCCGGAGGCCAAGGAGCGGCTGCACGCCATCTGGCAGGCCGACACCAAGAAGGAAGCCGAAGCGGCGTTCGATCACTTCCTGGAGCTGTATGGAACCAAGTATGACAAGGCGTGCCTCTGCCTGAAAAAGGACCGGGCCGTGCTGCTGACCTTTTATAGCTTCCCCGCCGAGCATTGGCGCCACCTGCGCACGACCAATCCGATCGAGTCGAGCTTCGCCACCATCCGCCACCGCGCCCGTCAGACCAAGGGCAACGGCAGCCGCCTCGCCACCCTGGGGATGATGTTCAAGCTCGGCATCGAGTGCGAAAAAAGCTGGCGCCGCCTCAATGGCCGTGAACAAATCCATAAACTGATCGACGGCGGCCGTTTCATTGATGGCGTCGCCGAGAAGGCTGCTTGAACCCGCTTCCCCAGCTTCCTTCTCAGCCCAGCCGTCCACAACTTTTGGTCATATCTC
>JBEKVC010000237.1:0-1378 GCA_049514395.1 Terriglobia bacterium
TATAGTGGTCCCCGAAATTTAGACCACCCAATAAGTTAAGTTAAGATTTTGGCGAAGTCGTTGAGGCAGGGGAGAGCGATGACAACGACGAGACAACGTCACAGTGCGAAGTTCAAAGCGCGGTTGGCGCTGGAGGCGATTCGCGGGGAAAAGACTCTCAACCAGTTGGGGTCGCAGTACCACGTACATCCGGTCCAGATCTCGCATTGGCGAAAAGCGGCAATGGAGCATCTGGAAGAAGCCTTTGAGGACGGGCGCACACGAAAAGCTCGTGACAGTGAAGTCGACCGCGATGCGTTGTACGAGCAAATTGGCCGACTGAAAATGGAATTGGAGTGGCTCAAAAAAAAAGCTGGCATGTTGGAATGAGGATCTACGCGACTGGGTGGAACCGAATTATGCCCAACTGAGCCTGCGGCGGCAGTGTGCCTTGTTGGGGATAAGCCGGGCCAGCTTGTACTACGAACCGGTGGAAGAGAGCCAGGAAAATCTGGCCCTGATGCGGTTGATCGATCGACAGTATACGCGGGTGCCGTTTTACGGGAGTCGACGAATGACTGCCTGGTTGCAGGGGCACGGCCATGCGGTGAACCGCAAGCGGGTGGTCCGGTTGATGCGGCAGATGGGAATCGAAGCGGTGTACGCCAAACCGAAGCTGAGCCGGCCAGGGGAAGGACATAAGATCTATCCCTACTTGCTGAAGGAGATGAAGATCGAGCGGAAGAACCAGGTGTGGTGCACCGACATCACCTACGTTCCCCTGCGGCAGGGGTTTCTCTACCTGGTGGCGGTGATGGACTGGTTCAGTCGATTTGTGCTGAGTTGGAGGTTGTCGTTGACGATGGAATTGGAGTTCTGCCTGGAGGCGCTCGAGCGCGCGTTGCGCTGGGGCCACCCGGAGATTTTCAATAGCGATCAAGGCTCGCAGTTTACGAGCGAAAAGTTTGTGGACGAGTTGGAACGGCGCAACATCGCCATCAGCATGGATGGCCGAGGACGATGCATGGACAACATTTTCATCGAGCGCCTGTGGCGTTCCCTGAAATATGAAGAGGTGTACCTGAAGGACTACCAATTGGTTTCAGAAGCACGAGCGGGCATCGACAGCTACTTTCAGTTCTACAACCATCAACGGTTGCATCAGAGTCTGGACTACCGAACGCCGGCCGCGATCTACCAGGGCTGAGGGATCAGTATGGAGCCGAACTACGAAAACTCGACGGCGGCGGCGAAAGGCTGCTACTGGAATGAACGGCCTTTTTCAAACGAGAACGAACGGAATACACACAATTCGACCTTGCCAGACATTAACTTATTGTCGACAAAAAATGGTCTTGACTTTGGGGTCCACCTTAAACCTCCATTGGTAAGGCCAAGG
>JBEKVC010000238.1:0-1376 GCA_049514395.1 Terriglobia bacterium
CTGTGCGATATATACTTGCTTGACCGCTCTGATACTGCCCTGTTCCGTGCGAATCTCAAGGGTCGCCCTGCACGCGAAGCATTTGACCGGCCCCTCATAGTCGTCGTAGGCATCGTCCAGATCCAGCTTGTACCCGCAGCCCAGACAATTGACTCTCATACCTTCTCCTCCCTGTTCGCACTCGACGATGCGCGGTGGAAGGCCACGCGCCCCCCCCGCTGGCTTCCCCGACCCGGCTACGTGGCATGCACTGGCTCGTCGCTCAGCTTCCTCATCGCCCGCTTGACCGTCCTTTTCGCTCTGACTTCCAGGACCACGCACCCAAGATAGGCGGCCACCCGATAGATCGGCTGCCACGGCAAGATTAAAAGAACTAGCAGCAGCGCCATTATAGGAAAGCCCCACAAATACAGTGCCGTAGCTATCCCGATTTGCACGAGCTGTCTGATCTCCTTTTCGCTTTTCAGAGTCATTTCTTCTGGCCCCCTCAATGGTTTCAATAATTGCAGGCAGCGGGTCTTTTCAATGCTAAGATCGCGTTCCTTAGCCTCAGTACCTGATCCTCAGCGCACCGGCACTACTCCGCATCGTGGGCTTGGCCTTGACCCCAGGCACACCTGCAGATTTGCGTTCGGCCAAGCCCTGCAACAGGGTAGTCTCCTCGGTCTCGATCTCACGCAGCCGGGCATCAAGCTCTGCCACCCGGCGGCTGGCGGTTGTTCTTTCTGCGGCGCGCCGAGACTTTTCGATTTCCAGGCACGCGATTTGCAAGTGCGCCCTGTGGGGAGTAGCCAGGCGCGTCACTCGACCGGCCAAGGTGCGAATGGTTCTCAAGCCCCTTAGAGGTATAGGCATAGGTGTGCCCCTTTCACGCGGTAGTGAGGCGGTGGTGATTCTTCCGCCGCTTGGAATGGTTCCCGCAGACTTTCGCCATTGCCTCCTCCACCTTTTGCAGCATGAGCGACTTCCCGTCGTGAGTAACCTTTGCGGTGTCCGTCTTGAGAACGTCGCAGCACACCCACCAAAAGGTGGGATCCTCGAGCCGAGCGCGGCTGTGGCGGTGGGCGAGGATCTTGGCGATAGCGATACAGGCCCGGATCGTGGGGCGGTGGTTGTTGACGCCGACCCCACGGAGTTCCCTGACAATATCCACGATCCTTTCCGCATCCGTACGCGGAAGGCTCGACTTCGCCTGGGTGATCTGGATCTCCGTTTCGCGATCGAAATGCCCAAGGTTGATGGTGATCAGCCGATCCATCAGCGCGTCCTGAGTCTTGTGGACTCCGGCATATTCTTCGGGGTTCGAGGTCAGGATGGCTCGAAAGTCCTCGTGTACGCGCACACACCCCTCGCCGGACCTGCCCAGGTCGGGCAGA
>JBEKVC010000239.1:0-1367 GCA_049514395.1 Terriglobia bacterium
GAGGCGGTCGGCCACGCCGACCGCCGGTGGCCGCTCGCGGCGTATCTGACCGGACTGCTGCTGTCCGGGGAGCGGAAGAGCGTGGAGCCCATGGCGGCGAAGATCGATCCGCGGCATGTCAGTCGCGCCCACCAGTCCATGCACCATTTCGTGGCGAAGGCACCCTGGGAGGATCGCGCGGTGCTCGCCGTGGCCCGGGACTTCGCCCTCGCGCAGCTCGAGCGTCACGCGCCCGTGGCGGCGTGGGTCGTGGACGACACCGCGATCCCCAAGAAGGGGAAGCATTCGGTCGGCGTGGCCCGGCAATACTGCGGCGTGTTGGGCAAGCAGGAGAACTGCCAGGTGGCGGTTTCCGTTTCGCTCGCGAACAAGACGATGAGCGTGCCGGCGGCTTGGCATCTGTATCTTCCCGACGAGTGGGCGAAGGATCCCAAGCGCCGGGCGCTGGCAGGCATCCCGCGGGACGTTGTCTTCCTCGAGAAGTGGCGGATGGCGCTCGAGGAGATCGATGCGTTGCTCGCGGAGGATCTGCCGCCCGCTCCGGTGGTGGCGGACGCCGCTTACGGCGACACCACGGACTTCCGCGAGGGGCTCACCGAGCGCGGCTTCTCGTACGTGCTCGGGATCAAGGGCGAGACGAGTGTCTGGCCGCCGGGAAAGGCACCGCTCCCGCCCAGGCGCCGCACGGGGCGGGGACGGCCTCCCACGCGCCTGCGAAGAGCTGCGCAACATCCACCCGTCTCGGCGCGCACCCTCGCCGACTTGCTTCCGACGAAGGCGTGGAAGACGGTCCGGTGGCGCGAGGGGACGCAAGGCACCCTGGTGTCGCGCTTCGCGGCGGCACGGGTCCGCCCCGCGCACCGCGACGAGCTCCGCAGCGAACCCCGGCCCATCGAATGGATCGTCATCGAGTGGCCGGCGGGGACGCCGGATCCCACGAAGTACTGGCTCTCGACCGTACCCGAGGACGTGGATCTCATGGAACTCGTCTCGCTCGCGAAGATCCGCTGGCGGATCGAGCGGGACTTCGAGGAGCTCAAGGATGAGCTTGGGCTCGATCACTACGAGGGGCGAGGCTGGAGGGGCTTCCATCACCACGGGGGCTTATGTATGGCCGCGTATTGCTTCCTCGCGGCCGAGCGTGGCCGCCTTTCCCCCCCTCAGGCTGTTGCCTTCCTCAAGCCCGCTCCGCTACCCCGGCGTTTCGTCCCGCGGGGCTCCCCCCGCAAGGCCGCAACGGCATAACCCGGCGTCCATTGCCACGCAGCGGATTCTGCACGCGCGCATGCTCGTGGCGGGGCTCCCCTACTGCCCGGCCTGCGGAGCGAACGGCTCCCGGCCAGAACGTTTATGACACAGTAGTACTA
>JBEKVC010000240.1:0-1333 GCA_049514395.1 Terriglobia bacterium
CTTGCGCTCGCCACTGTTCGAGCGGCGTCGAACCCGCGAACGCTCCGGGCTTCTTGCTCAGTGCCTCCAGGTAGTGCTCCAGGTTGAGTACTTTCTGCTGCCGGTTAAAACACCGTTCGTGCCGCGCCACACGCTCTCCTTGGTACCAAATCTCCACGTAGGAGGAATGCACCTTGGCCTGCACTTCCACTCCGACGCGCAGAGGAACCGAGTAGAAGTTGGTCAGCACCTTTACGCAGCCGCTGGTGTTCACATGCGGAAAGTGAATCGCTGCCAGATCAAAACCTTCTTCCGCCAGTGCCTGCAGGTGTTCTCGCTCCAGATTCATTCCTGCACCAACCGTCTGTGCCCGCTCCCCGATCAAACGCTGCTCATCGTTCCTGGATGCTTCCAGCAGGAAGAGGTTCAGCGCTTCCCAGCTGGCAACCTGCGGTACCGGCACCATGTGGTTCCGGCGAAAATATCCGCCTTCTCCTTCCACGCCACCCTTCTCGTGACCTTCCGCCGGGGTGCAGAACTCCGACTGGAAACCCCAATGCGATCGGAAGGCCATGAATCGCATGGTCTCCTCTCGCTGGTGCCCTCGCAAAATCTTCTTCACGGCACTCTTCAGGTTGTCGTACCTCAAGACTGCAAATACTCCACCGAAATAGAGAAACCCTTGTTCATGCGCTTCCAGAAACGCTTGTTGGCTGGCGTGTGGGAAGGCACAATGGAAGGCTCCTCCACTAGCCATGCTGCGCATGCAAAACACGTAGGCCACCTCCCGCTCTCCGCAGATATCCACGTAAGCTTCATACCAGTCCACCTGCGCTTCTCCGCCCCAAACATAGGACTGTGGAATAAACGTCTCGCGGTGAATCATCGCTAACGCGATCTTTCGTTCGCGAACGTGGCGTCGTATCGTGGACTCGGCCACTTCCACTTCCGGCATCTCTGCGCGGATCCGGCACCAAATCCGATGTGCGGTGTGCCGCTGCTTCCGGGGAGCTTTCTTGTCCGCTTCCAGAACCGCATCGATGAAGGCCATCGCCGGCTCCAGCTTGGGTCGCTCTCGTATCGGTGTCTTGCGCTCTACCGGAACAGCGCTCAGCACCGCCTCACGTACCATCCGCCGATGAATCCCCAACTTCTTGGCGATCCCTCGAATCGTTCCACCACCATGCTCGTACTCGCGTCGAATCTGCTCGAATAGCTCCACCTTGGCTCTCCTATCCACCCGGTCCCTCCCTTAGGGCGGTTAAGCCCGAAGCAGAGTCCACGGTATATGGTTTTCAGTCGGGTGGGGCCAAATCAAAGTATCGAATGGGGCCAAATCAGAATATCGAAATCA
>JBEKVC010000241.1:0-1332 GCA_049514395.1 Terriglobia bacterium
CTACGACGGGTTAACTTTCCGATTCCACCCCGACAAGAAGAGAAAAGAAAGAGAAGAGAAGAAGAATAGCTGAACTCCAGCCGGCTGACTTAGTCTTTTGTTTGTGAAGACAAAAACCGAGCCGCCGGGGAGGTTCAGCTATTCAACTACAGGTTAAGACCATCTTGAATCGAGTTCAACGTTTTGTGGGGTTCGTGTACGGAGAAGTGCGGATGCGTACGCGGAAGGGGCGGCCGGAATGGATCGAGATCAAGCTGGAGCCGCATGCGGGTATGCGGGGGCGCTGTTCGCAGTGCCGGCGACCGGCGCCAGGCTATGATCGCTTGCCGGAACGGCGCTGGCAGTCTGTGCCGCTGTGGGGAATCCCCACGTATTTCTACTACGCGCCGCGGCGTGTGGAATGTGGCGAGCACGGCGTGCTCATCGAACACATTCCGTGGAGCGAGGGCAAGCGCCGGGTGACGTGCGCCATGATGGTGTTCTTGGCGCGCTGGGCACGGCGGCTGAGCTGGCGGGAGACGGCGCAGGTGTTTGGAACCAGTTGGGAGGCAGTGTATCGCTCGGTGGAATGGTTGGTGCAATGGGGCTTGGCCCACCGGGAGTTGCAGGGGGTGGAGTCGATTGGGGTGGACGAGATTCATTGGGGCCAGGGTTTGCGAGCGAACAACTTCCTGACTGTGATCTACCAGATCGACGCGCATTGCCGGCGCCTGCTGTGGGTAGGGAAACGGCGGTCGCAAGCGACGCTGCGGCAGGGGCTGAAAGCGCTGGGGCCGGAGGTAGTGAAAGGGCTGCGCTTTGTATGCAGCGACATGTGGACACCCTATCTGAAAGTCCTCGCGGCGGAAGCGGGGCAAGTGTTGCATGTATTGGATCGTTTCCACATCACGACGCATTTGAATCAGGCGGTGGATCAGGTGCGGCGCGCCGAAAGCACACGCTTGCGGGCAGTGAGCCAGCGGAAGGCGCAGCGCCTCAAGCACATGCGCTGGCCGCTGCTGCGCCGGGGCAGCCGAGTACGGGGGCGGGCGCGACAAAAGCTCCACGCCCTGCTGACCAGCAAACTGGCCACGGCCCGGGCCTGGGAGCTGAAGGAGACCTTCTCCCACTTCTGGAGCTACAAATCCGTGACCTGGGCGGGAGCCTTTCTTGACTATTGGTGCTATCGGGCTCTGCGCAGCCGACTGGAGCCGATGCAGAAAGTCGCCCGCATGCTCCGCGCCCATGAGGAGCTACTGCTGAATTGGTTTCGCGCCAGAGGAGAGATATCCAACGGTGCCGTCGAGGGCCTCAACAACAAACTTCGTGTGGTAACCAGACGTTCCTACGGAT
>JBEKVC010000242.1:0-1328 GCA_049514395.1 Terriglobia bacterium
GCCACTACTGTCCGGTCATAAGTCGAATAAAGCGAGTTGGTTGCAAGAAGTGACCAACTCGGTTAGGGGTTGAGGTTGCGAAAAAGCCCGTAAAATGGGCATTTTCAAGAGGAGCGTGGCGCTGAGAATTTGTGTGATCGAATAAAGGCTGAGATCGAGTTGCAGCCGTTTGCGAACGATGGCTAACAGAACGTAGACGGCGATGGCGATCCAGATCTGAGTCTTCACGGCGTTGGGTGAAACGCCGTAGAATTTCTTGATGCACAGATGCTGCTTGATCCACTTGAAGAACAACTCGACCTGCCAGCGACATCGATAGAGCTCGGTGATGGTGAGTGCGGACAGATGAAAGTTGTTGGTTAAGAAGACCAAGGTCTTCTCGTTTTCGGCGTCGCGAAGGCGGATGCGACGCAACGGGTCGGAATAAGACTTGGCCGTATAAAAACTCACGAGGCGAATCCTTTGATCGCAGCGCAAACCGGTGAGCTTGTCGACGGGGTCGGCCGACAGGCGGCGAAAGCAAAAATCTTTGCGAGCGCGGGTGATGAAGAAGGCTTGAGACTGATGCAGGCGATAAAGGCGTTGGAAGTCCAAGTAGCCCCGGTCCATGATGTAGATCGCGCCGGGCTGGAAGAGCAATTCGTCGAGCACGTGAATCTCGTGGATTTTCGCGGGTTTCACGTCGATGTAAGCCGGGATGCTTCCTTCCAGATCGAGCAGCGTATGAAGCTTGACCGCGGCATTGGAGGCTCGGTAGCGCGCCCAGGGAAACAGCGAAAGGCAGAGGTCGATGGTGGTGCAGTCGAGAGCGTAAGCGGTCTGATGCAGTTCGACGCCGAAGTCCTCGCCCGCATACAAAGGGCGCGCCGTTTGAATCAGGGCTCGGGCCAAATCGGCGTAGATGCGAAAGTCGCGAGTCTCGTTGGCGTCGGCCAGCGTGCTGCGCGCCACCGACCCACGAAGGCCGAGGTGGTAGAGTCGAGACCCGAGGGCGCGCAAGCAGATCTCGATGTCGCGCAGACTGTCGCGGCCCATCAGTTGCGCATAAACCATGCAGAGGAATTGGCTCCAACAGGAAAAGCGGCTGGCCTTGCGATTGCCCTGATAGCGGTCCACACAACGACGAAACTCGTGAGCGGGAATAAAATCCATGAGCTGCGCAAAAACGGTTTTGCCTAAATGCATGCGGCGCACCCTCCCGGAATGCCCGGGAAGAATGGCCAAAAACGCATTCGGAATTCAAATCGAAAACGGTCGGTTGACGCATCAAGTTCATGGCTCAAAGCAACTTAGAGCGAAAGACAAATTCAATGACCGGACAGTAGTGG
>JBEKVC010000243.1:0-1325 GCA_049514395.1 Terriglobia bacterium
GAATCAGTGCTGTCCCAATGTTGAGTTCGGAAATTCCTGTAAGTGCAAGTAGAGCTGTGAGTTGCGCGTGAAAATGAGCAAAATCGATTTGAATTTGGATGTACTATTCGGCCATTTCCAAAGCTTTCGGAGGAGAGTACATGAACAGTGGCCGAACGATTTTTGCTCAACTGATGGACTTGCTTCCGCTGGCCGAGTTTCGCCGTTGCGTGGATCGTTACCATGGCGACTACAAGGTGCAGAGTTTTTCCTGCCTCGATCAATTCCTCTCTTTGGCTTTTGCCCAGCTCACTTATCGCGAGAGTCTGCGCGACATCGAAACCTGCTTGCGCGCGCATCAGTCGCAGCTTTATCACATGGGCTTTCGGGGTGCCGTCTCGCGCAACACCCTGGCCAACGCCAACCAGCAGCGCGACTGGCGCATCTACGCCGATTTTGCCCGCCTGCTCATCGCGCAGGCCCGCGCCCTCTATCAGCACGAACCGTTCGGGGTGGAATTGGAGCAGACGGTCTATGCCTTCGATTCCACCACCGTCGATCTCTGCTTGTCGCTTTTCCCCTGGGCGCAGTTTCGGCGGCACAAGAGTGCAGTGAAACTTCACACCTTGCTGGACCTGCGCGGCAACATTCCCACCGCTGTTTACGTGACCAGCGGAGGGGTGAACGATGTGAAACTTCTCGATCAACTGGGGCTGGAGGCGGGGGCCTTCTATCTCCTCGATCGCGGGTATGTAGACTACCGGCGTCTCTATCTGATCACTCAAGCCCTGGCTTTCTTCGTCACCCGCGCCGAGTGCAACACGCGCTACCGTCGTTGCGCACAGCGTTGGGTCGATCATTCCACGGGCCTGCGTTCCGATCAAACCATTCGCCTGACCGGACCCAAGAGCTCGCGTCGCTATCCCGCGCCCCTGCGGCGCATTCACTACTTCGACGCCGAGAAACACTTGCGCCTGATCTTTCTCAGCAACAATTTTCAACTCCAGGCCCTCATCATCGCGCAACTCTACCGGGCCCGCTGGCAAGTCGAATTGTTCTTCCGCTGGATCAAACAACATCTGCGTATCCGGGCTTTCTACGGCACTTCGCAGAACGCCGTGAAGACCCAAGTATGGGTGGCGATCACGGTCTATGTCCTGGTGGCCATCTTGAAAAAGCAACTGGGCCTCGACCGGAGCCTACACGAAATCCTGCAAATTCTGAGTATCACGATTTTCGAAAAAAGCCCAATTTCACTGGCTTTTTCGCAGTACAACGACCGAATTCTAGAACCAGATCCTTGCATCCAACTGGATCTGTTCAACTTATGATGGGACAGTACTGAT
>JBEKVC010000244.1:0-1319 GCA_049514395.1 Terriglobia bacterium
CAGTAGTGTCCGGTTAAAAGGTGAACATTTGCAATTGTTTAGCGACATCGGGTGCCTCGGGTTTCAGAGCGGTTTGCGTAAGCACTTGAATCAAGGGGATTTTCTCGAACAGGGAGACGCTCAGAATTTGCAGCATGGCATGGAGTTCCAAGTCCAGTCCCAGGCGCTTGCGCACGAGGGCCACCAGCACATAGACGGCGATGGCCGTCCAGATTTGCGCCTTCACGGCGTTCTCGGAGAGTCCGTAGAACGCTTTGATGCGCAGGTGTTGCTTGATCCATTTGAAGAACAGCTCGACTTGCCAGCGGCACTTGTACAGTTGCGGAATGGTGAGCGTGGGCAAAGAAAAGTTGTTGGTGAGAAAAATCAGCTGGCGATCGGTCTCCCGATCGCAGTAGCGAATGCGGCGCAAATTCTCGGGCTAGCCGTGCAGCGGATAGAAACTCACCAAGCGGATGGTTTGGTCGCAGCGCAAGCCGGTGCTTTTGTCGACGGCCTGCGAAGCCACGCAGCGAAAACGGAAATCTTTTCGCGCGCGAATGATGAAAAACGCCAGGCATTGCGTCAGGGTGTAGAGACGCGCGAAATCCAAGTATCCACGGTCGAGAAGGTAGAACGCGCCAGGTTCCGGCAGCAGTTGATCGAAAACGCCAATTTCGTGTATTTTGGCGGGTTTTATATCGATTCCCACGGGAATGCTGCCGCGCAGATCGAGCAGCGTGTGCATCTTGACAGCAGCGTTCAACCGCCGGTAGTGTGCCCAAGGAAACAACGAGAGACACAAATCGATGGTCGTGCAGTCCAATGCATAGGCGGTTTCTTCCAACTCCACACCCAACGGATCGCCCGCGTACAACGGCCGCGTCGTGGCAATCAACACGCGAGCGAGATCGGCGAAGATGCGCCAGTCGCGCGTCTCGTTGGCATCGCCCAGCGTGCTGCGCGAGATGTGGCCGCGAATTCCCAAGTGATACAGCTTTCCACCAAGAGCCCGCAGGCACGTTTCGATGTCGCGCAGACTCTCGCGGTAAGTGAGTTGCGCGAAGGCCATCGAGAGAAACTGGTCCCAGCAAGAAAAACTCCGGACGCGATACTGGCCTCGGTAACGCGCCACGCAGCGCCGAAATTCGTGACCCGGAATGAAATCCATCAACTGCGCGAACACCGTCTTGCCCGAGTTCATCTCGCATCCCTCCTGGTGCCAAAGGATGGAGAATCGGGCCGTCCCAATTCAAATCGAAAACGCGTGTTGTCGCTGCTAAATTCATATGCGCCAATAGCTTCTCAAAGATCTCAAAATGCTCAACCGGACACTACTG
>JBEKVC010000245.1:0-1317 GCA_049514395.1 Terriglobia bacterium
ATGTGTTCGGCCTTTGCGTGCGGTTCACATGACCGCTGGCCATAATGCCCTCCGCGGATCAGGTCCCGGTCAAAAACCCGCATTCGAGAATGCGATGGCCCAAGTGGGTTGTCCTGATCGCCGGATCGACCGGCTCTGCATTACGTGCTGTTCGCCCTCCCAACCTTCACATCGTGCCGGTTGCCCGGCGCGATCTCGTTAGACCCTCAGTCCGGCCGGATAATTGTATCGCTCGCCCCTCGCCATCAACGCCCAGGCCATTCGGGCAAGCTTGTTGGCAAGCGCGATGGCGGCGACTTTGGTCGGCCGTCTTGCCAATAACGCCGCGACCCAAGGCCGATACTTGGTGCCATGAAGCTTGGCATAGCGGATGACGGCGAATGCGCCGGCCACAAACAGGCTGCGCAGATAACGGTCTCCCTGTTTGCTGATACTGCCGAGCCTGTTCCGGCCCCCGCTCGAGTGCTGTCTGGGTACCAGCCCGATCCAGGCCGAGAAGTTGCGACCCGATCGGAAGGCTTTGGGGTCCGCGACGCTGGCGACCAGCGCGGTGGCGAGCAGCGGACCGACGCCCGGAATGCAATTGAGGCGCTTGCTCGTTTGATTGGAACGGTGCCATGCCATGATCATTCGATCAAAATCCAAGATCTGCTTTTTGAGGCCGAGCAATTGGCTGCCCAGTGCGGCAAGGCATGCCCGCACCACATCGGACACCCGTTTGTCGCTCGGATCGGCGATGACACCCAGCAGTTCCTCGATGCCTTTGCGCCCGACCGGCGCGACGATCCCAAACTCGGCAAGGTGAGCGCGGATCGCGTTGATCACGGAGGTCTGCTGGCGGATCAGCAGGTGGCGCGTGCGATGGAGCATCAGCCCGCCTTGCTGCTCGGGCGTCTTGGTTGGCACGAACCGCATGTTGGCTCTGGTGACCGCTTCGCAGATGGCCTCAGCGTCGGCCATATCGTTCTTCTGCCGCTTGACGTACGGCTTGACGTAGGCCGGCGGCATCAACCGCACGGTATGGCCGAGCGCCTGCAGTTCGCGGGACCAATGGTGTGACGAGGCACAGGCCTCGATGCCGACCAGGCAAGGCCGCAGCCTCTCAAAGAAGGCCAGGACGTAGCGACGCTTCAACTGGCGGCGGATAACCACCTGGCCCGTAGCATCCACGCCGTGGACCTGGAATACCGACTTGGCAATATCGAGACCGATTGTCGTGACAGCTTGCATGGCTAGCTCCTCCGAATCGTGGGAGCCTTATCGGCGCCCCCATCTTTGGCACTCTCGTGCCGGTGGAGGAGCCGTCCACAGCATCAA
>JBEKVC010000247.1:0-1310 GCA_049514395.1 Terriglobia bacterium
GCGACGGAGCCGTCGGGTCTTGGCCAGGATTTTCCGGCGGGCCGGTTCCGCTAACGTCAGCAATACTTCCTGATACTCCAGCGGACTGAGCCGCGCGACGTAGTTCTGGTAGTAGAGCAAGATCACGGTCAGCGTGGGTCGTAACTGCGCCAAGGCTCGGGGGCGCGTTTGGCGCGGCAGATCGGTACGGCCCTGGCGTTGCCAGTACCACTGCAGCAGGCTATACAGCAGCAGCACGAAAACCACCTGATGGACTACCAAAGAGAAGGCGCGGGAAGAGAACTTCTCAAGATCGGAAAAACACTTCAGTTGCCGATGCCGTTCCTCGATGCGGGTGCGCAGCGCATACTCCTGGCGCGTGCGCAGGGCATCGGGGATGGGAGCCGTATCCAGCAGCACCCAGTACTCCGCATGACCCTCGTTCCCGCTTTCGCGATTGACCACGGCATGGATCGGCACCGGGCAAGTGGTGAAGGTCTTCAGATCAGCCACGGCGGCCACTTCGCTGCGCACCGGCGGGATCCCTGACTCTTTCGCCGCTGCCTTCTTGGCCGCTGCCGCCTTCCGCCGGGCCAGCGTGCGCTGCCGTGCCTCTTCCCGTTTCCGAATGCGTTCCGGTCGGTGCACCGGGGCCGCGCCTTGGGTCGGCGCGGGAGCCGGCACCGCTTGAAAGGTTAACAAGCCGCCTTCGGCCAGGCCCACCACGTCCTGGTAGATGTCCATGTCCCTGCGCGCCGGAATCAACACCTCGATGCCCAAATCCCGCTTGCAGTGTCCGATCTTCTCCCCGTCTATAAAACCGCGATCCACAATCAAACGCTTCAGCACGCCCCGGCCGTGATCGCGGACAAAGTCCTCCACCAACTCGTAAAGCACTGGGGCCTCGTGCGCCCGGCCCTCCGTAACCCGCAGCCCCGCATAAAGAAAGAACTCCCCGGCGCGATTGGTGTGCAACAGACTCACCAGCTTGTAACAGCGCCGCCAGGTGTAACGCTTCTGCTCTTCGGGCGTTAAGTTCTTCGCCTCGACCGGATGGTCGTGTTCGTCAAACAGCAGCCGCGAGGAGCTCTCGTAGCGGGGATTGTCGGGTACGAACAGGTAGGTCGCATCGCCCAGGAAAATCCCCTCCCCGTCGAAGGCGTGGTGCTGTTTAAAGATCCCCACCACGTCGCGATTGAACCAAGTCTCGAGCCTCTCTGCCTCGGTGTCTCGGGCCAGCTTGCGGAGATAGTCTTGATCGCAAGGGGTCTGGCGATCGTAGTCGTTCTTCTGGTTAAAGCCTTCGCAGCGCAGCGAGACGTTGCCCGTTT
>JBEKVC010000248.1:0-1309 GCA_049514395.1 Terriglobia bacterium
AGTCGCCGGAGTATGTGGCAGATTTTACGGGCGTGGACGCCGACCTCCTCTTGGAGCGGAATGGAGCCCTTCTGGACGCCCTCGAGCATGTAGTTCTGAAGGCGGCGCGATTGCGGGAAGAGCACCTGGGCAAAATCGCCTTCGACTGCAACGACTGGCGGCGACTGCGCACGGAAGAACTAAAACTCACGGCGCAGGTCGCCGCAGAACGGGTGCTGGAGAGCGGCGCTCCCTTTGCCTTGAGCCCCATGACCCCGCGGGAGAGGCGCATCATTCATCTGGCGCTGAGAGACCGGCCGGACCTCCGCACCGTAAGCGAAGGCGTGGGCCCCGAGCGCAAAGTGGTGATTCTGCCGGCCAGACCTCCCACCCAGGACAGCGGACGCTGAGTCGCCAGTCTCCGCATGACGCATGAAGACACCATCGTGGCCATTGCCACGCCGCCCGGCCGCGGCGGCCTGGGGGTAGTGCGCCTGTCGGGAAGTCAGGCTATCGAAATCGCCACCAGCCTCATTCGCTTCCCGAACTTGCCGCTGGAAACCCAGCGGGCCATGCTGGGCGAGTTTTGCGATCCGCAGGGCGGCAAGGTTCTGGACCAAGTTGTGGTCACTTGTTTCCGACGCCCTCACTCCTACACGGCGGAAGACGTCGTCGAGATTTCCTGCCATGGCGCTCCGGTAATCCTTCGCTATCTGGTGGAATGCTGCCTTAGCCGAGGGGCGCGGGCTGCCGAGCCAGGCGAGTTTACCCTGCGGGGGTTTCTGAACGGGCGCATCGACCTGACGCAAGCAGAAGCGGTCCGCGACCTTGTCGAGTCGCGCACGCTCTACCAGGCCCGCGTGGCGGCACAACAACTCGAAGGCGCGGTCTCCGCTCGCCTCAAACCGCACAAACAGGTTTTGCTCGAACTCATTGCCAGGTTGGAGGCCGGCATTGACTTTGCCGAAGACGATGTGGCCGTGATGGAGTGGCAGGAAATACTCGCCCGCACTGACAAGCTCCGCACGGACCTCGATCGCTTGGCGCAAGGCTACGCCTACGGCAGGATTGTTCGCGAGGGACTGACCCTGGCTATTGTGGGTCGTCCGAACGTCGGCAAGTCGAGCCTGTTCAACCGCCTCTTAGACGAAGAGCGAGCCATAGTGACTTCGACGCCGGGGACAACACGGGACCTGGTGGCCGAAACCGCCAACCTCGGAGGCATACCGTTGCGTTTCGTGGATACGGCGGGCATCCGTCACACGAAGGATGAGGTGGAAAGGATCGGCGTGGAGAAGTCCTTTCAGGCCATCGCCGATTCGGACCTGCG
>JBEKVC010000249.1:0-1307 GCA_049514395.1 Terriglobia bacterium
TCAACGGAGGCGCCTAATGGTCGCGGCGTCGTTGTACGAGTGTCGGACGTGTCATCACCCCGAGCACCTCGAGAAAGAGTTGCTCGTCGGCGCCAGCCAAACAGCGACCACCCACGTCGGCGAGTTTTGTTTCGGGTGCCCGGCGTGCGAGGAGAAAGCGCAAGGAAAGAGGAGGGTATCGTGACGATCTACGTTTCGACCGCGCCCGGGCCGCTCGAGCGGGCGATCCGCGCGATCCCCGGGTGGCTCTCACAACGGGAGGGCGACTGTCGGTGCCCGGCGTGCGGGGCGTACCACCCGCCGCACGTCCTCCCGCCCGTACGCCCCGCCCTCCCGGAGTCGGGGCTATGAGCGCCGCCGACCACGACGGATCGGTGTGCTCGGAGTGCGGCGGTCTCCTCGACGTGAGCACGAGCGAGGCGCCATTCGGCGAGAGGAGACCGTCGGTGATACGACGGACCAAGTGTGAGGAGTGCGGGCGACGGACCGAGGAGTACCTATGAAGGCGCGGGAGTCCGCCAAGCGATACACGAGCGAGCACGCTCGGAGGGTGATCGCCGAGGCCAAAGTGAAACTCGCATACACGGCCCTCGTCCGAGAGACTCACGCGCACCCGGCGAGTGAGGCGACGGGGCGACCGTGCTCGTGTTTCTTATGCGACGCGCGGCGGAAGCTCGAGGCGGAGGGGGTGCTCGGAAAGGAGGACGGGATCGCGCTCGAGGCGATCAAGAAGATCGAGGAGCGGCTCTCCTCGTACTGTCACGGGGAGGAGTGCGCCGCCATGTTCGACAGCGACGATTTCGAAAAGCCGGCCCACCCCGAAAAGTGCGACTGTGGGATCACCGCGAACCGCGACGATCTCGCGGCGGTCCGGCGCGCGCTCGAGGGTTGACCGTGACGACGCGGCGCACTCACGAGGAGGTTGAGACCCGCCTCGTCCGGGGTCTCGAGCGCACGCTCCCGGGGCCGCACCTGATCGAGCATTACCGGACCACCGGCCCGGTCGATTTCTCGGCGGCGTGGGCTATCGACGCCCGGTTGTGTCTCCTCGAGGTGGAGGTAAAGACGACGAGCAAGGCGATCCGGAAAGTCCCTCTCCCGCCCGATCAGTCGGCCTTTCGCCGGAAGGTTCACTCGCTCGCAAACGCCGTCGCTCAAAGCAAATCACCGTTGACCGAGCGACCGCCGGTTGTCATGTACGCCGAGTTTGTCTATCGGCGGCGACGGCACGCGCGGGAGGCCCAAACATTCGTTCACTCCAAGAGCAAGCTCGCCCGTGGAGTCCTCGCCGCGGCGTGGGTGGAGGG
>JBEKVC010000250.1:0-1300 GCA_049514395.1 Terriglobia bacterium
GATGGGCGCGGCGGGTGACGGTGCCGGCGGGCGAGCTCGGGGCGGAGCGAGCCCGGTAGCCCTCGCTCGTGAGCCCGAGCCGGGCGCGGCGGTAGGGAATGACCGGCGGGCGAGCTCGGGGCGGAGCGAGCCCGGTAGCCCTCGCTCGTGAGCCCGGATGGGCGCGGCGGGTGACGGTGCCGGCGGGCGAGACGCGGCACGACCCCCGGGGAAGGCGCTTCGCTACCGCCATCCCGAGGGCCGTGTCATGGAAGCTTTAGCTCAAAAGCGAGCTTTAGCCGCCGGTCAAGTACCCGAATCATACCACCGCCGCCGCCTCACTGGCCCCGGGGGCGGGATTCGAACCCGCAACCTTCCACTTGACCGGCGGCTGCTCTGCCAGTTGAGCTACCCCGGGGCGTGCTCGAATCCTATGGACGCGGCCGGGGGGGAGGCGTAGCGCTGTGCGATCAGAATGACGGTTCGCCGTCGTCGATCGGCTCGGCTTCCGGCCAGGTCCGCGGCGGGAGCTCCGCCGGGCCACGATCCGCCCGCGCCGCATGACTGGCAAACGCGGCACCGATCGCCGCGGGAAGGGTCAGGGCTAGCGATAGCGGCGCCGCGGCTCCGCACAGAATCACGGCCGCCAAGCCGAGCGGGTAGGCGTACCCAGGGATGCGCCGGCCCTTGCACGCGGCATAACCCGCGGCACCGACCACCAGCGCGAGCGCCACAAGCACCGGGAAAATCGCCACGGCCGCGACGAGCGCGGCTAGGGCGCCGAGAATGAACAGCGCCCCGAGCGGGTGCCGTCGTCGGCCGAGCACCCACACGAGCAGCGCGCCCGCGGCGCCCGCCTCCGCGAGCTTGCGACGCGTTGGGCCGAGCTGGTCGGCGATTCCCTGCTTGTATCCGTCCTCATAAGCGCGGGCCTCGCGCCTCCAGTCGGCGAGGTCGCCATTCGTCAGAGCCAAATTACCTACTGGCGCGGTCATCATTAGGCCGCCTTCCTTCCGTTTTCGTTAAGCCTCGAAATTAGCTCAGGGTTCCAAAGGTCAGCCGTGCCGGCGGCCACGCACGCGGCGTAAAACTCGGCGAGGGGCTTAGTCCCCTTGCGCGAGTTGCATGAGCGGCAGGCCGGGACAAGATTGGCCGGCCAGTTCGATCCGCCGGCCGCCAAGGCGACTACATGGTCGCGGTGCAAGCGCGGCTCGTCGCTTCCGCAGTAGGCGCAGCATCGACCGAACCTCGCGAGGATGGCTTGCCATTCGGCGGGAGACGTGGCGCCAGGCGCGCCGGCTACGCGGGCGCGGCGGTTGGC
>JBEKVC010000251.1:0-1299 GCA_049514395.1 Terriglobia bacterium
GGGAATTCCGACTTTGTAGTGGGTGACGATCTCGGGATGCGACAATCTGGGGATGCAAGATCGTGAACTGTACCGACAGATTCTGGGGATTGAAGCGCCCTGGTTTGTGGAGCTAGTGGAAGTAAAGCTGGTCGAGGGCGAAGTGCACATCTATCTGGAGCACGGAGAGATGGCGAGTTGGCCGTGCCCAGAATGCGAAGCGAGTTGCCAATTGTATGACCATCAAGGGGAGCGGCAGTGGCGGCATCTGGACACCTGCCAATATCAGACGATTCTGCATGCGCGGCCGCCGCGCACCGAGTGCGCCGAGCATGGCGTGCGGGTTCTGAAGTTGCGGTGGGCGGAGCCCTCGAGCCGATTCACCGCACTGATGGAACGGCTAGTGATTGACTGGCTGAGGGCGGCGAGTCAGAAAGCAGTGGGCGAACAGTTGGGACTGAGCTGGGACGAAATTCACGGGATCATGGAGCGGGCGGTGGCGCGGGGCTTGGAACGGAGGCAGGCCGAGCCTTTGCCCCAGCTGGGAGTCGACGAGAAGGCGTTTCGGAAAGGGCACAAGTATTTCACGCTGGTGAATGACCTGGAGCGGTCCCGGGTGCTGTACGTGGCCGAAGATCGCACTCAGGCCAGCTTAGATGGATTCTGGCAGACCCTGACGGAAGGGCAGCGCGAGAGTATCGAGGCCATCGCCATGGACATGTGGGATCCCTACGTAGCTTCGGTCCGCGAGCACCTGCGGGAAGGGAGCCAAAAGATCGTCTACGACAAATTTCATATCGCCAAACATCTGGGCGATGCCGTGGACAAAGTACGGCGCCAGGAAAACCGCACGCTGCGAGCGGCCGGCGATGACCGACTGACGGGAACACGCTATGACTGGTTGCGGAATCCGACCGCTATGGAACCGGCTGATCGCAAAGCCTTTGCCGAGTTACGTCAGAGTGGACTGAAGACGGCACGGGCTTGGGCTCTGAAAGAAACCGCCATGGCATTTTTCAGTTACCAATACGAGCGGCCCGCGCGGAAACATTTTCGCTGGTGGCACGGCTGGGCCGTACGCAGTCGGCTGCGCCCCATGCTGGAAGTAGCCAGGACCTTGAAGCGACGTTTCGAGAACATCCTTACCTATCTCCGCCACCGCGTCACCAACGCTGCCAGCGAATCCATCAACGCCAAGATCCAGTGGGTCAAGTACACCGCACGCGGCTTCCGCAATAAGAAGAACTTCGCAGCTGCAATCCTCTTCCACTGCGGCGGTCTGGACCTGGCTCCTTAAGCCACTAAAATGCCGGAAGAGCC
>JBEKVC010000252.1:0-1294 GCA_049514395.1 Terriglobia bacterium
AGGCGGCGTAAATAAATAAAGGTATCAAGTTGGTTCACCTGTGAGGCTCGATGGTATAGTTCCATTCGCCATGGAACTTGTGGGGCTTTAGGTTCACTTGCTTCATCTGCTCGCGTGAGATTTTCCTACCCGTCGGATACTTCCGACGATCCAGCCGGCAGGTCACAGTCAATCCTTTGGCCGTCGTTGTGCTGGCAATCAGGTTCACGATCGTCTGGTAATCTCGTAACGGTTCACCGCGCCAGTTCGACGAAATGAACGAAAAGAGCCGGTGTTCGATCTTGTTCCACTTGCTGGTGCCAGGCGGAAAGTGGCAAATCGAAAGGCACAGCCCACTTTCGTCCGCAAAACCCTGCAACTCGAGTTTCCAGAGCCGCAGCCGCCACCCATTGCTGCCTCCGCCATCGGCGGTGATCCACAGCGTCCGGACCGCAGGATACAGCCTTCGCCCTTCAAAGCGCCACCAGCCACGAATCGAGGCCACCGCAAAGGCCCCCGTGTCGTGGTCGGTGCCCACATTCACGAATCCGCTGTTGCGCCCCAAGTCATAGATGCCGTAGGGATAGGCCCGAGGCACCTCAGGACTCGGGAAGTCGTGCCCCTTGACCCGTTGCGGCTGTTTGGCCTCACGCCATTGTTGGCCGCTGTTGGCGTAGTTGCCCACCAGTTCCTTCTTCTTGGTGTCCACCGAAATGACCGGCTCGCCCGCCGCCAAGGCCCGTTTCACGCACTGGTTGATATGCCGAAATTGGGCATCGCGGTCCGGGTGGTCCTCCCCTTCCTCCAGCTTGCGATTGCTCTGCAAACTATAGTGCTGCTCGTGAAGCAGTTGGGCCACCCGCATGTGGCTCACCCCGTGATCTTGCTGGCTTAATTCGGCGGCCAGGGTGCGAGTGCTCTTGCAGACCCAGCGCAGGGGAGATTCCGGATCGCCGCGCGTTCCGCCCTCGATCAACTCATCCAGCGCGGCCTCCAACCCAGCATCCAACACCGTGAGGTTCTTGCGTCCGGCGCCCGGGCGCCGGATGCGCTCCGCCAGCGAGGAGTCGCCCCGCTCGATTTCGCCAATACCCTTGAGGATGGCTTTGCGGGACAACCCACAAGCCTGGTGGATCACCGAGACACCGCCATAACCCAGTTGCATAGCTTCATTGGCTGCCGTAAGGCGCCGGGTCCGCTCATTTAGGAGTGGCCAAATGGCCCTGAACTTCTGCGTCAGCGCGGCAATAGCACTCATGTGTGGCTATCATACCACGATTCCCCGAAGTTGATACCTTTATTTATTTACGCCGCC
>JBEKVC010000253.1:0-1294 GCA_049514395.1 Terriglobia bacterium
AGCAGGCGTTACAACGAGTCAAGGCCAACAAGGGGAGTCCGGGCGTGGACGGGATGACCGTCGACGAATTGCCGGAATACCTGAAGCAGCATGAGCTAGAGATCGGGGAACAGCTGCGAAACGGAACTTACGAACCGCAACCGGTGAAGCGGGTGGAAATCCCGAAGCCGGACGGCAATGGAGTGCGCAAGCTAGGCATTCCTTGTGTGCTGGATCGGTTTGTCCAGCAAGCGGTGCTGCAGGTTCTGCAGAAGCGCTGGGACCCGACGTTCTCCGAACACAGCCACGGTTTTCGACCGGGGCGTAGTGCGCGGCAAGCGGTGCACGAGGCGCAGCAGTATATCGCCGAAGGGTACCGCTGGGTGGTCGATCTCGACTTGGAGAAATTTTTTGATCGAGTCAATCACGATCGTCTGTTAGCGGCGGTCGCCGCGCGCGTGGCCGACAAGCGAATGCTCAAGCTGATTCGAGCATTCCTGGAGGCCGGTGTGATGGAGGATGGATTGGTGAGTCCGGTGGATGAGGGAGCGCCTCAGGGCGGTCCGCTGTCACCGTTGCTCAGTAATCTGGTGCTCGACGAACTGGACCAAGAGCTAGAGCGGCGCGGTCACCACTTCGTGCGTTATGCCGACGATAGCAACATTTACGTGGGCAGCGAACGAGCGGGACTGCGAGTCATGGAGAGCGTTACACGCTTCATCACACACCGACTCAAGCTCAAGGTGAATCAGGCGAAGAGCGCCGTGGCTCGACCGGGGCAAAGAAAGTTTCTCGGATTTAGCTTCACAAGTGAACGAGAACCTCGGAGGCGGATCGCCCCCAAGGCCATCACTCGCTTTCAGGAGCGGATTCGAGAACAGACACGCCGAACCCGTAGCATTAGCCTCCCGCAGATGGTGAAGGAGATCACCACTTACCTGCGCGGTTGGCTTGGCTACTTCGGCGACTGTCAAACCCCTTCGGTGCTGCGAAGCCTTGAAACGTGGCTACGCCGTCGACTTCGGTCGGTGGTGTGGAAGCAATGGAAGCGTGGACGAACCAGGTTCCGCGAGCTCCGCAAGCGGGGCGTCCGTCAGGACCTGGCGGCGCAAACCGCCGGGAGTCCACACGGCCCGTGGCGTATCGCGAACTCGCCCGCCCTGACCATTGCTTTGCCCAATGCCTACTTTGCTGAGCTTGCACTCCCGCCCATGGTCGTGCGGCTTTTAGCTTAATCCGCCGAACCGCCGGATGCGGACCCGCATGTCCGGTGGTGTGGCAGGGGAGGGCGGGCGACCGCTCCCCCTATGCCGAT
>JBEKVC010000254.1:0-1279 GCA_049514395.1 Terriglobia bacterium
GGTAAGGCGGCGTATCGTGGGGGTGTTCGACGCCTCCACTTCTCCACTGAAGGAGTGATACGCCGTGACCCAGGATAATATCGTCAAGCTGTCTCAGCCAGGGACGTTTTCGGACCCATTGACCGAGGTTTTGCGCGACGGCGCGCGAGCGCTGTTGGCGCATGCCGTAGAGGCCGAGGTTGCGGGCTTCCTCGGCGGCCATGCCGACAAACTGACCGATGATGGTCACCGACGGCTGGTGCGTCACGGGCATCTGCCGGAGCGTGAGGTCATGACCGGCATCGGACTGGTGGCGGTGCGTTGTCCGCGGGTTCGCGACCGTACCGCTGACGGCGGGGAGCGCATACGCTTTTCATCGGCGATTCTGCCGCCCTACGCGCGCCGCTCGAAGAGCCTCGAAGTGCTGATCCCGATCCTCTACTTGAAAGGCATCTCTACCGGCGACTTCGAGGAAGCGTTGGCTGCCTTGCTCGGCAAGGACGCCGGCGGGTTGTCAGCCTCGACCATCGCGCGCCTGAAGGAGGCGTGGGTGGACGAACACGCCCGCTGGCTCGATCGCGATCTGTCCGCCAAGCAGTATGTTTACTTCTGGGTCGATGGCATCCACGTCCAGGCTCGGCTCGAAGACGACGCGCAGTGTCTGCTCGTGATCATCGGCGCCACTGCCGAAGGCAAGAAGGAACTCGTTGGCCTTGCCGACGGCATCCGCGAGAGCGCGCAATCTTGGAAGGAACTCCTCCTCGATCTCAAGCGGCGCGGTCTGACGATGGCGCCGCAGCTCGCCGTTGCCGACGGGGCGCTTGGCTTCTGGAAGGCGATCGATGAGGTGTGGCCGAAGACGCGTGCGCAACGTTGTTGGGTGCACAAAACGGCGAATGTCCTCAACAAGCTGCCAAAGAGCCTGCACGCAAAGGCCAAGCGTGCATTGCAAGACATCTGGATGGCGGAAACCAGGACGGACGCCACGGCGGCATTCGATGGGTTCATCGAATCCTATGGCGTCAAGTACGAGAAGGCTGTCGAGTGCCTAAGCAAGGATCGTGAACCACTGCTCGCCTTCTACGACTTTCCTGCCGAGCACTGGAAACATCTGCGCACGACAAACCCGATTGAGAGCACGTTCGCGACCGTCCGGCATCGAACGGTTAGATCGAGGGGATGTCTTTCCAACAAGACCGCTCTCGCCATGATCTTCAAGCTCGCACAAGCCGCCGAGAAAAGCTGGAATCGTCTGCGCGGCCACAACCAGTTGCCGAAAGTCATCATTGGTGTAAAGTTC
>JBEKVC010000255.1:0-1277 GCA_049514395.1 Terriglobia bacterium
TGAGCTTCCCCACGAATGGTGGGCGCGACGGAACGCCGGCACAATGGCCGGCGAAAGGAGTCCGTTGCGATGGGATATCGGCGATACACACCAGAGTTCAAGGATGAGGCCTGCAAGTTAGGGGCTGATCCCCTGTGCGGCCCAGGACGTGCGGCCAAGAAGTTGGGTATGCCTGAAGCGACCTTGCGTATGTGGATGAAGGATCGCGGCTTGCTCGAAGCGCGACCGGTTGCGCAGGTTCCTGACAGCGACGATCCCCAGGTGCTCAAGGAGCAGATCCGCGAGCTGCGCGAGCAGTTGCGGCAATCGGAGATCGACAAGGAGATTTTAAAAAAAGCGGCCGCGTTCTTTGCCAGGGAACAGCGATGAAGTTCGCCTGGATTTACGAGCATCGAGACCAATGGGAGATTGGGCGACTTTGCCGCGTGCTGGAGGTGGGCCGCAGTGGCTACTATGCCTGGCGTCGACGGCAGCAAAACCCGGGCGTGATGACGCTGCGTCGTCGGCAACTCCTGGATCAGATCCGTGCCGAGCAAGAACTGGGACGGGGATTGTACGGCTCGCCTCGGATTCATGCGGCCTTGGTGGATCGTGGCATCCAGGTGTGCATCAACACGGTCGCCAAGCTCATGAAACAAGCCGGAATCCGGGCGGCGACCGGCCGGCGATTCCGTCCGATGACCACCGACAGCCGCCACGCCTACCCGCCGGCGCCCAACTTGTTGGACCGGCAGTTCACGGCTCCCAAGCCCAATCAAAAGTGGCTCTGCGACATTACGTACGTTCCCACGGACCAGGGCGTGGTGTACCTGGCCAGCGTGCTGGATGTTTGCAGCCGTCGGATTGTGGGGTGGAGCATGCACACGGATCTGCAAGCCCAGTTGTGCATCGACGCCTTGAAGATGGCCCTGCAGCGCCGCCGTCCGGGAGAACACCTGCTGCACCACAGCGACCGTGGTGTGCAGTACGCCTGCGAGGCCTACCAGCAGTTGCTGGCTGCCCATGGGATCGTGTGCAGCATGAGCCGCGTGGGCAACTGTTATGACAATGCGATGATGGAAAGCTATCACGGCACGCTGAAGAACGAGCTGGTGCATCTGCAGCCTGGAGGTCGTTTTGCGACGATCGAGCAGGCCCGGAGAATGCTCTTTGAGTACATCGAGGTGTTTTACAATCGCCAGAGGCGTCACTCTGCGATAGGCTACATGAGCCCCGAGCAGTTCGAGGCCAGCCTCAATTGACGTCTCCGTCGCGCCCACCGTTCGTGGGGAAGCTCA
>JBEKVC010000256.1:0-1276 GCA_049514395.1 Terriglobia bacterium
TGCGCTGTTCGATCTCCCGCGACAGGTTCTCGTAGTCCTCCCGCGTCGCATCCTCCTTCTGGGCGTAGAGTGAATCCACCAGAGCGTGCAGGACGCGGTAGCCACGGGCCTCGGCCGTCTCCTTCGCTACCAGCAGCTTCTCCCGCGCCAGGGCGTTGATGGCTTCGTGCGCCTCGATCTTGCCGAACCGGGCGTTCTTATAGCCGGTGTAGCCGAAGCAGCACACCAGCAGCCACTTCAGCGCGGCGCGGCGTTGCTTCGCGGCGTGGCGACGCTCGAGGAGCGCGGCGGGGGAATCTGCCGCGTAAGTTGGGCAGTTCAAACTCTCGGCTTTTCCGGCTGCTCCAGATTGAAAAACCGCAACTTCAGAAAGCGGAAGTGGCGCTAGGCGCCGGCGGTCATCGACCGCCGCGGCAGCCATCTCGCGCTTGTATTCCTGCCGCTTCTGGATCAGCCGCTCTACCACGCGACTGTTGATTCCACGCCGCCGCTGGCAGATGCGATAGCCGAGTTCCGGGATGCGGGGTGCTTCCGGGCAACAGCCGCAATTGACGGTTTCCGGCGAAATATTGAAGCGCGCCATGATACTCGGGAACTCACTGATGAAGTCGAGTTCGCCCACGTTGGTAAAAAATCCCAGACGCGGCAGGAAAACCAATCCACCGCGGTCCGCCAGCAGGAGTTCGTCCGGATGCTTGGGGCTTTCGGGTTCAGCTTTCTGCTCGGGGATCAGCACGCCGTCGCCGTAAGCCAGCTCCATCTGCATGTAGGAGATGCCGGTGCCCGTCGTGGTGCGGGCGCAATACTGCACGGGCAGCTTGGTGACACGCGTGAGCTCCCACAAACCTTCCAGGTCGCACTGGTCGGCGATGAAGGAGTTCTGCGTGTCCACGTGCAGGCGCCCGAACAGCGTGGTGGTGCTCCCCTTGAAGAGGATGCGCCCGTAGCTCATGTAACTGCGCGCGCGGCGGCGCTCCACGGGATGCGCGTCGCGGTTGAGCGAGAGCGTAAGGCCCAGCTTCCGGGCCTGCCGGAGCAGCGCTGGAAACAGCGTCGAATCACCCCACTCGCTCAAAATCATGTCCGGGTCGTGGGCGCGCAGCAGGCGCTCGAACCCCACCGCTACCGGCTCCTCGGAATCGTCCAGCGCCCGCCACTCGCCGTCAATTTCCACTTCCAGCGCGCCCCGCCGGCCATGCTGCGGGTCAACATTGGAGAGACCTTCCAACCGTACCCGCATGATCTGAAGCGGAGGCAGCTCATAGTCGGTCGCCCA
>JBEKVC010000257.1:0-1269 GCA_049514395.1 Terriglobia bacterium
ATTGATTCCATGACAATGTCGGCTCCCAGCCCCGGATAAACTTTGGTGGTGCACACCAACCAAGGCCCGGAGAAAGGAGCCAACATGATCATTGTAGGATGCGATTACCACCCGGGCTTGCAACAAATTGTGTTTGTGGATACAGAAACCGGGGAACTGAAAGAACAGCGGCTGGAGCATTGTGAGCCAGCCGAGAGATTTTACCGAGAGCTAGCCAGCAGAGGGGAGAAGGTGCGGCTGGGCATGGAAGCCAGTGGACACTCGCGTTGGTTCGAGCGACTACTGGGGGAACTGCATATCGAGTTGTGGATAGGAGATGCCACTGTGATCCGCGCCAAGCGAGGGCGCAAGCCCAAGACGGATCGGCAGGATGCCCAGCACATTCTGAAGCTGATGCTGAAGGATGATTTCCCGCGGATCTGGGTACCGAGTTGGGAAAACCGCGATCTGCGGCAACTGTTGTGGCACCGGCACCGGATGGTGCAGGCACGCACGCGGCTGATGAATCAACTGCAAGCGGTGGCACTGAACGAAGGCTTGCGCTGCAAAAAGCGGTTGTGGCGGGAGAAAGGACGAAAACAACTGGAGGCCATTCGCTTGGCGCCGTGGGCGAGTCGGCGGCGGGAGGATCTGCTGAAGTTGCTGGACGGGCTGAACCCGACGATTGCCGAGCTGACGCAAGCTATCGACCAGGAAGTAGAGAAGTCTGCCGAAGCACGCCGTCTGATGACCCATCCTGGAGTTGGCCCGTTAACCGCCCTGGCCTTCGTGTTGATCATCGGAAGAGCGGAGCGCTTCCAGTGCGGCAAGCAGATCGCCGCCTACTTAGGGTTAGTGCCCTTGGAGGACTCGAGTGGCGAACGGCGACGTCTGGGACATATCACTAAGCAAGGCAGCTCGATGTTGCGCTTCTTGTTGGTGGAGGCGGCCCAGGTGGCGGCGCGGGTTATTCCGCCATGGCGGAACCAGTACTTTCATCTGGCGATGCGACGGGGACGAAAGATCGCCAAAGTCGCCCTGGCTCGAAAGCTGGCGATTCGCTTGTTCTGGATGATGCGCCAGGGATGGGAGTACGAGCAGGTAAAACAGTTCGGTTCGCACGCAGGACAGCTCGGAAATCGCGATGGTGTGCGGTAGAACATCGAGTAATTGATTGGGCGTCCTGCTCCTCTTTATTAAGAGGAGTTTGAATTAGTAATCATGATCCAGGTTTGGATCGAAGAGATGCATGGGTCGGATCGAGAATCCTGACCTGAACGATTACGGAGC
>JBEKVC010000258.1:0-1268 GCA_049514395.1 Terriglobia bacterium
ACTCCGAGATCCGTGACTCGCTTTCCGAATGCGTGGCGACTATCCTGAACGCCATCCGTGTGGCCCTGGAGCGCACACCCCCTGAACTCTCTGCGGACATTTCCGACCGTGGCATTGTGTTGACCGGTGGCGGGGCGCTGCTGAAGAACCTCGATAAGAGGATTCGCGAGGAAACCGGTTTGCCTGTTTCCATTGCCGAAGACCCCCTGGCGTCGGTAGTGCTGGGAACTGGCAGAATGCTGACGGATTTTAACCTTTTGCGCCGAGTTGCGATAGAATGACACCGGACATCGCGGGTGAGTCGCCTGGGGGGCCGCTGGATTGACTCCCCGAGCCAGTTTGGCATAGAACGTGCTGAATCGAAATGAGGCGAAGGCGCAAGAGAGGCAGAGTGGCCTGCTTTCTAACGACGGACGACTGAGCACTTACGGCGGACGCTTATCTCATGTTTGATCCAAACTCTCCGGAACTAAGGGCGTCGACACAGCCCGTCACGCGGGAAGGCCCCGATATGCAGGCCTTCATCGCGCGCCACCGCCCGGTTTTTATCCTGGCGGCGGTCCTGCTTGCGCAACTTTTGCTCCTCTCGTTGCAAATCACCCGCAACCGTGACGTGCGCCTCATTCGGGTCTGGGCAGTGGCCGCGATCGATCCGTTCCAACGTTCGCTGCGCGGGATAACGGATATCTCCCTTGGGGCCTGGCGAACTTATCGCAGCCTTCTGCGCGCTCAACAAGAAAATCAGGAACTCCATACGCAGCTTGTATCGGCGCAATCCCAGATCCAGCAGCTTTCCGAACAGGGGGCGGAATCTTTGCGGCTGCGCGCACTGCTGGAGTTCAAGAACCGGCTCCCGTTTCAGAGCGTTGCGGCCGAGGTCATTGCCTCCAGCCCGGGTGAGAACTCCAACGCCATTTTCATCGGCAAGGGAGCGGATGCGGGTCTTACCTCGGACCTCGCGGTGATTACTCCTGAAGGCGTGGTGGGCAAGACTATCGCCGTCTTCTCCCACTCTTCCCAGGTCCTCCTGCTCACCGATCCCTCCAGCGGAGTGGGCGTAATGCTGGAAAAGACCCGCGTCCAGGGCGTCCTTAAGGGCGATAGCCAGAACCTCTGCCTGATTCGCTACATTATGAATGAGGAGCCCGTCTCCTCCGGCGAGGCCATCCTAACCTCGGGCCTCGACCAGATTTACCCCAAGGGCCTTCGTGTTGGAACGGTCGTTAGGACCAGCGCGGGCAACATTTATAAGAACGTTGAGGTTAAGC
>JBEKVC010000259.1:0-1265 GCA_049514395.1 Terriglobia bacterium
TGCTGGCGAAGCCGGGGTCGATCACGCCGCACACCCAGTTCAAGAGCGAGGTATACATTCTGACCAAGGAAGAAGGGGGGCGGCACACGCCGTTCTTCTCGGGGTACCGGCCGCAGTTTTACTTTCGCACCACGGACGTGACGGGGGTGGCGACGCTGCCGGCGGGGACAGAGATGGTGATGCCGGGGGATAACGTGAACCTGGAGATTGCGCTGATCACGCCCATCGCCATGGAGAAAGGGCTGCGCTTCGCCATCCGCGAGGGCGGACACACGGTGGGCGCCGGTTCGGTCACTGAGATTATTCAGTAAGGTGCGTGCGAATGCTTCACCAAAAAATTAGAATCCGGTTGAAGGCTTACGATCACAGGATCCTGGATCAATCTGCGGCGGAGATCGTATCTACTGCCAAGCGGACGGGTGCGCAGGTGGCAGGGCCTATTCCTCTGCCTACCATCAAGAACAAGTACTGCGTGCTGCGTTCGCCGCATACGGATAAGAAATCGCGTGAGCAGTTCGAAATCCGCACGCACAAGCGGCTCGTAGATATCTTGGAGCCGACCTCGAACACAATCGAGGCTTTGACGAAACTTGATCTGCCTTCAGGTGTGGATATCGAAATCAAGGCGTTTGGGAAGGAACACACGAAGTAAAGACGTCGGTTGTCCGTGGTCCGTCGTCCGCTGTCCGTCCTAGCGGATGATCGGCAACTGACAACTGGCAACTGACAACTGACGAACATGGTGAAAGCAATTCTCGGCAAGAAACTCGGCATGACGCAGGTCTTCGGGAAAAATGGAGACGTCACCCCTGTGACGGTCCTGAAGGCGGGGCCGTGCATCGTAATCCAGCGGAAGACCAGCGGGCAAGAAGGTTATGAGGCGGCCCAACTCGGGCTGGTTGAGTTGCCGCCTCCGAAGCGCGTCAGCAAACCTCGGGAAGGGCACTTCCGGAAGGCTGGGGCGAACCCGGTTCGTTTTCTCTGCGAAGTTCGACTGGGTAAGGACGCGGGGGAAGTGAACGTCGGAGACAAGGTTTTGGCGGATGTATTCTCGGTAGACGATTATGTGGATGTGACGGGAGTGTCCAAAGGTCGCGGCTTCGCTGGTGTTCAAAAGAGGCACCACTTTGGGGGTGGCGGGGCGTCCCACGGTTCCATGTTCCATCGTGCTCCGGGCTCGATTGGGGCTTCGGCATGGCCCTCTCGGGTTCTCAAAGGGATGAAAGCGGCAGGCCATATGGGCAATGCGCGCGTGACGGTGCGCA
>JBEKVC010000260.1:0-1263 GCA_049514395.1 Terriglobia bacterium
TTGAGCCCACGAAGTTCACGGCCAAGCTGGAGGAGCCGACAGTCCCCGAGGACCCGACCTCCAGCCAGCATGACGAGCAGCTACCCACTTACAATGCCTATTCGGCGGATGGGGACGTTACGGGGCCGCTGGTTTACGTCAATTACGGCGTGCCCGAGGATTACGAGCAACTCGAGCGGCTGGGGATTTCGGTCCGAGGCGCCATTGTCATCGCTCGCTATGGGGGATCGTGGCGGGGGATCAAGCCGAAAGTAGGCGCAGAGCATGGAGCGGTGGGCTGCCTGATCTACTCCGATCCACGCGGAGACGGTTATTTTCAGGGCGACGTTTTCCCCGCCGGAGCCTTTCGGCCCCGCGAGGGCGTGCAACGCGGCAGCGTCATGGATGACACCCTCTATCCCGGCGACCCGCTCACGCCCGGCGTGGGGGCCACCAAGGACGCCAAGCGACTGCCGCTCGAGGACGTCCAGACCATAACCAAGATTCCCGTTCTCCCCATTTCTTACGGCGACGCGCAACCTTTGCTCGCGGCTCTTAAGGGGCCGATGGCGCCTGAGCACTGGCGCGGCGCGCTTCCCTTCCCTTATCACATCGGTCCCGGCCCCGCCAAGGTGCACCTGAAAGTCAAATCAAACTGGGATATCAAAACACTCTACGACGTGATTGCGCGGCTTGGCGGATCGGAGTATCCCGACGAATGGGTGGTGCGCGGCAATCACCACGACGCCTGGGTGAACGGCGCCGAGGACCCCCTCTCCGGCTTGGTCGCTGAACTCGAGGAAGCTCGGGCCTTCGGCGAACTCTTGAAGCAAGGCTGGAAACCCAAGCGGACCATCATCTACTGCGCGTGGGACGGTGAAGAGCCGGCGCTTCTCGGCTCAACCGAGTGGGCGGAGGAGCACGCGGACGAACTGAGCCGCCACGCGGTGGCTTACCTCAATTCAGACTCGAACGGCCGCGGCTATCTCTTTATGGGGGGATCACACTCGCTCGAGAAATTCATCAACGGCGTGGCGCGCGACATCGAGGACCCGGAGAAGAAGATCAGCGTCTGGAAGCGCAGCCAACTCAGGCGGATCGAGGGCGCCAGCTCACCGGAAGAGCGCCAGGAAGCGCGCGAGCGTCCCGACCTGCGCATTGGCGCCCTGGGCTCAGGCTCTGACTATGGCGCATTCGTCGATCATCTCGGCATCGCCTCGCTCGACCTCGGCTACGGCGGCGAAGGCGGTGGCGGAGTCTACCACTCCATTTACGATGACTTCT
>JBEKVC010000261.1:0-1262 GCA_049514395.1 Terriglobia bacterium
TTTCCAAACAAGCCGGGGCGCGAATTGCGATCCTCTACGATTATTGGTATGCAGGGGAGGTGGGCGGTCTGCCTGCGGAATGGGTCCGGGTCGGTCAGTGGACGATCCGACACAACGTCATTCTGGGTGCAGATACGGTCTCCTTCTACGCTCTGGACCCTTCAGAAGTTTCACACCTGAGTCAGTGTCTGCGGGAGTTTTCGCCGAGATTGCCACGAGACGTCATCCAACACGGCAGTTATCTGGAATGGCGCAGAATCCCGGCCACCCCATAGGCGTGAGGGGGACACCGTGTCTCTTGACAAGTGGAGAAAGATAGGCTAGAAGAGTAAGTTGAAGCCATGGACGCGGTCATGGCTTCCTGGAACCACTTGGCTGCCATGCTACGCCGGCCCTGCGATTCGCTCTCGAAAGTGGCCCAAGCGGGGCCCAAAGCGCGAAAAACTTGCTCGTCCCAAGTGGACAACAAGTCCGCAGACGGGAAAGAAGGAGAAAAAGCATTCTTAACAAAATGAAGGAACGAAGCGGGAATTTCTATGAAAACAAAGGGCTGGGTTTCCACAGCGCGATGGAAAGCGGGAATGTTACAGAAAACAAAGATAGTTACGCGTTGAAAGCGGGAATGTCATGTGCGCCCCAACGGCGCGGATCGCCAGTGGGTGGAAGTCCCACCCAGATAGTTGTCGGTAAGTCTGGTAGCTGACAAGCGGCTTAGGCCGGCGACGGGCCGGACCGGGCCGAAGCCTTGTGACAAAGGCCACCTAGGGTGGCTGAGCAACCCTACAGGCCGTAACACGTGTGAAGCCTGAGCAGGCCTCGAAAGTGAAGTCGTGGACGCCGACCTGCCACAACATCAGGGAAGGCTGCACCGACCGGGAAGTCACCGACACGTACACCGGTTGGGTCCACCGGGGTAATGGGCACGGCATGCCGGGAAGGTGGTGCGGGCGAGTGGGGGAACCCCAATGCGGGCGGTCCCGCTCTCGGTCAGGAGGGCGGCCCGGTTGGGACTCGGAGAGGGTCATAGTACCGTTGAAGCCGGGCAACGCCGGTGGAGGGAAGGACCCTCACTTCAGGAGCGCTTTCGAAGAAGCCAAGGTGAGGTGATTGGCGATGAGCCTGGCAACACCGAACAAGATCCGGACGCTTCAGAGGAAGCTGTACCGCAAGGCCAAGGAGGAACCGGCTTGCGGCTCCCCCGTGAGTCTGGCGGTGAACCCTGTCGGAGAGCCGGATGCGGGAAACCCGCACGTCCGGTTGTG
>JBEKVC010000262.1:0-1253 GCA_049514395.1 Terriglobia bacterium
TGACCTGCCCCCGTTTTCTGTACCAATCATAAAGCGAGTTCCAGGGCAGTTTCTTGCTTTTGTTGTTCTCTCCGGGGCGGCTGGGGGGGGAGAGCCGCCCCGGCGCCTGTGAATTCCTGCGGGGTCCGATTCCCCAGCGAAGTGTGGGGCCGAACCTCGTTATAGTCCCTCCTCCAAGCCTCAATCGTCTCCCGAGCTTCCCCCAGGCTTGTGAACCAGTGCTCGTTCAAGCATTCGTCCCGCATCTTGCCGTTGAAGCTCTCAATGAAAGCATTCTGCACCGGCTTCCCCGGCTCGATGAAGTGCAGCTTCACACCTTGTTCGTAGGCCCACACGTCCAGTGCCTGGCCCGCAAACTCCGGGCCATTGTCCATCACCAGGATCTGCGGTAACCCTCGCCACTCGCGCAAACGCTCCAGCACGCGCACCACCCGAGTGCCCGGAATCGACGTGTCCACTTCCGCCGCCAGGCATTCCCGATTGAAATCATCCACGATGTTCAGACTCCGAAACTTCCGCCCCGCACTCAGAGCATCGGAAATGAAATCCATCGACCAGCGCTCGTTCTGCCGGGTCGGAATCACCAGAGCCTGGCGCTCCACAGCCCCGATCCGCTTGCGCTTCCGCCGCCGCACGCCCAGCCCTTCCTGCCGGTAGAGCCGATAAACCCGCTTGTGATTCACCACCCAGCCCTCGCGCCTCAGCAGCACCGTCAACCGCCGATACCCGAAGCGGCGCCGCTCTCCCGCCAGGGTGCGCAGCCGCGCCTGCAGCTTCTCCTCCTGCCCCGGGCGCTGCGGTTCGTAGCGGCAGCTCGTCCGCGCCATTCCCACCAGCCGACATGCCCGCCGTTCACTCAACCCCTGCGCTTGCCGAATCACGCCCACCGCCTCGCGCCGGTCCGGGGGCGCTAGAACTTTTTTGCCAGCACCGTCTTCAAGGCTTGGTTGTCCAGCGTCAGGTCCGCCACAATCTGCTTCAACCGCCGATTCTCGTCTTCCAACTGCCGCAGCCGCCGCGCCTCACTCACTTCCAACCCGCCGTACTTCGCCTTCCACTTGTAATAGGTCGCGCTGCTGATCCCCTGCTGACGGCAAATCTCCACCGTCTTCATCCCCGCTTCGCCTTGCTTCAATACCCCAATAATCTGCTCCTCCGTGTAACGGCTCTGCCTCATCTCCTGTCCTCCTTCAGGCTTTTATACCCTGGGAGAACTCTCCTTTACACTGGTACAGTTTTCGGGGGGCAGGTCA
>JBEKVC010000263.1:0-1247 GCA_049514395.1 Terriglobia bacterium
TCAATCCCACCCGGAAAAGGTTAGCCACCACCGGAAGCGAGTCTTGCGTAGTCGCCCGCGAGGGCGGCACGAAGCGTAGATAGCCAATGCCAAAGCCGTGTGATTGAGTCTCGAAAGGATATTTGTTGCTGGAGCCTTCGCCGTGGAGTTCGCGGGGGCAGCACCGGAGCGCCGCAAACAGGCCAGGCGCCGAGGTCCGGCCGGGATCTGAGAGCAGGGCAAAGGCATAATGGGGTTCTCTGGGAACCTGGGAGGACCGTAGGTCCTTGGGACCAAAACCGGAAGCGGGTGACACCGGTCAACAACACCCAGGCGCATGGGCCGCGGACTTCCCGGCCCAGGCGAGCGAACAAGCGAAGCCAACTCAAGGCCGCCTTGTGCAACGCCGGAAAAGCGGAGCGCCGGGCGGGCGACTACGGTCGTCTTAGCCGCTACATAGTACCGACGGAAAGCCGGCGAAGGAGTCCCGTCCGAGCCGGGGAGTAGGGAAGGAAGCGGTCGGGTTACGGAACTGTTGTTGGGAAACATGACTGATACACAGAGATTAGAAGACGTGTTCACGGTACAACAACGGATAGCGCAAGTAGCGCGAGAACGCCCGCACGAGGTGTTCACGTCGCTGAACCACTATCTGAGCGTGGACTGGCTAAAAGCCGCCTATGAGCGGGTTAAACCGGACAGTGCTCCTGGCGTTGATGGCCAGGGTTGGGCCGACTACGGCAAGGACTTGGAAAAGAACCTGCTGAGTCTGCTCGACCGGGTCAAGAGCGGGAGCTATGTCGCGCCGCCGGTCAAACGGGTGCAAATCCCCAAGGGCGACGGCAAGGAGACCCGGCCCATCGGCATGCCGACCATTGAGGACAAAGTGCTTCAGCGGGCGGTGGTCATGCTGCTTGAACCCATCTACGAGCAAGACTTCAAGTATTTCTCGTATGGGTTTCGGCCTGGCCGCTCGGCCCACGAAGCCCTCTCCTGTATATGGAGCCAATGCACCACGCAGCGGATAGCCTGGATTCTGGACGTGGATGTTCGGAAATATTTCGACACGCTTAAGCACGCGTGCTTGGGAGGGCTTCTCGACCTGCGGGTGCGGGATGGCGTAATACGCCGACTCATTGGTAAATGGCTCCACGCGGGAGTGCTGGACCGGGGGCAAATAAGCTACCCGGAAGACGGCACGCCGCAAGGCGGGGTGATTTCGCCCTTGCTGGCGAACATCTACCTGCATTACGTGCTGGACTGCTGGT
>JBEKVC010000264.1:0-1237 GCA_049514395.1 Terriglobia bacterium
AAAATCGGGCTTTTTTCGAAAATCGTGACGCTCAAAATTTGGAGAATTTTGTACAGACTCAAATCCAGTCCGAGCTGCTTTTTCAGGATGGCCACCAGTACGTAGACGGAGAGCGCCACCCACACTTGAGTCTTGACGGCGTTCTCGGAGGTGCCATAAAAAGCTTTGATGCGAAGATGTTGTTTGATCCAGCGAAAGAACAATTCCACATGCCAGCGGGCGCGGTAGAGGTCGGCGACGGTGAGCGCCAGGAGTTGAAAATTGTTGGTGAGAAAGATCAAGCGCATAATCTTTTCGGCGTCGAAGTAGTGAATGCGCCGCAGCGGAGCGGGATACCGGCGCGAGCTCTTGGGTCCGGTGAGGCGAATGGTTTGATCGGAACGCAGGCCAGTGGAGCGATCGACCCAGCGCCACGAGCAACGACGGTAGCGCGTGTTCTGCTCGGCGCGGGTGACAAAGAAAGCGCAGGCTTGGGTGAAGGCGTAGAGACGCCGAAAGTCCACGTAGCCGCGATCGAGCAGATAAAACGCACCCGCTTCCGGCACCAGCTGGTCGAGCAGATTCACATCGTTCACCTGTCCGCCGGTCACATAAACACTGGTCGGAATGTTGCCGCGCAGGTCGAGCAAGGTATGGATCTTGACCGCACTCTTGTGGCGACGGAACTGCGCCCAGGGGAACAGCGACAAGCACAGATCGATGCTGGTGGAATCGAAGGCGTAGACGGTTTCGGCCAGGTCCAGGCCCAAGGGTTCGTGCCGATAAAGATCGCGAGCCGTGGCAATCAAGGCCTGGGCGAAATCGGCAAAGATGCGCCAGTCGCGATGCCGGTTGGCGTAAGCGAGCGTGGAGCGAGCGATGTGGCCCCGGAAGCCCATGTGGTAGAGCCTCGGCTGCTGGGCTCGCAGACAGGCCACGATGTCGCGCAGGCCTTCGCGGTAAGTGAGTTGAGCAAAGGCTAGGCAAAGGAACTGATCCCAGCAGGAGAAATCTTTGACGTAGCGCTCGCCCTGGTATCGATCCACGCAAGTTTGAAACTGGTAGGTGGGGATGAGCTGCATGAGTTGAGAGAAAACCGTTTGGCCAATATTCATCTACTGCCTCCGAAACAGGTTGGGAAACAGTAGAATAGTGCCAGAAATGAGGCCGAAAATTGAAATCGAAAAAATTCATCCAGAGCCCTTACCTTCGCTTAGTCAAGCAGTTAGAAGGAACTACCCGAACTTTTGTTGGACAC
>JBEKVC010000265.1:0-1233 GCA_049514395.1 Terriglobia bacterium
CAGGGCGACCGCATTCTAACTTGACGAGCGGCTGAGAATCGTATGATGGCCTCCATGGCCTGCGGAGCAGGCTTTTATGGAGGTCACGGATGGCCAATTCGATTTATGAGCATTTTGCCGACCTGCCCGATCCGCGGCGGGCCCAAGGTCGGCGACATGGTCTGTCGGACATGATTGTCATCGCTGTGTGTGCGGTGATCTGCGCGGCCGATTCCTGGTCGGATGTGCGGGATTTCGGCAAAGCCAAGCTCAAGTGGTTCAGAACCTTCCTGGATCTACCGCACGGCATTCCCAGCCAGGACACCTTCGAACGGGTCTTCGCACGCCTTGATCCCGACGCCTTTGAGCGTTGCTTCATTCAATGGACCAAGGCCCTGTCCGGCAGCAGCGGCGGCCAGTTGGTGGCCATCGACGGCAAGCGGATTCGCCGCAGTTTCCAGCATGCCTGGGATCAATCGGCCGCCACGCATCTGGTCAGCGCCTTCATCACGGCCAATGCGACCGTTTTTTCGCAGCTGGCGGTCGATGGCAAGGAAAATGAGATCGTGGCGATTCCCAAGCTGCTGGAATTGCTGGACCTGCACGACGCCACGGTCACCATCGACGCCATCGGCTGTCAGACGGCCATCGCCCAACGGATCGTCAAACAAGGGGGCCATTATGTCCTGTGCGTCAAGGACAACCAGCCAACGCTTGCCCAGTCGCTTCAAACGCACCTGGATGAGATGATCCTGGAGAAGTTCGTCGGCGTGCAGCACGACTTTGTGCAAACGGTGGAAAAGGATCATGGCAGGATCGAGACCCGCCGCGTGTGGATCACCCATCAAATCGACTGGCTGGGCGAGGAGCGGAATCGCTGGGCCGGCTTGCGGTCGGTGGCCGTGGTGGAAGCGGTTCGGGACGTACCTCTGAAGGGCATCAGCACCGAACGACGGTATTACATCAGCACTCTGGATGGCATCGATGCCCAGCGTCTGGCCGGGACCGTCCGCGGACATTGGGGCATCGAGAACAGGCTGCATTACGTTCTGGATGTAAGCTTCGCCGAGGATCAAAGTCGAGTGCGGAAGGGCCATGCCGCCGAGAACTTCAGCCGCATCCGGCGAATTGCCCTGAACCTGTTGCAGCGGGAAACCACTAAAAAGCGAGGTATCAAAGGCAAACGCCTCAACGCCGCCTGGGATCACGATTATCTGCTCAAGCTACTCACCGGCTGAGAATGCGGTTGCCCTG
>JBEKVC010000266.1:0-1231 GCA_049514395.1 Terriglobia bacterium
GGGAATTCCATTCGCGATTGATCATCGGCACTGGAAAGTACAAGAGCTTTCAAGAAATGGCGCGGGCCCACGAGGCTTCCGGCGCAGAAATGGTGACGGTCGCCGTCCGCCGCGTGAATCTGACTGACCGCAGCAAGGAATCTTTGCTCGATTATGTTGACCGCAAGAAGTTCTTCATTCTGCCGAACACCGCCGGCTGTTACACCGGCGATGAAGCTATCCGCACCGCGCGTTTGGCTCGGGAAGTGGGTCTCTCCGACTGGATCAAGTTGGAAGTCATCGGAGACGAGAAAACGCTCTTCCCCGACAATTTCGAACTGGTACGGGCCACGGAAATATTGGTCAAGGAAGGTTTTGTAGTCCTGCCTTATACGAACGACGATTTGATTTCCGCCCGGCGGCTGATCGACGCCGGGGCTGCCGCGGTGATGCCGCTCGGAGCGCCCATCGGCTCCGGGTTGGGCATTCAGAATCCCGCCAATATACGCATCCTGCGTGAGATGATCACCAGCGTGCCCCTCATTCTTGACGCGGGCGTGGGCACGGCGTCCGATGCGACCATTGCTATGGAGTTGGGCGCCGATGCCGTCCTGATGAATACCGGCATTGCCGGCGCGCAGGACCCCATCCTGATGGCCCAGGCCATGCAGCACGCCGTCATCGCCGGTCGCCAGGCTTACCTCGCCGGCCGCATGCAAAAGAAACTCTACGCCGCAGCATCAAGCCCGCTAGAAGGCGTCGTCCGGTGAGAGCGACGGCTTCATCTTCGCGGCCTCACTTCGGTACAAGCGTCTGCTTGCCTCTTGCAAGGAAAGAGCGGTGAATTCCCGCTGGAGGGGAACTGCCAGAGTCTACCAGGGGTCGCTTATCCCCGCCTCGCACCCGAACCAATGGTGACCTCGAGAAGGGAAGCCCGGGGGGACAAAAGGCTGTCTGGCAGTTGCCAGACGTGATGCGGGCCCAGCTTCCGAGAGCCGGCCACCTTATTTCGGCGGGCCTTCCTGGGCGGCGGGAGGAGTTGGCTCTTTTTTCGGGTCCTTTTCCGGCAAGGTGTAGATGATCTCTCCCGGACGCGCCAAACGCATTTGCTCCCGCGCCAGGCGTTCGATGGCCTTCGGGTCAGACTGCAGTGCCTTGATGCGCTTATCCAATTGCTCGTTTTCGCGCTGAAGTTGCTGGATCTGTTGGCGGAGACTCTCAACTTCCTTCTTTTCCTGGCGCAGAGCCAGGA
>JBEKVC010000267.1:0-1229 GCA_049514395.1 Terriglobia bacterium
AACGAGATCCTGGACCTGCTCCATGAGTGCAACGAACGGCTCGGCATGACGCTGCTGCTGGTGACTCACGAGCGCTCGCTCGCGGAGCGCTACGCCGAACGCCTGGTCTTCCTGGCCGATGGCAAAGTGGTCGGTGAACAAGCCAATGTTCCCGCCTTCCAACGAGTCGCCGCGGGGGGATCAGGCAAGGGAACGGCGGGGACGCAAACGCAGGAAGGAGAGCGGCGGTGAAGGCGGACGACCTGGTTGATCTGGCGGCGCGCAACCTTCGCGAATCCATGTTCCGGAACTCGCTCACCACACTTGGCATCGGAGTGGGCGTAGCGTCCCTGGTTGCGATGCTCTCGCTCGGCATCGGGCTCCAGCAGTTAGCCGACCGCCGGCTCGCAAGGTCCGGGCTCTTCGACACAATCGTCGTCACCTCGCGCCGCAGTCTGCGGGGCTTCGACCGCGCCGAAAACCGGAACGGGGTGCCTCCTGCCGAGAGCCGGCCTCTTGACGAAAAGGCGCGAGCCGAAATGGCGCGTCTGCCCAACGTTCTCGAAGCGGTGCCCGACCTCCGCTTCATCAGCGAGGTGCGCTACGAAGGTAAGCCACACCTCGCTATGGTGGCTGGCCTTCCGCTCTCCGCCCGAGACAAAGATGCATTCGACAACATGCAGGGCCGTTTCTTCTCCTCGGATGCCGCCGAGGAAGCCATCTTGCAAATCCAGTTCGCGGACGAACTCCTAGGGATTCGCCAGAAGCTGGGGGAATCCAGTTCGAAGCTGAGCGGCCAGACACAGACCTTGATTGGGAAGGAACTGACGCTGCGCTACGCGGAGCGGGTACCGTCACCGGCGGCGCCAGAATCGAAGCCGGCGGAAGGCGGCGGCGCGGGCGATCGCTCCGGCGCCCTAAAGCATGCGCCCCAGCCTCCCGCGATGGCGGCCTTCTCGGTCGTACCGCGCGAGAGAAAGCTGCGCATCGTCGCCGTCACCGACCAGGACCCCGAGGGCATGCGCGGCGCCTCGGGTGCCCGGGTGTTCATCCCGCTTCCGATGGTGGAGAAACTCCATGTCATGCTACCCTCTGGGCTGCGCGGCAGTGAGCCAGACTTTTCAAATGTGCCCGCGTATCTCAGCCTCAGCGTGCGCGTGAAAAGTCCGGACAGAGTCGAGTCGGTGCAGGACGCCATCCGGAAGATGGGTTTCAGCACCTTCTCGACTCTCGACGCCGCGCGCAGCCTG
>JBEKVC010000268.1:0-1228 GCA_049514395.1 Terriglobia bacterium
GGATACGTCACCGAAGGCGCCAACGTCGGTACGCTGGGCGGCACCTCGGGCAACGCCGTCGTCAGCGGCATCACCCTCACCTCCGGCCAGAGCGGCTCGGGGTACAACTTCGCCGAGTACCAGACCAGCTCTCTGTCGGGCATCAAGTACATCGACTCCAACGGCAACGACGTGGATAACTCCGAACCGGGCCTTGCCGGGGTGACCATCACCCTGAGCGGCACCAACGGCATGGGCAACAGCGTGCTCCAGACCACGACCACCGCGGCCGATGGAAGCTACTCCTTCACCGGCCTTGCTCCGGGTCTGTACACCCTGACCGAGACTCCGCCGGCTGGTTATGTCACCGAAGGCGCCAACGTCGGTACGCTGGGCGGCACCTCGGGCAACGCCGTCGTCAGCGGCATCACCCTCACCTCCGGCCAGAGTGGCTCGGGGTACAACTTCGCCGAGTACCAGACCACCTCTCTGTCGGGCATCAAGTACATCGACTCCAACGGCAACGACGTGGATAACTCCGAACCGGGCCTTGCCGGGGTGACCATCACCCTGAGCGGCACCAACGGTATGGGCAACAGCGTGCTCCAGACCACGACCACCGCGGCCAATGGAAGTTACTCCTTCACCGGCCTTGCTCCGGGTCTGTACACCCTGACCGAGACTCCGCCGGCTGGATACGTCACCGAAGGCGCCAACGTCGGTACGCTGGGCGGCACCTCGGGCAACGCCGTCGTCAGCGGCATCACCCTCACCTCCGGCCAGAGCGGCTCGGGGTACAACTTCGCCGAGTACCAGACCAGCTCTCTGTCGGGCATCAAGTACATCGACTCCAACGGCAACGACGCCGACAACTCCGAACCGGGCCTTGCCGGGGTGACCATCACCCTGAGCGGCACCAACGGTATGGGCAACAGCGTGCTCCAGACCACGACCACCGCGGCCAATGGAAGTTACTCCTTCACCGGCCTTGCTCCGGGTGTGTACACCCTGACCGAGACTCCGCCGGCTGGTTATGTCACCGAAGGCGCCAACGTCGGTACGCTGGGCGGCACCTCGGGCAACGCCGTCGTCAGCGGCATCACCCTCACCTCCGGCCAGAGTGGCTCGGGGTACAACTTCGCCGAGTACCAGACCACCTCTCTGTCGGGCATCAAGTACATCGACTCCAACGGCAACGACGCCGACAACTCCGAACCGGGCCTTGCCGGGGTGACCATCACCCTGAGCG
>JBEKVC010000269.1:0-1221 GCA_049514395.1 Terriglobia bacterium
TTCGCCAACAGAAGCTTGCCAAATCGTTGGCGCCTCCGCTGCCCGGCAGGCGGGCCCTGGGCTTTACGTAGTCACCGATCACTGTGGAGTTAAGGTTGCCGTAGGGGTCGATTTGCGCTCCACTCAGGAAGGTATAATCCACCATCCCACGCTGGCAAGTCTCCATGATGTCGTTCATACTGGTTGCCATCAAAGCCCGATAGAAACTGCGCGAGTCCCCTACCGAAATCGGCATTGATGGCATCAGCGGCGCAAGCCCCCCAGCTTCAAAGACAATCAGGAGGTTCGGCGCATGAGTCTTCTGGGCCAGCACGGCTGCGGCCACTGGCGCGCCCGTTCCCACCGCGGCCGTGGATCCATCTTCAAGCAGTCTCGCCGCCACACAGATCATTAACTCCATTGCATTGTAGTCAGCCATGTCTAGTCCGCCTGTGGCACCAGTAACTCCAGGGCGCGCAGTTCTCTGATTCGGTTCATTCCCCCGCAGAGCCGCAAGTAACTTTCGAAGTCCGGTGTGTCGAAGATGTACTTCTTCAGGAACTTGCTGAATTCAGCTTCGTCCTTTTCAACCTCGAGCCATAGGCGCAAGTGCTCTTCGTCTGAATAGTATTCGCCTGGCATGTTCCCCGGGTAAGACCCGAAAGGCACCTCGCAGACCGCATCCACGCAAAAAGCCGGGATAATAGTGGACTCGGGGTGACTACGGATTTCGTCATTACTCACGAGGTGTTCCACAGAAACAATCACACGCTTGGATGCCCGGCCTATGTCGAAGTCAGCGACCGTGTTTCCCCGGATGCGGCAGTTGCCATAGCAATCCGCCTCGTGAACGTGAATAATTCCGACGTCCGGATAGAGAGCCGGGAGAGCAACTAGTTTGCGGTGGCTGAAAGGACATTCGATCTCCTTGGCAGCACTGAAACGGAAAGTGTCTGTTCCCAACATCGTGTAAGAGGGAATAAAGGGGATTCCCGCAGCGGCAGCACGAAACCGGCAGGCCAAGGAGTAGTTTGTCCATTCACAAATCTCGACCTCACCACCCTCGATCACCCGTCGACTGTGAGGGGACAGGCCACGCGCCTCAAGCCCGATAACGTACGCCAAGTCGAGGCGCGCTATAAGCCTCTCCCCGTGCATGTTCCCTGCGGCCACGATCTGAAAATCGTGCGTCGCAGTGTGTCCCGCGAACCCTAAATTCCGCTTCTTTTGTCGTAATATCTC
>JBEKVC010000270.1:0-1190 GCA_049514395.1 Terriglobia bacterium
CTCAAAATTTGGAGAATTTTGTACAGACTCAAATCCAGTCCGAGCTGCTTCTTCAGGATGGCCACCAGTACGTATACGGAGAGTGCCACCCACACTTGGGTCTTGACGGCGTTCTCCGAGGTGCCGTAAAAAGCTTTGATGCGAAGGTGTTGTTTGATCCAGCGAAAGAACAGCTCGACTTGCCAGCGGGCGCGGTACAGCTCGGCGACGGTCAGGGCCGGGAGTTGAAAATTGTTGCTGAGAAAGATCAAGCGCATAATCTTTTCGGCGTCGAAGTAGTGAATGCGCCGCAGCGGAGCGGGATACCGGCGCGAGCTCTTGGGTCCGGTGAGGCGAATGGTTTGATCGGAACGCAGCCCGGTGGAGCGATCGACCCAGCGCCACGAGCAGCGACGGTAGCGCGTGTTCTGCTCGGCGCGGGTGACAAAGAAAGCGCAGGCTTGGGTGAACGCGTAGAGACGCCGAAAGTCCACGTAGGCGCGATCGAGCAGATAAAACGCACCTGCTTCCGGCACCAGTTGGTCGAGCAGATTCACGTCGTGCACCTGTCCGCCGGTCACATAAACACTGGTCGGAATGCTGCCGCGCAGGTCGAGCAAGGCATGGATCTTGACCGCACTCTTGTGGCGACGGAACTGCGCCCAGGGGAACAGCGACAAGCACAAATCGATGGTGGTGGAATCGAAGGCGTAGACGGTTTCGGCCAGGTCCAGGCCCAAGGGTTCGTGCCGATAAAGATGGCGAGCCGTGGCAATCAAGCCCTGGGCGAAATCGGCAAAGATGCGCCAGTCGCGATGCCGGTTGGCGTAAGCGAGCGTGGAGCGAGCGATGTGGCCCCGGAAGCCCATGTGGTAGAGCCTCGGCTGCTGGGCTCGCAGACAGGCTACGATGTCGCGCAGGCCTTCGCGGTAAGTGAGCTGAGCAAAGGCTAGGCAAAGGAACTGATCCCAGCAGGAGAAATCTTTGACGTAGCGCTCGCCCTGGTATCGATCCACGCAAGTTTGAAACTGGTAGGTGGGGATGAGCTGCATGAGTTGAGAGAAAACCGTTTGGCCAATATTCATCTGCTGCCTCCGAAACAGGTTGGGAAACAGTAGAATAGTGCCAGAAATGAGGCCGAAAATTGAAATCGAAAAAACTCATCCAGAGCCCTTACCTTCGCTTAGTCAAGCAGTTAGAAGGAACTACCC
>JBEKVC010000271.1:0-1187 GCA_049514395.1 Terriglobia bacterium
TCAATCGTGCGTTGTTTTTGTTCGGCCCTCCTGCGTAAGATTTCTTCCCGCCGTCCGTAGTACACATCGGCCGGGGTCACGTTGCCAATGGCCTCGTGATAGCGGCGATGGTTGTAATACTCGATGAAGTCCTGCATGGTTCGACGCAGTTCGTCCGGGCTGGCATAGACCAGCAGGTTCATGCGCGCTTTGAGCGTCTCGTGAAAGCGCTCGATTTTGCCATTGGTCTGGGGATGATGCGGCGCGCAGTAGATATGGCGGATTTCGAGCACGCGCAGATACTCCTCGAAAACTCGCGCCAGGTAGCCCGAACCATGGTCGCTGAGCAGCTTGGTGCGATCTTCGATGGGCACCCGTCGCATGCCGGTGAAGGCCACCGCCTGTTCCACCACGTCGCTGATGGAGTGCGCGGTCATGTCCGGTTTCAGATCGCTGGCCAGCACAAAGCGCGAGTAATCATCAAGCACTTCAATCGAGTAATACCAGCCCCAACCCACCACGAAGTAGTAACTGGCATCGGACTGCCACATTTGATTGGGCGCAGTGGTCTTCACCCGGAACTGCTTGCCGGCAGGAAAGCCCACCAGCGTGATCGTCCGATTTAGCCCGTGCCGCTTCAGCACCCGGTAGACGGTGGCTTCCGACACCGTGAACCCGGCGTAGTCGGTGACATGGCAGGCCACTTCGCGTGGGCTCAGATCGGGCTGCTGCAGAGCGGTTTCAAGAATCACGGTCTGCTCTTCGGGCCGAAGTCGGTTCCACACTGCGCCCGGTTCCGGCTTCCGATCCATGAGTCCCGCTTCGCCCTGGTCGCGATAGCGCCGCTGCCAACGATAGAACGTCGAGCGCGCCATCCCGAGCTCTGCGATCGTTGCTCGCTTCGGCTGCGGCGCACGCCGCACCAGCTCAATCATCTCCCGCTTCTTCTCCGCACTCACCCGCTCGTACCTCCGTCGCCCGAGAAGCCCTAGCTCTGGCTTTTTTTGAGCAGCATGTTGGCCACGCTCAGATCGGCCACCAACTGCTTCAGCCGCTCATTCTCCTGCTGCAGCGCTTTCACTTCGTCGCTGGTGGCCTCGCGCAGCGCGTCGCCACGCATGCGCCCTTTGCCCGCTTCCATGAAATCCTTCAGCCACTTGTAATAGATCGTGGGATGGATCCCTTCACGACGGCACAGTTCCGACACC
>JBEKVC010000272.1:0-1178 GCA_049514395.1 Terriglobia bacterium
GTAGATTCTCTCTTAAATTTCAAGACTTTTTTCTTTCTAGAAGGGTGCGGGAAACCTCTTTCTTTTTGAAGGTCAGCAAGCGACGAGGACATGGGTCACCTCCTGGGCAGGGGCGGACTTAAGCCGAAAGAGTTTGGAGCCGTCGTAGGGCTGATGAGTTTTGAACATGGCATGGAGAGCATGCAGGAGTTTGCGCATGACGGCGACCAACGCTTGCATTTTGAATTTGCCACGGGCCAGCAGATGCTGATAGAAGGCGCGCAGGTGCGGGTCGTGCTGGACGGCGACCAAGGCGGGCATAAACAGAGCATGACGTAGGTGCTTATTACCTGCCTTACTAATACGCGGCTTCTTATGCACGGAGGTTCCCGAGGTGTACTGGCGCGGGTCGAGTCCGGCGTAGGCTACCCACTGGCGAGCCTCCAGATCAGGGGCCAGCACGCCCAACTCCCCCAAGAGCTGCACGGCGCTGGTTTCGCCGATACCCGGGGCGCTGTCGAGCAGTTCAAAGCGCTCGGTCAGTTGGGGATCCTGCGCGATCAGCTTGCGGGCCTGGCGGGTCAAGCGCTGGATGGCCCGTTCCTGGGCCCGCAGGCTGCGCGCCAAATCACGCCGGACCACCGCCGGAATGGCTTTTGATAGCCCGGCCGCATGCTGACGATTCTTCTCCGCCGTCTGCATCTCCACCAGCTCCCGCAGGCGCCGCGCCAGCGCGTGCAAGGCTAGCACGGCCACCGAGGGCCGCTGCCAGGGTTTAAAGGGCATATGCAGGGCAAACTGTTCCAGTACCCCCGCGTCGATCTGATCGTTCTTGCTGCGCTTCATCATAGCCTGAGCGAAATGACGGACAGCGCGTGGATTGGCTACCATCACCTCGATGCCCTCCTGCCCGCTCAGCGCCAGCGCCAGGTCCAGACCGTAGAGACCCGTCGACTCCATGCAAACGCGTACCACGCGGCCCGCTTGCCGCAGATAACGAAGGATGATCAGATGGCCTTCCGGCGTGTTGGTGAAATTTCGCAAAGGCTCCAAGTCCTCTTGCCGCCGCAAGCTCACCACCAATTCCTTCGCACTGACTTCGATTCCACACGTGTCCAGGTTGCTCATAACACCCTCCTGGAGTTAAGCTTTCGGTCCGGTCCCCCCGACCCTGTGCCGTCTCCCGTCGAGCTTGAATA
>JBEKVC010000273.1:0-1177 GCA_049514395.1 Terriglobia bacterium
GCTTTAGGATTCACAAAATATTTTAACAACACCTATTATTTTCCATTAATCCCTAATGTTTTTGATAGTGTATTCTTGATTTTAGCTTCGTTATATTTAGGAATAAATATTCTTATGTTGAATAGGTTACAAAAAAATGTTAAATAAAAATAAGTTTTTTAGTATTCTAATCATTAGTTTATTTTTAATCAGTTGTATTATTGGTTTTTATACTCCTAAAGTTAAAGCCACTACTGCAACAGAACAAATTATCAACGGCGGTTTCGATGATGGTGGTTTTAATGGTTGGAATAATATAGGAGCAATTCTTGATTCAACAAATACCGCTTATAGCGGTACTTATTCAGCTTTTCACTGTAGTGCTCCTTCCGAATTAGGAGTAACTCAAGTTTTCGCCACTGGAATAAACAGCAATTCAGTCACGGAATTTAGTTTCTGGGTACATACTATTTCTTCAGGTTCAAATTTAGGTTTATGCGTTGTATATTACAGCGATTCCTCAGTATCTAACATTTTTCTTAATGACAGTGGCAGTTATTTAAGCTGGACACAAGTTGATGCTACATCCAATATACTGCCGAATAAAATTATTACAAGTATAGCTTTTAGTAACGGTAACGGTTATTATGATTTAGATAATGTTGTATTGATGGGAATTCTTGATACTGGAATTGAAACAGTTACTTTATCATCTGTTGGTAGCGGTAGCATAAGCGGTTACGATTATACGACAGCAACGGTTTTAAATTCAGGAGTTAATTATGTTGCTGTTAACGATTCGATAAATGTTCATGCTACTTCAGATGAAGGCTCCGAATTTTTCTATTTTCTGGTTAACGGCGTTGAATACGTGAATGGTGCATTCGATAAAGTAGTGGTAAGCGACCTCACTGTTGTTAGTTATTTCAGGTCGCTTCCTTCAAGCGTTACTTACACGTTAACCGTGACTAATCCTAATGTTGCAGGTGGAGATGTAAGTTGGTACGATACTAATAATGGTAGCACGCCAAGTTTCAGTACTGGTATTTTCACGGATATTCCTGTTAGTGACGGTTTAGAATTTACTGCTCACCCTAATACTGGTTACTCATTTGTTGATTGGTACGTGACTAATACGACTGACGGTTCTTATATTAGTTCTTTTACAACTAATCCGTTGAATATGGGTTTTGCTGAG
>JBEKVC010000274.1:0-1176 GCA_049514395.1 Terriglobia bacterium
CTCGGGGACGAGTTGCGCGCCCTGAGCTGGTCCCGGTTGTCTGAACAACTTTTCCGCGTCGATAAGTGGAGCGTCTGCCGGGGTTAGGCTGCCGTGCGGAGGGGCAGCGGAGTGAAGTAAGCTTGATCTGGTGTCATGCCGTCAAGGCTCGAGTGTGGCCTCCGGCCGTTATAAAAGTTGAAGTATCGGCCGATCGAAGCGCGGGCCTCGCTGACGCTGTCGTAGGCTCGCAGATACACCTCCTCGTATTTGACGCTGCGCCACAGCCGCTCGACGAAGACATTGTCCCGCCAGGCGCCCTTGCCATCCATGCTGATGGCGATGGCGTTTTTGATCAGCACGCCCGTGAAGGTCGTGCCGGTGAATTGGCTGCCCTGGTCCGTGTTGAAGATATCCGGTTTGCCGTGATGTGCGAGAGCGTCCTCAAGGGTCTCAACGCAGAAAGCCGCCTCCATCGTGATCGATACGCGCCACGACAGCACGCGACGGCTGAACCAATCGAGCACAACCGCCAGATAGACAAACCCGCGTGCCATTGGGATGTAGGTAATGTCCATCGCCCACACCTGGTTGGGCCGCGTGATCGCCATCCCGCGCAGCAGATACGGGTAGATCTTGTGACCGGGTTCCGGCTTCGTCGTACGCGGACGGCGATAAAGCGCCTCGATTTCCATCCGCTTCATCAGCGTCTTCACGTGACGACGGCCGATCTTGTACCCCTCAGCGACCAGCAGGCCTTGCAACATCCGCGAGCCCGCGAAAGGCAACTCCAGATGCAGCCGGTCGAGACGCCGCATGATCGCGAGGTCGGCGTCCGGCACCGGACGTGGCAGATAGTAGACACTGCCACGGCTGATGTTGAGGGCTTCCGCTTGCTTGGTGATCGACAGATCGTGCGCAGGGTCAATCATCGCCTTGCGCTCAACAAACCTGCTTTGCCGAGCGCTCCTTCCAAAAAATCGTTCTCCAGCGTCAGCTCTCCGATCTTGGCATGGAGCGACTTCACGTCGACGGCCGGCTGCCCGGTTCCGCCGCCGCCAGGACCGAACACATCGGCTGCCCCTTCCTCAAGCTGCGCCTTCCACGATGTGATCTGATTGGGGTGGACGTCGAAATGCTCCGCCAGCTCAACCAGTGTCCGATCGCCCTTGATGGCGGCAAGCGCCACTCTCGCCT
>JBEKVC010000275.1:0-1168 GCA_049514395.1 Terriglobia bacterium
GGGTGCGCGACATAAGTGTGGGCGGTGATGCGTTTGGCTTTTGCGAGGACGTAAACCGTGCGTATGTGATACGCTAGGCATAAGGAGGCACCTTATGCCGGATTCTCTTTCTGTCTTGGAAGCAGAACGTCGGTCGATTTTGCAGCAGATCTCCGAACTGGGTGACTTTCGGCCGGGATCGATCACCGCCACCCAGGGGCGCTGCGGGAACCCCCACTGTCACTGTCATCAGCCTGGGGAGGCGGGCCATGGCCCCACGCTCCGCCTCACCTACAAGGTGCGAGGCAAGACGATGACCGAGAGCTTCTCCAGTCCGGAGGCGCAAGGCAAGGCGGAGCGCGAGATTGCCGAGTTCCGCAAGTATCAGCAACTGAGCCGCGCTTTTGTAGAGCTGAATGATAAGATCTGCCGTCAGCGTCCGATCCCGGAGGAGGCGGAAAGGCAGGAACAGGAAAAAAAACGGCAGAAGCCATTCAGCGGGAAGTGGCGCAAGAAGTAGAGTCCCTGCTGGCGGTGATTTTTGCCGGACGGCGCAAGTCGGGAAGGCTGGACTTGGAAGCCGTGGAGATGGCGACCCGCGCCGCCCTGCACCGCGCGGGGGCGGGAATGCTGGAGGAACTACTCGCCCCAGAGGAGGAGTTTTCCCGCCAAGTTCCCTGCCTCTGCGGCCAGGCAGCTCGATATCACGAGATGCGTCCCAAGCAATTGTTGACCGTGCTGGGGCGAGTCGAGACCGAGCGTCCCTACTACGTGTGTGCGCACTGCCAGCGAGGCCAGAGTCCGCGCGATCAAGAACTGGATGTGGTGGGCAGCGAGTATTCCCCCGGGGTGCGGCGCATGATGGGCTTGGTGGGTAGCGAGTCGTCGTTTGAGCAGGGACGGGAGCAACTGGAACTGCTGGCGGCGCTGGAGGTCACCACCAAGGCGGTGGAACGGCAGGCAGAAGCCTTGGGGATGGAAATCGCGGCGCGGGAGCAGGTGGAAATTGAGCAGGCCCCGGAACTGGAGTTGCCGCAAAAGGGACCGGAAATCCCGGTGCTGTACATCGAGATGGATGGAACGGGGGTGCCGATGGTGGCCTCCGAGACGGAGGGACGAGCTGGTAAAGAGGGAGAACAGGCCCGCACGCGGGAGGCGAAGTTGGGCTGTGTGTTTACGCAGACGAGGG
>JBEKVC010000276.1:0-1147 GCA_049514395.1 Terriglobia bacterium
CCTTGGATTTGTGTTTGTTTCGCTTTAGACGGAACAGTAATTTTAATTGAAACAGCAATCACAAACGGCTATTTGCCACCTTATACAATAGTTAGCTATTGTTTATGGTGCTTCCAAAGATATTCTATTCTTTTTATTCCATTATTATTATATATTGGTTATCAATACAAAGACAAAGTGAGTAGTAATAAATTAAATATCTTAAGTGTATTAAGTTTTATACTAATTATTATTACACTTGAGATTATAGCCTTCTTTTTTTTCTATAATAAATATAGTTCTTCTAATACTATTAATGATTATTTGTCTATTAATTATCAGATATTACAATGGGGTAGTCTAATGATTATAACTTTTGTTATATTTCTTAAATCTAAATTTAGCATAATATTTTCTTTTGCTTTATGTTATCTCATGTTTTATGTTGCTGATATATTATTTGAATTACCTAAAACAACACTTTCCTTTATTATTGGAGCTATTCTTAATGATTCACCTGTTTTTTATTGGTTACCAAATATAACTGCTCTTGTTTTATTGATAAGCTGTCTTATTATCGTTTTATATAAATTAAAAATTAGATTTGATTATAAAATTTTGTTACCTTCATTAACAGTGGTTTTAGCTTCTAAGCTATTAACAAGTTATCTTTTCATCATTTTATACAAACTAAAAATCAAATTCGATTACATCATTTTATTCTTTTCATTTATTCCTTTATTATTTAGCTGGATTTACTTTTACCCAATTTGGGGAATCGTAGAAACTACTACTTACATTTCTAAAGTTAAAACTATTGAACCATTCGACAGATTATTCGCTTTTCCATTCATAATCACATTAAGTTTATATATATGGAAATCTCAAAACAAACAAGCAAAAAGAAGATGAAAAAACGGCTTATATCGAATTTGAATCTAAAAATGAATCTGAATCTGAAATTGAAAATATAAATTTGCTAAAATTATATGATTATTATCGGTGTATAAAATATAACGAAGAATACTATCAAAAAAACAAGAAAATCATGGATTTACAACATAGGAAATACTGCATTTTACATAGACAAAAAATGCGGTTATCAGGGAAAAAGCCTAAATATTAGTGATGAATTATATATTAAAACAATACAGTTGAAAAACTGCAC
>JBEKVC010000277.1:0-1143 GCA_049514395.1 Terriglobia bacterium
CTAGTGTAGTGCGTCCAACGCTTCTTTACATTTGGCGACCTTCGTCAGGATGCGTTCGACCGAGGCGCTCCAGACGAAGACTCGCGGGTTTTGGTTATGACTGCTGATGTAATCGCCAATGGCCTGGGTCAGTTCCTTCACGTTGCGGAACGAGCCGCGACGCAGGCGCTGCTGGGTCAGATTTCGAAACCAGCGCTCGACCAAATTGAGCCAGGAACAGGACGTGGGCGTAAAGTGCAGGTGAAAGCGCGGGTGGCGACGCAACCAACGCTCAACACCGGGATGCTTGTGGGTGCCGTAGTTGTCGACGATCAGGTGCAAGTCCAATTCACTAGGCGTCTGCTGGTCGATGCGCTTCAGGAAGCGTGTGAATTCTTGATGCCGGTGCTGCGGCATGCAGTCCCCGATGACGGCGCCATCGAGCGTGCTCAGCGCCGCGAACAAGGTGGTGGTGCCGTGGCGCGTGTAGTCGTGGGTCATCGTGCCGCAACGGCCGGGTCGCAGCGGCAGACCCGGTTGGGTTCGGTCCAGCGCTTGAATCTGGCTCTTTTCATCCACGCACAGCACCAGCGCCTTGTCGGGCGGATTCAGGTAAAGGCCGACGACATCGATGAGCTTTTCCACGAACCGGGGATCGCGACTCACCTTGAACGTCGAGACACGGTGCGGCCTCAAGCTGTGCTGCTTCCAAATTCGCCGCACGGTCGCTTCGCTGACGCCTTGCGTTTTGGCCATCAGCCGAGTACTCCAGTGTGTGGCGTTGGGCGGTTGGCTGCGCAGCGTGGCTTCCACAATCGCCGCCCTCTTCTGGTCGCTGATGGCAGGGATGCGGCCCGGACGAGGAGCGTCCTTCTCCAAACCGGCGGTACGCAGGGCCAGAAACCGCCCACGCCAGAGTTGCACCGTCGGTCGCGAGACGCGCAGGTGGCGGGCGATCTCCTGGCTCTCGACTCCATCGGCGGCCAGCAGAATGATCTGCGCCCGCTGAACGAGGCGCTGCGGCTGGCTTCTGGCTCTGGCCCAAGTTCGCAAAGTGCCACGCTCCTGATCGGAAAGAAGAATCGGTTCGGCTCTTCGGCTCATGCACGGCATGATACCCGAGGGCCGACAATAAGTAAACCTATTTGTGACGCACTACACTAG
>JBEKVC010000278.1:0-1128 GCA_049514395.1 Terriglobia bacterium
ATAACCCGCGTAGGTCAGCCAAGTGATGAGCGCCCAATCTTCCTTTGGGTCCCAACTCCAATAGGATCCCCACGTCCGGTTCGCCCAGTAGGCTCCGGCGATGATCATGAGGGTTAGCAGAGGGAAGGAAATGGCAACGGTCCTATAGATCAACCCGTCCAGAGTGTCCCGTTGCGGCAGGAAATTCGCGAGCGTGTCATATTTCCTGCTCAGCACTTCCCACGCCAGCGAGGCAAACAGCGCGCAGACAGTCCCCGCCAGCAGGAACGGGCTTGCAGCCAAATGAACACCAAAGGTCTGCCCCACCTGCGGAACAAAATACGGTCCGGAGTGGACCTTCAGCAGGAGCAGCGCAAGAGCCAGGGCCTGAGCAAAGACCGAAGCCAGGAAGAGCCGCCCGCCCCAGTTCTCCCATCGGCCGGCCTTCTCACCAAACGAATCGAGGACATTGATAACCAGGGTCGCTGCCGCCAACCCTAGGACGATTACAAACGGCCACCCCAGAACCGGAATAGAAACCATCAGCGGTTCTTTGGGAGCCAGCATCACCTTCTCCTGAGCCTCCGCATCCCAGGCAGGGAGCAGAAAGGCCAAGTTACCATCCACCGAGCTGATGACAATCGCGCCGTAAATCGCCGCCACCAGTCCCGAAGTCCAGCTAAGGAAAGTGCGCGCGCTGACCCCGTCCTTTATGAGGTACAACAAGGCTAGGGCGAAAGAAATCGTAAAGCCCGCGTAGCTCAGCATCGCCAGCGTAACGTGAATTTGCAGCCAGGTGCTCTGGAGCGCTGGAACGAGCGGCCTTATCTCCCCCGGTAGCACCTGCAATAAAGTCAGCGCCAGGGTGGCAATGGGTAGGGTTATTGCGCCCAGGAAGGGGATTTCGAGTTTCCACTCCGCCACCTCCTGCAGGACCACCACCGCCCAGGAGAAAACCAGCACCATCTCGTAGATGCTCGACAGCGGGGCATGCCCTGAGGTAACCCACCGGGTCACGATGGCCCCGGTGTGCAATAGGAGGCTGCCGCGCGTCAGCGCCTCGGCGCCCGCCACCAGGTTGGACTGCCGGACCGCCAATGAGAAAACATAGAGAACCGAGGCCCCCAAGTATCCAAGAAGTGCCAGATA
>JBEKVC010000279.1:0-1114 GCA_049514395.1 Terriglobia bacterium
CCTGTCGCAGAGTAACCATTACTAGACGATTAGCATCAAAGCTGTCATGGCCTCTGGCAGCGAAATCTTGCTTACCCCGCAACAGCATTCCGACCTAAGCAGCATCGCCCAATCCCGGTCTCTGCCCGCCGGGTACGTGTTTCGCGCCAAGTTGATCTTGATGCTGGCGGAAGGCGCGTCCTTCAATACCATCAAGCAACGGCTGCAAACCACGGCGCCGACGATCATTCGCTGGAAGCAGCGCTTCCGGCAACACGGACTCGAGGGACTGGACACCTATCATCCCGGCCAAAAGCCCAGAGTGCTGACTCCGGCTCTGCGCGCCCGCATTCTGTCCGCCACGCGGAGAAAGCCCAGCGACGGATCCACCCACTGGAGTTGCCGCAAGCTGGCCTCCGCGCTGGGCGTCAGCAAAGACGCCGTGCATCGCGTTTGGCAAGAAGCGGGTCTGAAGCCGCATCGTTTGGAACGCTATATGGCCAGCGACGATCCCGATTTCGAAAGCAAAGCCGCCGACATCCTCGGTCTCTACTTGCACCCGCCGCAGCACGCGGCCGTGTTCTGCATCGATGAGAAGACCGCCATTCAAGCCTTGGATCGTCTCGATCCCGTCCTGCCGCTCTCGCCGGGACGCGCCGAACGCCACGGCTTCGAGTACTACCGCCACGGCACGCTCTCCTTGTATGCGGCCCTCAATACCGCCACCGGCCGCGTTCACGGCAAAACCGCCGCCCGCCACACCAGCCGCGAGTTCGTCTCTTTTCTAAACGAGGTGCTCGCCCTGTGTCCGCCCCGGCAACAGGTTCACATCATCCTGGACAACCTCTCCGCGCACAAGACCCAGGCGGTGCACGACTTCCTGCGGCAGCATCCGCGAGTCCGCTTTCACTTCACCCCCACCTACTCGTCCTGGCTCAACCAAGTCGAGATCTGGTTCGCCAAAATCGAACGCGACGTGATCGCGCGCGGCATCTTCACCTCGGTTTCCGACTTAGCTCGCAAACTCCGCCGCTACATCAACGCCTACTCCGCTCACGCGCAGCCGATCCAGTGGAAATACTCCGACCCCACCCGCCGCATCCGTAGTAACGAACTCACTGCGACAGGCCACTAG
>JBEKVC010000280.1:0-1105 GCA_049514395.1 Terriglobia bacterium
TACTGATTTCTGCAAAATAGAGTGACAAATGCCATATCCTGTGTTACGCTGCGTGCATGAAAACGAAATCTTCGGGAAAGCGCGATTTTTCCGCCCTGGAACAGCGGAGGTTGAGGGCGGCCCGCCTGCTCCGGCGCGGTCTGCGGCCGGCCGAGGTGGCCCGCCGCGTGGGGGTCCATCGCCAATCGGTCGGTCGTTGGAAAGCGCAGCTCGAACGGGAAGGCGTGGCCGGGCTGAGGAAAGCGGGAAGAGCCGGGCGTCCGGCCAAGCTGACGGCCGAGCAACTCCTGCAGTTAGAGGAGGAGTTGGTCCGAGGGCCGCGGGCCTGGGGGTACACCACCGAACTGTGGACGACGCAGCGGGTGGCCGACCTGATCCAGCGTCGCTTCGGCGTCCGATACCATCGCGACCATGTGGGCCGGGTATTGGCACAAATGGAGTGGAGTTGCCAGCGACCGGGGGGCCGGGCGAAGGAACGGAACGAAGCTCGCATCCGCGGCTGGCGGCGCAGGGCTTGGCCGCGCATTAAAAAAAAGCCCGGAAATTGAGGGCCACCATCGTGCTGCTGGACGAGAGCGGCCTGAGCGAGCGCCCCCATCGGGTGCGCACCTGGGCCCCACGGGGCCAGACCCCGGTGCTGCAGTACCACTTCAACTGGGAGACCCTGGCGGTGATCGCGGGGATGACCTTCGTGAATTTTTACTTCCAGTTGTACGAGGGGTCGATCAAGGGGCCGCAGGTGGTGAGGTTCCTGCGTCACCTGCAGCGGCACCTGAAAGGGAGATTGATTTTGCTCTGGGACCGCTTGCCCGCTCACCGCAGCCGGTTGGTGCAGGACTACCTGGCCGGACAGCGACGCATCGAGCAGGAGTGGCTGCCCGCTTACGCTCCCGAACTCAACCCGGTCGAGTACTTATGGGGGCAGTTGAAGGAACACCACCTGGGCAACTTCTGTCCCGACCATCTGGGCGAATTGCAGCACGTGACCCGCCGCGCCCTCCGGCGGTTGCGCCGGCGGCGCCCTATCGTCGCCTCCTGCTGGAAGCAAAGTACGTTGCCGTTTTGAAGGTTCTATGAATGTCACTGTATTATGCAGAACTCAATA
>JBEKVC010000281.1:0-1100 GCA_049514395.1 Terriglobia bacterium
TCAGCGCCGTGTGTTCCCGCTCGATCACGTCGAACCCTCCGATGCCTGACCCAATGTACACACCCGTGCGGTCCGCGAGCTGCGGAGTGAGTTTGAGTTGGGCCTGTTCCATGGCGAATTGGGATGCTGCCAGGGCGAACTGAATGAACAGGCCCATCTTCTTCAGATCCTTCTTCTCAACATACTGAAGTGGATCGAAGCCCTTGACCTCCGCCGCAATGGTCGCGGAGAAGCCCGTCGTATCAAAATGCGTGATGGGCGCAACGCCGCTCTTGCCGGCCAGAAGGTTCCGCCAAGTCTCCTCCGTGCCGACCCCAACCGCGCTTACCAATCCCACACCCGTAACGACAACTCGACGCGTCAAGCTTTACTCCTTCTGCGGAGGCTCGCCCTGAGTGGGTCAGTTCTTCGAGGGCTTAATGTGAGCCTGTATGTATTCAACCGCGTCTTTCACCGTTTGAATCTTCTCAGCGTCCTCATCCGGAATCTCAATCTCGAACGCCTCTTCAAAAGCCATCACCAGTTCCACGATGTCGAGGGAATCCGCTCCCAGGTCATCCACGAAATGTGCCGTGGGGGTAACCTCAGATTCATCCACACCAAGTTGTTCGACTATGATTTGTTTAACCTTCTCTTCGGGCGATGCCATCGCTCTCTCCTCCTCCGATTACTTGCGGGCGGTCATTCTAACAGTGACAAGTGGCGAGTGACAAGTGACAACACCAGCCTCTGCCGGAAGGCAGGTGTTAGGTTGGGATCTTCTGCCTACCCTCTTCACGCCATAAACATCCCGCCGTTAACATTGAGGACGTGCCCGGTAATATACCGAGCCTCCTCCGAGACCAGGAACCGCACCCCGGCGGCTATCTCAGAGTCCGTCCCCATGCGTCCCATGGGGATAAGGCTCAACATCTTCTCCTTGACCTCGGGAGGCAGATTCTCCGTCATGGAAGTGGCAATAAAGCCCGGCGCAACCGCGTTGACCGTGATGTTCCGGCGCGCCACCTCCGCCGCCACAGCTTTGGTCAAGCCGATAATTCCTGCCTTCGATGAAATGTAGTTTGCCTGTCCAACGTTTCCCGCCTGAGCGACAACGGAAG
>JBEKVC010000282.1:0-1089 GCA_049514395.1 Terriglobia bacterium
ATACACTGCCGTTATGAGCAGACAGGCGGCAGTGATCACCCTTAAGCCCGACGAAGAGAGCGCCTTGAAACAGTGGCTCCGAGCCGGGACGACAGAACATCGCATGTCGGAGCGTGCCCAAATCGTTCTGCTGGCCAGCCAAGGCCAGAGTACGGTGGCGATCGCTCGGCGGTTGCGGACCCGACCCGCCCGTGTCTCGAAATGGCGGCAGCGGTTTGCGCAACAGCGACTGGAAGGCCTGCAGGATACGGCGCGCTCGGGCAAGCCCCGCCGTTATGATGCGGGCACGGAGAAACGAGTGCTGGCCCAATTGGATCAAACTCCTCCGTCCGGCCACAGCACTTGGACGGGGACGTCGGTCGCGCAAGCCTTGGGCGACGTGAGCAAAGATCAAGTGTGGCGCGTGCTGCGGCGGTACAACATCTCGCTGCAGCGCCGTCGCAGTTGGTGCATCTCGACGGATCCCGCCTTTGCCACCAAGGCGGCGGATATTGTCGGATTGTACTTGGACCCGCCGAAGAACGCCTTGGTCCTGGCCATGGACGAGAAGCCGTCGATCCAAGCCTTGGAGCGGGCTCAAGGCTGGATTCGTCTTCCCAATGGGAAGGCGCTTACCGGCTTCAGCCATTGTTATACACGGCACGGAACCACGACCTTGTTCGCCGCCCTGGACGTGGCTACGGGCCAAGTGAAAACCGGCCATTATCACCGGCGTCGGCGCCGCGAGTTCCTCGATTTTATGAACGAAGTGGTCGCCGATCATCCCCAGGGCGAGATTCACGTGGTTTTGGATAATTTGAATACCCACAAGCCGAAGCAGGATCGGTGGGTGAAGCGCCATCCCCAAGTGCATTTCCACTATACTCCGACCTACGCTTCGTGGCTGAACCAAACGGAATGTTGGTTCAGTATCCTGAGCCGACGCGCCTTGCGGCACGCCAGCTTCACCTCGCCGCAACAACTGCGCGAGGCGATCGACCGATTTGTGAACGTTTACAACCAAACCGCAGCTCCCTTTGAATGGAGGAAGGCCGTCGTTCATCCGGCCGCACCTAAAAGATATTACGCTAACTTACGCAACTAGGTACT
>JBEKVC010000283.1:0-1089 GCA_049514395.1 Terriglobia bacterium
TGCTGCTGGTCTCGGCGGTGGAACTCCTCACCATTTACGTGGCCCTGGAGCTCTCCTCCTATTCCCTCTACATCCTGGTGCCCCTGCGCCGGGGGGACGGCATCGACGTGGAGGCGGGCATCAAGTATCTGTTCATCGGCGCGGTCTCTTCGGGCTTCATGCTCTTCGGGCTGAGCTACATCTTTGGGGCCACCGGCACCACTTACCTGGCCGATCTGGCGCCCAGGCTATCCCAACTGACCCAGAGCCCCATCGGTCTCATCGGCCTGCTCCTGGCCATGGCCGGCTTCTTCTTTAAGCTGTCGGTCTTTCCCTTCCACTTCTGGGCCCCGGACGTTTACCAGGGAGCGGCCAATCAGGTGACCACCTTCATCGCCACTGCCTCCAAGGCCGCGGCGGTGGCCCTGCTGCTGCGTTTCGCCGCCCTGGGGGCCGGCTATGGCTACGGCTTCACCCAGGCCCTGATGATCCTCTCCATCGCCTCCATGACCCTGGGCAACCTGGTGGCCATTGTCCAGAAAGACTTCAAGCGCATGCTGGCCTACTCCTCCATTGCCCACGCCGGCTACTTTCTCATGGGGATTTTAACCCTGAAGGAGGCGGGCTACATCGCCGCCGTCTACTATGCCCTGGCTTACCTGGTGATGAACTTCACGGTGTTCATGGTCCTTTCGGAAGTGGCCGGGGACGGCCAGAATTTAAAGATTGTGGAGCTGGGCGGCCTCTACCGCCGCAGTCCCCTGCTCAGCATGAACCTGATCCTGGGGATCTTCGCCCTGGCGGGGGTGCCCCCCTCCATCGGCTTCACCGGGAAGCTGCTGCTCTTTACCTCCGCCATGAACTCCGGCTATTTTTGGCTGGTGTTAATCGGCGCGGTGAACGGCACCGTGTCCCTCTATTACTATCTGCGGGTGCTCTACGCCGCCTATTTCAAGGACGATCCCGGCCTGGGACCGATAATCCTGAACCTGCCCACCCGCCTGCTGAACTACGCCCTGGCCGCGGTGATCATCGGCTTCGGAGTCTTCCCGGACCGCATCGTGGAACTGGCCAAGATCGCGGTCAAGTCGGTTCTCTGAGTTCTGAGTT
>JBEKVC010000284.1:0-1085 GCA_049514395.1 Terriglobia bacterium
GGCGACCAAGGCGGGCATGAACAGAGCGTGGCGGAGATGTTTATTGCCGACCTTGCTGATGCGCGGCTTCTTATGCACGGAGGTTCCCGAGGTGTACTGGCGCGGGTCGAGCCCGGCGTAGGCCACCCACTGGCGAGCCTCCAGGTCGGGCACCAGCACGCCCAACTCCCCCAAGAGCTGCACGGCGCTGGTTTCGCCGATTCCCGGCACGCTGTCGAGCAGTTCAAAGCGCTCCGCGAGTTGGGGATCCTGCGCGATCAGCTTGCGCGCCTGGCGGGTCAAGCGCTCCATGGCCCGTTCCTGGGCCCGCAGGCTGCGCGCCAAGTCACGCCGCACCACCGCCGGAACCGCCTTGGACAGCCCGGCCGCATGCTGACGATTTTTCTCCGCCGTCTGCATCTCCACCAGCTCCCGCAGGCGCCGCGCCAGCGCGTGCAAGGCCAGCGTGGCCACCGAGGGCCGCTGCCAAGGTTTAAAGGGCATATGCACGGCAAACTGTTCCAGTACCCCCGCGTCGATCTGATCGTTCTTGCTGCGCTTCATCATAGCCTGAGCGAAGTGACGGACGGCACGTGGATTGGCTACCATCACCTCGATGCCCTCCTGCCCGCTCAGCGCCAGCGCCAGGTCCAGACCGTAGAGACCCGTCGACTCCATGCAAACGCGCACCACGCGGCCCGCTCGCCGCAGGTAACGAAGGATCATCATATGGCCTTCCGGTGTGTTAGTGAAATTTCGCAAAGGCTCCAAGTCCTCTTGCCGTCGCAGCCTCACCACCAATTCCTTCGCACTGACTTCGATTCCACACGTGTCCAGGTTGCTCATAACACCCTCCTGGAGTTAAGCTTTCGGTCCGGTCCCCCCGACCCTGTGCCGTCTCCCGTCGAGCTTGAATATGCAGGCTCATACGGCCTCGGATTCTCCTCGGCGTGGGAGAAGAGGGCGGGGGGCCTATCTACCCGACAGGCTCGGGAGTTCCCTCCCGGCCTCAGCGCAGATCGGCCTCCGCCGCCGGACACCGCTAACTCCAGGGACTGTTTTACACCCGAAATCAACGGCGAAGCAAAGATACAAGCGCAGACCTG
>JBEKVC010000285.1:0-1084 GCA_049514395.1 Terriglobia bacterium
GAGTCTGTGTGAAAACTCTGGCAGTTGAGTTGCATGAAATGAGGGCAGGAGGGTCGCGATGAGATTTCTGCCTTACAACCCCGAGCAGGCGTATTTGCTGCCGCCGAGCGTGAAGGATGTGTTGGGAGAGAACCATCTCTGCTTTTTCATCCACCGGGTGGTGGAGCAATTAGACTTGAGCGGTTTGGAAGAGGACTACGTCGAGGAAGGGCGGGCGGCGTATGCTCCGGCGCTGATGGTGAAGGTGTGGTTGTACGCCTACGCGTTAGGGATGACCTCGTCGCATCGTTTGGAGGAGCGGGTGCGGGAGGACTTGGCGTTTCGGTATCTGGCGGGGGGAGCGGAGCCCGATTACTGGACCTTGAACGACTTTCGGCGGCGTCACCGGGGAGCGCTGAACGACGTGTTCACGCAGGTGGTGGAAGGGGCGCGGCGACTGGGGATGGGGAAGCTGGGGCACGTGGCCATCGACACCACGCGGGTAGGGGCAAACGCTTCCCGGCATCGGGTGGATTCGGTGAAGAAGTTGCGGGCGGAACGGGCGAAGATCCGCCGGCAGATTCGCCACTGGCAGCAGGCCTGCGACGCCAGGGATCCGAATGAAACGCCGGGGACGCAAGTGGCGGTGCAACATGTGCAGGCTCTGCAAGAGCGTCTGGAAGAAATCCCCCGCCGGCTGCAGGTCTTGAAGAAGACGGGGCTCCAGCAGGTTTCGCGCACCGACCCGGACAGTCGCTTTTTGAAGCAAGGGCGCGGTTTCACGCTGGGCTATACGGTGGCGATGGCGGTCACGGAAGATCATCTCATTGTGGAGCAGCGGGTGGGACAAGAGAGCAGCGATAATGAACTGCTCCTGCCAGTGGCGGATGGGGTGAGGGAACGCTGCGGGGAGTGGCCCGAGCGGGTGAGCGGGGATAGCGGCTTGTACTCGGACGATAACCTGGTGGGACTGGAGAGGCGCGGCATCGACGGCTACGTGCCCGACCCCTACGAGGCGCGGGAATTGAACCTGGGGCGTGGTGGGCGGCGACGGCGCTGGCGAAAGCCCGAGCATCAACGCATGGTGCAGAAACTGCGCAGGCCC
>JBEKVC010000286.1:0-1061 GCA_049514395.1 Terriglobia bacterium
GCGTCGGGCGGAGCTTCCGCACGGCCCCGCGGAGCGCACTGATCCCGCCCCGGTAGCCCTCCTGCCGGAGGACCTGGAAGATCGTCACGGCGGACCGCGCCGGGTCCTCGGTAAGCAGGGCCTGGATCCGCGCGCGGAACGGCGTCACGACCGTGGTCCGCGGCCGCGGCGGTGCCGGCGTGAGGGCCACGCTCCGGCGGCGGGCCACCTTGCGGACGCTCTCCCGGTGGATCCCGAGGTGCCGCGCGATCCGGCTCGGGCCCCAGTGCTCGGCGTACGTGAGACGCAGGATCTCGGCTTGGATCGCAGCAGGCAGCATCGGGGGTCCCTCCTTCTGGCTGCCCCCGGTGTAGCACGCGACGGGGCGGGCGGCCTATCGCGTCTCGTATCACCGACGCGCCAGGCGCTACGTGCTCCGCCCTCCCGCTGGTACACGGACTTGCGCCCCGATCGCGTCTCGCGGAAGCTGCCCGTTAGGCGCCCCGAACGCCGTGAGTCTACTGTCCGCAGCGGCCCGATCGCGTCTCGCGACCCCGTGCCTGGCGTTTATGGAGGGCTAACTCCTTGTGGCATATGGCCGTGCGCCATTATCGCGTCTCGCCACTCCGGCCGAAGTCCGCGCAGGAAGACCGCCACGTGCTGGGCGGGGACCACCGCTGGCGCCGCGCGAGCGCGGGCGGGCAGGACGTAGTCCTGGTAGTGCGTCTGGGTCACCGCGCGGTTCCGCCGCCGCCACGCGCGACAGTTCGCGGCATGGCGCTGCTGTTGGCAGGCCGGCGCCCCGCAGGTCCACTGCCGGGGGCCCAGCCGAGGATGGGGACGGAATAGGGTGTGACAGAAGGGGCAACGCTTCCGCCGAGACCGGGCTCCGGGCATCGGGTCACCTCCAGGTCGGTGCCACGGTACCCGACTAGCCCGCCGCGTTCAGGATGGATCCGGGGTGGTGAGTCGGGGAGTGCTCAGGCCGGCCTCTTTCTGAGAGGAGGACCCGGATGAGATCTCACTGACGATGGCTACTGCCGGGCTGGTGGAATGTGGCTATGTCGGAGGTGTTGCGGCCA
>JBEKVC010000287.1:0-1036 GCA_049514395.1 Terriglobia bacterium
CGGCTCTGTCATCCTACGGCATCAACCTGGAAGACCTGCGCACGGCGCTGACAAATGCCAGTGTGAACGCCGCCAAAGGGAACTTCGATGGGCCGCGCCAGGATTACCAGATCGACGCCAACGATCAGTTGATCACTAGCGACGACTATCGGAAGGTTGTAGTTGCATACCGCAACGGCGCGCCGGTGATGCTGACCGACGTGGCACACATCGTGAATGGCGTAGAGAACAATAATCTGGCCGCGTGGATGAACCAGACCCCTGCGGTCATCCTGAATGTGCAACGCCAGCCCGGGGCCAACACCATCAGCGTGGTCAAGAGCATCAAGGGACTCATGCCGCAGCTTGAGGCCAACCTGCCTACGGGCATTCTGGTAACCACGCTTACCGATCTGACCACCGCCATCCAAGCATCGGTTTCCGACGTGGAGTTCGAATTGCTGTTGACGGTTGGACTCGTCGTGCTGGTCATCTTCCTCTTCTTGCGGAGTCTGTATGCTACCATCATCCCCAGCGTGGCTGTGCCGCTCTCACTGGTGGGCACCTTCGCGGCCATGTACGTCCTTGGTTACAGCCTGGATAACTTATCACTGATGGCGCTGACTATCTCCACCGGTTTCGTTGTGGACGATGCCATCGTGATGATCGAGAACATCTCGCGCTACATCGAAGCAGGCGATCCACCCATGGAAGCGGCGCTCAAGGGCGCGGAGCAAATTGGCTTCACCATTCTCTCGCTGACCGTGTCACTTATCGCCGTACTGATTCCGCTGTTATTCATGGGCGACGTGGTGGGGCGTCTGTTCCGCGAATTTGCCGTGACACTGGCCGTCACGATCATCGTTTCGGCAGTGGTCTCCCTTACGCTCACGCCCATGATGAGTGCGCGAATCTTGCGGCACGAGCCAAAAGAGAAGCAGGGGCGCGTCTATAGAGCCACGGGGCGTGCTTTCGACTGGATGATTGCGTTCTATGGCCGGACACTGAAGTTTGTCCTTCGATTCCAGACGGTTACGCTGTTGGTCGCCGTGGCTAC
>JBEKVC010000288.1:0-1029 GCA_049514395.1 Terriglobia bacterium
CTAGAGCATTTTAGGAAATGCTGTAGACTGCATTGCAGAGCCTGAACCACGCCCTGGCGTTGTCCGGTGTGATCCTTTTGAGGGCATCGGCAATGGCTTGTTCGAGAGTTTCCCGGGTTCGGGCCTGGGCGGCGCGAAGCAGTTCCTTGAGTTTTGCCCAAGCCTTCTCGATGGGATTCATGTCCGGCGAATAGGGCGGCAGGTAAAGCAATTCCGCACCGGCTTTCCCGATGCTGGCGCGCACCGCGGCAGCCTTATGCGAGCTGAGATTATCCATCACCACCACGTCGCCAGGTTTCAACGCCGGACACAGCACCTGCTGTATGAAAGCCAGGAAGATGTCGCCGTCGGTGGCTTCTTCGATGGTCATGGCGGCGACCATGCCGTTCAGGCTCATGGCCCCCAAAATGGTCATGATTTTCCAGTGACCGCCGGGCGTCGCCTCATGAATGCGCCCGCCGCCGGCGCAGCGGGCACGCAGCCGCGTCATCGAAGTAGTGACTCCGCTCTCGTCCAGAAAAATCAGCCGCTCCGGGGTGATCGTGCGTATCCGCGCGGCGAATTCCGCTCGCTGCTTGCGGTTGGCTTCGCTGTCGCGTTCGCTGGCGTGGAGCGACTTTTTTTGAGCCGCAAGCCCATTCTGCGCAGCAGGTGCCAGATTTGCGGAATGCTCAGCCTCACCGCAGCTTGACTGCGCAGCTTGTCTTGAATCTCGGCCAGCGTCAGGTCCGGCTTGGCTTCAACCCAGACCAGAATCTGCTGCTGTGCCTCGGCTCCGGCGTGCGCCTTGCGCCCGGCGCGATGAGGCACCCGCTCGGCCTGCCCGGTACGGTTTCTCTGCGCGGAGATCTTCTTCCCCCAACCTACACTGACAAGGAAACGCTCGGCCAACTCCTCGAGCGTGTCCTCGCCTTCGTCGTAGGCAGATAGAAACTTACGACGCAAATCATCCCCATAGGGTCGCCCCATATCTTCTGCGCCGCGGAGTGTCGCCAATTACCAGTCTATACTATTTCCTAAAATGCTCTA
>JBEKVC010000289.1:0-1020 GCA_049514395.1 Terriglobia bacterium
GCCGGCCCGGATCAGCGCGAGGTACCGGGTGGCGGCGGGCCCGAGCTGCTCCACGGCCTGCACTTGCCACTGCGTCTGGGCCCCCGGTTTGGTCGCGAGGAGGCCGTCGGCATGGGCGGGGATCACCACCTCGACCCCGCGCCGCCAGCAGCGGCCATGCCGCGCCACCCGGTGGGTGCCATACCACAGCGTCACGGTCTCGGCGTCGGCCCGCAGCGTGAGCGGCTTCCCCACGAGCCGCCACGGCACCGAGTAGCGGTTCCCGTCGAAGGCCACGCGGAAGGTCGGCGGCACCACGACGGGCCGCACCTCGTCCGTGTCGTACGGCTCGCCGAGCGGGAGCAGGTGCGGCCGCTCCTCGGCCACCAGGAGCGTCGGGATCTTCCGCGTCACCCGGTGCTCGCGCGTGTTGGCGAGGTCGTCGCGCCACGCCTGCGCCTGCGCGTTCAGATCCGCGAGATCCCGGAAGGTCCGCCCCGGCCAGAAGTTCGTGCGGAGGTACTTGATCGCGTCCTCGACCCGCCCCTTCTCGTTCCCGCGCGCCACGTTGCAGGCCACGGGCCGGAAGCGGTGGTGCCCAGCGTAGGCCAGGAAGCGCGGGTGGAACCGGACGAGCCGCCCCCGCCGTTCGGCGACGACCGTGGCGGCGTTGTCGTACCAGCACTCGCGGACCACCCCGCCCACGAACGCGAAGGCCTGCTCGTGGCAGCGCAGGAACGCCTCGAGCGTCTGGCTGAAGGTGAAGACGACGGTGAGCAGCCGGGAGTAGCAGAGGACGAGGACGAAGGCGTGGACTTGGCGGCCGATCCCGAAGACGTCGCCGAACTCGCCCCAGTCGACCTGCGCAGCTTCCGCCGGCCCGAAGGTCAGCGTGACGAACGCCTCCGGGGTAGGCGTCGGGCGGAGCTTCCGCACGGCCCCGCGGAGCGCACTGATCCCGCCCCGGTAGCCCTCCTGCCGGAGGACCTGGAAGATCGTCACGGCGGACCGCGCCGGGTCCTCGGTAAGCAGGGCCTGGAT
>JBEKVC010000290.1:0-1019 GCA_049514395.1 Terriglobia bacterium
CGATCTTGTCGATTTCGTCCAGAAATATGATGCCCGACTGCTCCGCGCGTTCCACGGCCACGCGGGTGACTTGGTCCATGTCAATCAGCCTGTTTTCTTCCTCCTGGATGAGGTAATCCATGGCCTCGGCCACGCGCAGGCGGCGCTTCTTGGTTCTGGAGCCAAAAAGCCCCGGGAGGATGTCCTTGATGTTGATGTCCATCTCCTCGATGCCTTGAGAAGAGATCACCTCGAAAGCCGGGAAGCTGCGGTCCCGCACTTCAATATCGACCTGCCGATCGTCGAGTTTTCCCTCCCGGAACTGGGCGCGCAATTTCTCCCGGGTGCGGCGGAACTGTTCCTGGGCCGCAACGGCGCGTTGGTCTTCTTCGTCGCCGCCGCTCTTTTCGTGGCGCTTCAAAGAAGCTGGAGGGGGCAGAAGGAGATCCAGCAGGCGCTCTTCGGCGTTCTGCTCTGCCTTTTCAGCCACCTCATCTACCCGTTCTTCGCGGACCATGTCAATGGCGATTTCCACCAGGTCGCGGACCATGGACTCCACATCACGGCCAACATAGCCCACTTCCGTGAAGCGCGAGGCTTCGACCTTGAGGAAAGGAGAATTCGTCAGCCGGGCAAGGCGCCTGGCGATTTCCGTCTTCCCCACCCCGGTAGGGCCAATCATGATGATATTCTTGGGAAGGATTTCTTCCGCCTGCTCCGGTGGCAGCTTTTGCCGCCGCATGCGGTTCCGCAGTGCCGTGGCGACAGATCGCTTGGCTTCACTTTGGCCGATCACGTACTTATCTAATTCCGCTACGATCTGGCGCGGGGATAGCTCATCCAGTGAGCTGGCAGTCTCAAGACTTTCGGGCAAGTAGAAAACCATAGGATTCAGCGCTCGGAGCGCCCCGTTTACAGTTCTTCGATCGTTACCTGATCGTTGGTGAAGATGCAGATCTGCCCGGCCAGGCGCATGGCCTCTTCGACAATCTCCTTGGCGGTCATCGCCGTGTGTTTTGCCAGGGCGCGCGCGGCGGCCA
>JBEKVC010000291.1:0-1014 GCA_049514395.1 Terriglobia bacterium
TAGAGCGTGTTTCAGGTCAGTGTACAGGGTAGCCGCATTTTTTGAACCATCCTCGCGTGTCGGTTGAGGTGATGCTCGCAAACGCCATCCCTGCGGCTTCGCCCAGCCGCTCGGACGTGCGCGCCTCGGCCCGTCGCATCGCCTGTTTCACCTTGGACCAGCCAGGCTCGATCGGGGAGAAGTCCGGTGAATAGGGAGGCAACGGCAAAACCGCGGCGTGCCTGGCGAGAACGGCTTCGACGACTCCCGCCGCCCGATGCGGCGAAAGATTATCCCACACCACCACATCTCCTGGACGCAACGCCGGGGCCAGCGATTCCCTGACGAACGTGCGGAACACCTCCGAGTCGGTCGGCGCTTCCACGGTCGCCTCCGCCACCGGTCCTTCCAGCCGCAAGGCTCCCAGCATCGTCAGCACTTTCCAATGTCCATGGGGTACCGCGCCAACCACTCGTTCGCCCGAGATCGCGCGTCCGCGGCTGGGCGTCAGGGCCGTGTTGGCCCCGCTTTCATCGACAAAAACCAACTTCCGCGGATTCACCTTTGCCACGGATTGGCGAAATTCCTCCCGCAACGCTTTTACCCGGGGCGTGTCGCGTTCGCTGGCGTGCAGGGACTTTTTTTGAGCGGCAGCTCCAGCGTCCGCAATGCCCGACACATCGTGCTGCGGCTGACCGCCGGTCCTCCCGCCTCGAGCAACGCGCCGCACAGTTCGCTCAACGTGGAATCCGGCTTGCGGCCCACGCATCGCCGCACCTGCTCCAACTCCCAATGGCCAAGCGCCGGAGACGGTCCTTTGCCTTTGGGCCGGGCCGCGGCCGATCCCGTCTTTATCCAACGCCTCCACAGCTTGTTGACGAACGACAAACTGACGGCAAACGCCTGGGCAATCTCCGCTCGCGTCTCCACCGCCTCGTCACAGGCTCGCACAATCCGTTGTCGAAGATCCAGAGAGTAGGCTTCCATGCCAAACCTCCGGTACTCCAGTGTACACTGACCTGAAATACGCTCTAG
>JBEKVC010000292.1:0-1007 GCA_049514395.1 Terriglobia bacterium
ATTGGGCGCGTGAACTCACGAAGCTTGGTCACAAGGTTCGTCTGATGCCGGCGAGGGATGTGAAGGCCTACGTCAAGCGCAACAAGAACGATGCTGCCGACGCTGAGGCGATCTGCGAGGCGGTGCGCCGCCCAACCATGCGTTTTGTGCAGGTCAAATCGGCCGAGCAGCAGAGCCAGTTGATGCTGCATCGGACGCGCGATCTTTTGATGCGGCAACGGACCCAGGTGATCAATGCCTTGCGGGCGCATATGGCCGAGCTCGGCATGACGGCTGCACAAGGGAACGCAGGGCTCAGGGAGTTGCTGGCGATCATTGCGGGCGCCGCGGATGAGCGCTTGCCGGCCGAGGCTCACGCGAGCCTGATCGTGCTGGCGGCGGAGCTTCAGGCGATGCGGACGCTGATCGCATCAATCGAGAAGCGGATTATTGCTCAGCATCGCTCGGACGAAGCAAGCAAGCGGCTCAGGAGCATCCCGGGGATTGGTCTGGTGGGCGCGACCGCCATTGTCGCCACGATCACGGACCCAAAGGCATTCCGGTCGGGCCGCGATATGGCGGCCTGGATCGGGCTCGTACCGCGGCAGGATTCGACCGGCGGCAAACAGAAGCTCGGTCCGATCTCGAAACAGGGCGATCGCTATTTGCGACGCATTCTGGTGGTCGGAGCTCATGCGGTGTTGAAGCTCGCGCGACAGAAGCCGGAGAAGTATCCCTGGCTCACGCAGCTTCTCGCCCGCAAACCGTTCAAGGTTGTGGCGGTGGCACTTGCCAACAAGATGGCCCGCATCGCCTGGGCATTGCTGGTCAAGGGCGGCCCCTATCGGGCGCGTGCACTGGTGGCAGCGGCCTAAGGGGACTGGCGATGGGAGGATGAGGTTGCGTACGTGCGTTCACGAACTGCAAGGGTGATGACGACGTTGATGCGAAACGGTCGAGACCGTCGATCGGAAAACCCGCTCTGGGCCGACGCGATAGTTGAGCGCGTGTTTGTGGTTGGGACCGAT
>JBEKVC010000293.1:0-1006 GCA_049514395.1 Terriglobia bacterium
CCGGGCGAGGGGCTTGGCTGTGGACCCCCTCACGCCTCAGAGTCTGACTCATAAAGGTTGTCAGGATTTCATGCCCGCACCAGCCTCCTTGTGAGGCGGCGGATGTGGGCGATGAGGGTCCAGGCAACGGCGCTCTGGATGCTGGCTTCGAAGTCCTTTGCGAGCCGCCGGCATCGGCCGAGCCAGGCGAAGGTTCGTTCGACCACCCATCGGCGCGGCAGCAGTTCGAATCCCTTGGCAGTGTCGGAGCGTTTGATGATTTCGAAGGTCCATTGACCGAGCGTGGCTATGGCGTCGTGCAGTTTATCGCCGGCATAGCCGCCGTCGGCGAAGATGTGGCGCAGCCACGGATAGAGCGAACGGATTGACGCCAGCAGGTCTGGTGCGCCATCGCGATCTTGGATATCGGCAGCGTGAATTTGCACGCCCACCAAGTGGCCCTCGGTGTCGGTGACGATATGGCGCTTGCGGCCTTTGATCTTCTTGCCCGCGTCGAATCCTCTCGGGCCGCCGCATTCCGTGGTCTTCACCGACTGGCTGTCGATGACGCCCGCCGTGGGGCTGGCCTCTCGCCCGACCGTCTCGCGCAGAGCCATAACCAGCATGTGGTTGATGTGCGCCAGCAAACCCTTGTGCGACCAAGCGTAGAAATAGCCCTGCACCGTCGAGTAGGGCGGAAAGTCCTTGGGGATCGCGCGCCATTGGCAGCCGGTCGAGGCCATATACAAGATCGCCTCGACCACCGATCGCAGGTTCGTCTTTCTCGGCCGCCCTAACTTCGAGGCTGCCGGCAGAAAGGGCGCGATCAACGTCCATTCCGCATCGGTAAGATCGCTTGCGTAGCGCAGGGCGTCGCGCCGATAGTGTCGGCGGGTGATTTCAGTCCAAGCCATCGTGACCTCCATTGAGCTTCGCAACCCAACGGAATCACAACCGATTGAAATCACCCAATTTATTTTTCAGTCAGCCTCTCATAGCCAAAAGATGACGGTTGCTGCGATACAGA
>JBEKVC010000294.1:0-1002 GCA_049514395.1 Terriglobia bacterium
GAAATTGTTGACGCAGACCTCAGTAGCTACTTCGATAGTATTCCGCATTCTGAGCTTCTTAAGTCGGTAGCCCGTCGGGTGGTAGATGGAGCCATGCTGCATCTGATCAAGATGTGGCTGGAAGCTCCGGTGGAAGAAACCGACGAGCGCGGAAAGAAACATCGGAGTACGCGAAATCGGGACGAAGGTCGGGGTACTCCGCAAGGAGCTCCGATCAGCCCGCTGCTCAGCAATCTATACATGCGCCGGTTCGTGCTCGGGTGGAAGAAACTGGGGCACGAGAAGCGACTGAAAGCGTACATCATTAATTACGCCGACGATCTCGTGATCTGCTGTCGGGCCGGAGCCGAGGAGGCACTGGACTTGATGCGGAACATGATGTCGCGACTGAAGTTGACGGTGAACGAAAGTAAGACGCGGGTCTGTCGCCTGCCGGAAGAAAAGTTCGATTTTCTCGGGTATACGTTTGGTCGATGCTACTCGCCGAAGACGGGGCGGGCCTATTGGGGTACCAGTCCGTCCAAGACACGAGTGCAACGTCTGTGTAAGACGATCAGCGAGATGACCCGACGGAGTCAAACCCAGCAGGAGGAGACAACGCTGGTAGCAGCGCTCAACCGGAAGATCAATGGTTGGGCGAACTACTTCTGTTTGGGACCGGTCAGCCAAGCCTACCGAGCCGTGGAGCAACACACGTGCCGACGGTTTCGCCAGTGGCTGTGTGTCAAACACAAAGAGCCGGCCGGGGGAAACACGCGGTTTCCCCAGAAGGCTTTGCATCAGAAGTTTGGCTTGGTTCGCCTAACAGCGCGGACCGCCAGTTTTCCGTGGGCGACAACGTGAACCTTTCTCCGAGAGCTGGATGCGTTAACTGCGCCTGTCCAGTTCGATAAGCGGGGGTGTGGAAACGTGGCATGGTGAGGTTATTGAGGCACCGGCAAACGAAAGGGCCGGTCTCGGCTAGGCTTCACCTAAACTGTCGCGCCACCCCTCGACTTCACC